>NZ_JBFBOC010000085.1:0-1030 GCF_040685975.1 Kitasatospora sp. NPDC086791 | reverse complement strand
CTGAGGACAAGCCCTCGGCCTATTAGTACCGGTCAACTCCACCCCTCACAGGGCTTCCATATCCGGCCTATCAACCCAGTCGTCTACTGGGAGCCTTACCCTCTCAAGGAGGTGGGAGTGCTCATCTCGAAGCAGGCTTCCCGCTTAGATGCTTTCAGCGGTTATCCCTCCCGAACGTAGCCAACCAGCCATGCCCTTGGCAGAACAACTGGCACACCAGAGGTTCGTCCGTCCCGGTCCTCTCGTACTAGGGACAGCCCTTCTCAACACTCCTACGCGCACAGCGGATAGGGACCGAACTGTCTCACGACGTTCTAAACCCAGCTCGCGTACCGCTTTAATGGGCGAACAGCCCAACCCTTGGGACCTACTCCAGCCCCAGGATGCGACGAGCCGACATCGAGGTGCCAAACCATCCCGTCGATATGGACTCTTGGGGAAGATCAGCCTGTTATCCCCGGGGTACCTTTTATCCGTTGAGCGACGGCGCTTCCACAAGCCACCGCCGGATCACTAGTCCCTACTTTCGTACCTGCTCGACCCGTCAGTCTCACAGTCAAGCTCCCTTGTGCACTTACACTCAACACCTGATTGCCAACCAGGCTGAGGGAACCTTTGGGCGCCTCCGTTACCCTTTAGGAGGCAACCGCCCCAGTTAAACTACCCACCAGACACTGTCCCTGATCCGGATCACGGACCCAGGTTAGACATCCAGCACGACCAGAGTGGTATTTCAACGGCGACTCCACAACAACTGGCGTTGCTGCTTCACAGTCTCCCACCTATCCTACACAAGCCGAACCGAACACCAATATCAAGCTATAGTAAAGGTCCCGGGGTCTTTCCGTCCTGCTGCGCGAAACGAGCATCTTTACTCGTAATGCAATTTCACCGGGCCTATGGTTGAGACAGTCGAGAAGTCGTTACGCCATTCGTGCAGGTCGGAACTTACCCGACAAGGAATTTCGCTACCTTAGGATGGTTATAGTTACCACCGCCGTTTACTGGCGCTTAAGTTCTCAGCTTCGCC
>NZ_JBFBOC010000084.1:0-1100 GCF_040685975.1 Kitasatospora sp. NPDC086791 | reverse complement strand
CTGGTGTCGCTGAACGACGGCGCCGGCGCCCGGATCCAGGAAGGCGTCACCGCCCTGGCCGGCTACGGCGGCATCTTCCAGCGCAACACCAAGGCCTCCGGCGTCATCCCGCAGATCTCCGTGATGCTCGGCCCCTGCGCCGGCGGCGCCGCCTACTCCCCCGCGCTCACCGACTTCGTCTTCATGGTCCGCGAGACCTCCCAGATGTTCATCACCGGCCCCGACGTCGTCCAGGCCGTGACCGGCGAGAAGATCACCCAGAACGGCCTCGGCGGCGCCGACGTGCACGCCGGCGTCTCCGGCGTCTCGCACTTCGTCTACGACGACGAACAGTCCTGCATCGAGGAGGTCCGCTACCTCCTCTCACTGCTGCCGCAGAACAACCGCGAGATGCCCCCGCCCGCGGTCAGCGACGACCCCGTCGAACGCCGCAACGACAGCCTGCTCGACCTCGTCCCCGCCGACGGCAACCGCCCCTACGACATGCGCAAGGTCATCGAGGAGATCGTCGACCACGGCGAATACCTGGAGATCCACGAACGCTGGGCCACCAACGTCCTGTGCGTCCTCGCCCGCATCGACGGCCACGTCACCGGCATCATCGCCAACCAGCCCCAGTCCCTGGCCGGCGTCCTGGACATCAACGCCAGCGAGAAGGCCGCCCGCTTCGTCCAGATGTGCGACGCCTTCAACATCCCGCTGCTCACCCTGCTCGACGTCCCCGGCTTCCTGCCCGGCGTCGACCAGGAACACGGCGGCATCATCCGCCACGGCGCCAAGCTCCTCTACGCGTACTGCAACGCCACCGTCCCGCGGATCTCGCTCATCCTGCGCAAGGCCTACGGCGGCGCCTACATCGTCATGGACTCCCGCTCCATCGGCGCGGACCTCTCCTACGCCTGGCCGACCAACGAGATCGCCGTCATGGGCGCCGAAGGCGCGGCCAACGTCATCTTCCGCCGCGAGATCAACGCCGCCGAGGACCCGGACGCCATGCGCGCCCAGAAGATCAAGGAATACAAGAACGAGCTGATGCACCCGTACTACGCGGCCGAACGCGGCCTCGTGGACGACGTCATCGACCCCACCGAGACCCGCCA
>NZ_JBFBOC010000083.1:0-1162 GCF_040685975.1 Kitasatospora sp. NPDC086791 | reverse complement strand
CGTACAGGTCGGGCGGGGTTACGGGAGGTTGCGGGCCATCACGATCCGCTGGACCTGGTTGGTCCCCTCGTAGATCTGCGTGATCTTCGCGTCCCGCATCATCCGCTCCACCGGATAGTCACGCGTGTACCCGTACCCACCCAGCAACTGCACCGCGTCCGTCGTGATCTCCATCGCCGCATCCGACGCGTAGCACTTCGCCGCCGCACCGAAGAACGTCAGATCCCCGTCCCCCCGCTGCGACTTCGCCGCAGCCGCGTACGTCAACTGCCGCGCCGCCTCCAGCTTCATCGCCATGTCCGCCAGCATGAACTGCACACCCTGGAACTCCGCGATCGCCTTCCCGAACTGCCGACGCTCCCGCACGTACCCCTTCGCGTAATCCAGCGCACCCTGCGCGATCCCCACCGCTTGCGCCGCGATCGTCACCCGCGTGTGGTCCAGCGTCCGCATCGCCGTCGCGAACCCCGTCCCCTCCGCACCGATCATCCGGTCCGCCGGAATCCGCACATTGTCGAAGTACACCTCACGCGTCGGCGACCCCTTGATCCCCAGCTTCTTCTCCGGAGCACCGAACGACACCCCCTCGTCGCCCTTCTCCACCACGAACGCCGAGATCCCCTTCGACCGCTTCTCCGGGTCGGTCACGGCCATCACCGTGTAGAACTCCGACACACCCGCGTTCGTGATCCAGCGCTTCACACCGTTCAGCACCCAGACATCACCGTCCCGCACCGCCCGGGTCCGCATCCCCGCCGCATCCGAACCCGCCTCCGGCTCCGACAGGCAGTACGAGAACATCCCCTCACCCCGGGCCAACGCCCCCAGGTACTTCGCCTTCAACGCCTCCGAACCCGACAACTGCACCGGCAGCGACCCCAGCTTGTTCACCGCCGGGATCAACGACGAGGACGCACACACCCGCGCGACCTCCTCGATCACGATCACCGTCGCCAGCGCGTCCGCCCCCGCACCACCGAACTCCTCCGGCACGTGCACCGCGTGCAGATCACTGCCCCGCAGCGCCTCCAGCGCCTCCTGCGGGAACCGGCCCTGCTCGTCCACCTCCGCCGCGAACGGGGCGATCTTCGCCTCGGCCAGCGAACGCACCGCCTCACGAAGCATCTCGTGCTCCTCGGAGATGCGGAAGAGATCGAAGTCC
>NZ_JBFBOC010000082.1:0-1357 GCF_040685975.1 Kitasatospora sp. NPDC086791 | reverse complement strand
GGGGCCTCCCCCTGTGTGGTGGACACGCTGATACTGGATCTTGTGTGATCCGGAGGAAGCGAGAAGACCGCCGATGGCGATGAAGGACTACTCGGACGAGTTCAAGGCCGACGCCGTGGCCCTGTACGAGTCCACGCCCGGGGCGACCTACAAGGGCATCGCTGCCGACCTGGGCGTCAGCCGAGGTGCCCTGCGCGTGTGGGTGCTCCGGGCGCGTGGGGAGAACGGAACGCCCCAACCAGCCGCCGGACCCGCCGCTCGCGGGCCGCTGCCGGCCGGAGCCGACGGTGAAGCCGCCGCGCGGATCAGGGAGTTGGAGGACCGGGTCCGCCGACTGGAGGCCAGCGAGCGGAAGCTGACCGCCGAGCGGGACATCCTGCGCAAGGCGGCCAAGTATTTCGCCGGGGAGACGCACTGGTGAGCCGCTTCCAGTTCGTCGACGACCACCGGGACGCCTTCGGCGTGAAGCGGCTGTGCCAGGTCCTGGGCGTGAACCGCTCCAGCTACTACAAGTGGCGGGACGGCGCCGGTCCACGCGCGGTCAAGGAAGCGGCCGATCGGGCCCTGGCCGAGGAGATCCGTGCCGTCCACGCCGACTCCGACGGTGCCTACGGCTCCCCGCGGATCACCGCCGAGCTTCGCGCCGACGGCAGGAGGATCAACCACAAGCGGGTGGCCCGGGTGATGCGCAAGTTCTCCATTGCGGGCATACGCCTGCGCAGGCGCGTGCGCACCACCATCGCCGAGCCGTCGGCCACGCCGGTGCCGGACCTGTTCGGGCGGGACTTCACCGCCCTCGAACCTGGGCTGAAGTACATGGGTGACATCACCTATCTGCCGGTCGGGGACGGGGAGTTTCTCTACCTGGCCACCGTTCTGGACTGTTTCAGCCGCCGGGTCGTGGGCTGGTCCATCGCCGGCCACATGCGGACCGAGCTCGTCGCCGACGCCTTGCGGATGGCGGCCCGAACCCGTGGCGGTCTGGACGGCTCGACCTTCCACAGCGATCACGGGGCACAGTACACGTCACGTGAATTCGCTCTTCTGTGCGGCGAGTTGGGCGTGACTCAGTCCATGGGCGCGGTCGGCTCCTCCGCCGACAATGCCGCCTGCGAGAGCTTCCACGCCAGTCTCAAGCGCGAGACCCTGCGAGGCGCCCACCGCTATCCGGGAGCGGAGCTCTGCCGACGCAGCGTCTTTCGCTGGCTCACCCGCTACAACACCCGGAGGCGCCACTCCGCGAACGGACAGCTCAGCCCGGTGGACTTCGAACGCCGGCACCGACAGGAGTCCGCTAGGCTCACGCTAGCCGCATGACAACCCCGAACGCGTGTCCACTTCCGCGGGGGAAGGCCCG
>NZ_JBFBOC010000081.1:0-1384 GCF_040685975.1 Kitasatospora sp. NPDC086791 | reverse complement strand
TCCAACGCCCGCGCGAACACCGGGAACTCGCGATACAGACCCCGCCCCATCCCCGCCCACTGACCACCCTGACCGGAGAACACGAACGCCGACCTGCCCGAGTCGCGGGCTTCGCCGGTCACCAGCCCGGGATGCACCTCCCCGCTCAGCAGGGCCGCCAGTGCCTCCGGTCCGGTCACCATGGCCCGGTGGGCGAACCGGGTCCGCGCGGCGAGCGCGGCGGCGATTCCGTCCTCGTCGGGGGCCTTGGCCGCGTACGCCTGCAGCCTGCGGGCCTGGGCCCGGAGCGCCTGTTCGGACCTGGCCGACAGCAGCCACGGCACCGGCACCGCGGCCGCGGGGGCGGCAGGGGACTCGGGCGACGTCTCCTCGGCCGGGTCCGGGGCCGGTGCCTCCAGGATCACGTGCGCGTTCGTACCGCTGATACCGAACGCCGACACACCCGCACGACGGGGACGCCCCGTCTCCGGCCACGGCCGGGCCTCGGTCAGCAGCGAGACCTGGCCCGCCGACCAGTCGACGTGGGAGCTCGGCGCGTCGACGTGCAGCGTCGGCGGCAGTTGCCCGTGCCGCATCGCCATCACCATCTTGATCACGCCCGCGACACCGGCGGCGGCCTGCGTGTGGCCGATGTTCGACTTCACCGACCCCAGCCACAACGGCTCCACCCGGTCCCGGCCGTACGTCGCCAACAGCGCCTGCGCCTCGATGGGGTCACCGAGCGTCGTCCCCGTGCCGTGCGCCTCCACCGCGTCCACCTCGGACGCCTCCAGCCCGGCGTTGGCGAGGGCCTGACGGATCACCCGCTCCTGCGACGGACCGTTCGGCGCGGTCAGGCCGTTGGACGCACCGTCCTGGTTCACCGCGCTTCCCGCGACGACCGCCAACACCCGGTGACCGTTGCGGCGGGCGTCCGACAACCGCTCCAGCAGCACCAAGCCGGCGCCCTCACCCCAGGCCGTACCGTCGGCCGCCTCGGCGAACGCCTTCACCCGCCCATCGGCCGCAAGCCCCCGCTGGCGGGAGAAGTCGATGAAGGCGGCGGGTGTCGCCATGACCGTCACACCACCGGCCAGGGCCAGTGAGCACTCCCCCGAGCGCAGCGCCTGCGCCGCCAGGTGAATCGCCACCAGCGACGACGAGCACGCCGTGTCCACCGACACCGCCGGACCCTCCAGCCCCAGCAGGTACGACACCCGCCCGGAGGTCACACTCGTCGCCGTGCCGGTGGCCACATAGCCGTCCGCGTCGCGCGAGATCTGGTCCACTCCGCCCGCGTAGCCGGATGCCCAGATGCCGGTGAACACGCCCGTCCGGCTGCCCCGCAACGACGTCGGATCGATCCCCGCGTCCTCGAACGTCTCCCACACCGTCTCCAGCAGCA
>NZ_JBFBOC010000080.1:0-1399 GCF_040685975.1 Kitasatospora sp. NPDC086791 | reverse complement strand
TGCTGCTGGAGACGGTGTGGGAGACGTTCGAGGACGCGGGGATCGATCCGACGTCGTTGCGGGGCAGCCGGACGGGCGTGTTCACCGGCATCTGGTCCTCGGGCTATGGCGCCGGGGCGCAGCCGCCCGACCTGGAGGGCTACCTCTCGACGGGCACGGCGACGAGTGTGACCTCCGGGCGGGTGTCGTATCTGCTGGGGCTGGAGGGTCCGGCGGTGTCGGTGGACACGGCGTGCTCGTCGTCGCTGGTGGCGATCCACCTGGCGGCGCAGGCGCTGCGCTCGGGGGAGTGCTCACTGGCGTTGGCCGGCGGTGTGACGGTGATGGCGACGCCGGCGGGGTTCGTCGAGTTCTCCCGCCAGCGGGGGCTTGCGGCCGATGGGCGGGTGAAGGCGTTCGCCGAGGCGGCCGACGGTACGGCGTGGGGTGAGGGCGCCGGCTTGGTGCTGCTGGAGCGGTTGTCGGACGCCCGCCGTAACGGTCACCGGGTGCTGGCGGTCGTCCGGGGCTCGGCGGTCAATCAGGACGGGGCGTCCAACGGGTTGACCGCGCCGAACGGTCCGTCGCAGGAGCGGGTGATCCGTCAGGCGTTGGCGAACGCCGGGTTGGAGGCGTCCGAGGTGGACGCGGTGGAGGCGCACGGCACGGGGACGACGCTCGGCGATCCCATCGAGGCGCAGGCGCTGCTGGCGACGTACGGCCGGGACCGGGTGGAGCCGTTGTGGCTGGGGTCGGTGAAGTCGAACATCGGGCACACCCAGGCGGCGGCCGGTGTGGCGGGTGTGATCAAGATGGTCATGGCGATGCGGCACGGGCAACTGCCGCCGACGCTGCATGTCGACGCGCCGACCTCGCACGTCGACTGGGAGTCCGGAAACATCCGGCTGCTCACCGAGGCCCGGCCCTGGCCCGACAACGGCCACCTGCGTCGCGCGGGCATCTCGGCGTTCGGCATCAGCGGTACCAACGCGCACGTGATCCTGGAGGCACCGGCCGCGGATCCGGCCCCGGACCCGGCCGAGGAGACGTCGCCCGAGTCCCCTGCCGCTTCCACGCCCGCCCCTGCGGCCGCGGTGCCGGTGCCGTGGCTGCTGTCGGCGAAGTCGGACGCGGCCCTGCGCGACCAGGCCCGCAGGCTGCGCGGGTTCCTCGCCGAGCACCCCGAGGTCACACCGGCCGAGGTGGCCGCGGACCTGGCCGCGCGGGCTCGGTTTCCGCACCGTGCCGTGCTGACGGATCAGGCCGGCCTGGACGCACTGATCGGCGGAAAACCCGGCATCGTCACGGGCACTGCCTCCCCGGGGAGGTCGGCGTTCGTGTTCTCCGGTCAGGGTGGTCAGTGGGCGGGGATGGGGCGGGGTCTGTATCGCGAGTTCCCGGTGTTCGCGCGGGCGTTGGA
>NZ_JBFBOC010000079.1:0-1516 GCF_040685975.1 Kitasatospora sp. NPDC086791 | reverse complement strand
GCCCTCTCTGACAGTCTCGGCTGAGACGCCCGGTATGTCGGGTTAGTCTGGATGGCGAGGTAGAGGAGATTCCCCCGGCATGCCCAGTTCCACCACCCCCGACCCGGCGCCGAAGCCGAAGCGGCGGACGTTCTCACCGGAGTACAAGCTGCGGATCGTCGCCGAGTACGACGCCGCCCCCAACGGCGAGAAGGGCGCGATCCTGCGCCGCGAGCGGCTCTACCACTCCCACATCATCGAGTGGCGCCAGGCCCGCGACGCCGGCGCGATGGTCACCTTGACCGACCGGCGGACCTCGCCGGCCCGGCCGAAGAAGGCCGCCGAGCAGGCCGAACTGGAGCGCCTGCGCAAGAAGGTCGCCCGCCTGGAGAAGGACGTCGCCCAGCGCGATGCCGCCCTGGCCGTGCTGGGAAAAGCACACGCGCTCTTGGAGATGCTCTCCGAGAGCGCGGACTGAACCGCGCCGTCGAGCCGGTCCTGGACGAGGCCTTCACCGCCCTGGAGCCCGAGCTGAGCACCACGGCGGCCTGCCGGCTCATCGGCCGCTCCCGGGCCACCCACTACCGCAAGCTCAACCCGCGCCGGCCCGTCGAGCGCGGGCCCCGACCGTCCCCGCCGTCGGCGTTGGACACGGCCGAACGGGCCGAGGTACTGCAGCTGCTGAACCGGCCCGAGTACGTCGACCTGCCGCCTGCCCAGGTCTGGGCGCGGGAACTGGACGCCGGCACCTACTGGTGTTCCGAGCGCACGATGTACCGCATCCTCAAAGCCGCCGGGCAGTCGGGCGAGCGCCGCCGCCAGGCCACCCACCCCGCCAAGACCGTCCCGCAGCTGCTGGCCACCGCGCCCTGCCAGGTCCTGACCTGGGACATCACCAAGCTCCGCGGCCCCGACAAGGGCGAGTGGTACCACCTTTACGCGATCATCGACATCTACAGCCGCTACATCTGCGGCTGGACCGTAGAGGCGGCGGAGGACTCCCTGCGTGCCGAGGAACTGATCCGCGAGACCATCGAGCGCAACGGCATCGTGCCCGAGACCGTGCACGCCGACCGGGGCACCTCGATGACCTCCAAGGCCGTCTCCCAGCTCTTGATCGATCTCGGCGTGACCCGAAGCCACTCCCGGCCCAAGGTGTCGAACGACAACCCCTACAGCGAAAGCCAGTTCAAGACCATCAAGTACTCAGGAGATTTCCCTGAGCGCTTCAACTCCCTTGCCCACGCCCGGGAATGGTGCGAAGGCTTCTTCGCCTACTACAACCATGAGCACCGGCACAGCGGCATCGGCCTGCACACCCCGGCATCCGTGCACTTCGGCACCGCCGACCTGGTCCGCGAGCAGCGGGCCGCCACCCTCGCCGAGGCATACGCCCGCCACCCAGAACGATTCGCCCGACGCCCAAAGCCACCCGAGATACCCCAGACGGTCTGGATCAACGAGCCGAAGCAGGAGACAGAACCCGCTCAACAGTCCATATAGCAACAGACCGTCTCATTTGACTTGACAGCTTCCG
>NZ_JBFBOC010000078.1:0-1580 GCF_040685975.1 Kitasatospora sp. NPDC086791 | reverse complement strand
GCTGTCGGGCGTCGTCCTGATCGTCGTCGGCCTCACCTACTTCCCGGCCCTGGCCCTCGGGCCGCTCGCGGAAGGTCTCTCCTCCTGATGTCCACTCCCACGCTCACTCCCGCAACGGCCGACACCACGGCCGAGTCCGCCGCGCCGCACAGAGTGGCCAGCGGTCTCCTCGACCCGAAGCTGATCGTCGCCTCCCTGCCGGACGCGGTGAAGAAGCTCGACCCCCGGGTGATGGTCAAGAACCCGGTGATGTTCGTGGTCGAGGTCGGCTCGGTCGTCACCACGATCTCCGCGATCGCGAGCCCGTCCGTGTTCGCCTGGTCGATCACCGTCTGGCTCTGGCTGACCACGATCTTCGCCAACCTGGCCGAGGCCGTCGCCGAGGGCCGCGGCAAGGCGCAGGCCGACACCCTGCGCAAGACCAAGACCGAGAGCGTCGCCCGCCGCCTGACGAACTGGCCCGCCACGCAGGACGAGGAAGAGGTGCCGGGTACGGCCCTGCGGCTCGGCGACCACGTGGTGGTCGAGGCCGGACAGGTCATCCCCGGTGACGGGGACGTCGTCGAGGGCGTCGCCTCGGTGGACGAGTCGGCGATCACGGGTGAGTCCGCGCCGGTCATCCGCGAGTCCGGCGGCGACCGCAGCGCGGTGACCGGTGGCACCAAGGTGCTGTCGGACCGGATCGTGGTGAAGATCGCCTCGGAACCCGGCAAGTCGTTCATCGACCGGATGATCGCCCTGGTCGAGGGCGCCGCCCGGCAGAAGACGCCGAACGAGATCGCGCTGAACATCCTGCTGGCCTCGCTGACCATCGTGTTCCTGGTCGCGGTCGTCACGCTCCAGCCGATGGCCACCTTCGCCGGCGCCCCGCAGTCGATGATCGTGCTGGTCGCCCTGATCGTGGCGCTCATCCCGACCACCATCGGCGCGCTGCTGTCCGCGATCGGCATCGCCGGCATGGACCGCCTGGTCCAGCGCAACGTGCTGGCGATGTCCGGCCGTGCCGTCGAGGCCGCCGGCGACGTCAACACCCTGCTGCTCGACAAGACCGGCACCATCACCCTGGGCAACCGCCAGGCCGCCGAGTTCCTGCCCGCCCCGGACGTGTCCACCGATGAACTGGCCGGCGCCGCACAGCTCTCCTCCCTCGCGGACGAGACGCCGGAGGGCCGCTCGATCGTGGTCCTGGCCAAGACCGAGTACGGCCTGCGGGCCCGCGCCCAGGGCGAGTTGACGCACGCCACCTGGGTCCCGTTCACCGCCCAGACCCGCATGTCGGGCGTCGACCTGGACGAGACCGACGGCGTCCACCAGGTCCGCAAGGGCGCGGCCGGCGCGGTCACCAACTGGGTCACCGAGAACGGCGGTTCGGTCGGCGACGAGGTCTCGTCGCTGGTCGACGGCATCTCGGCAGCCGGCGGCACCCCGCTGGTGGTGGCCACGAAGATCGGCGGCAAGCCCGCCCGCGTCCTCGGGGTGATCCACCTCAAGGACGTGGTCAAGGAGGGCATGCGGGAGCGGTTCGACGAGCTGCGCCGGATGGGCATCAAGACCGTCATGATCACGGGCGACAACCCGCT
>NZ_JBFBOC010000077.1:0-1585 GCF_040685975.1 Kitasatospora sp. NPDC086791 | reverse complement strand
GTCTGTGTGAAGTACGTGCCGGACGCGACGGGTGACCGTCGTTTCGCGGACGACCACACCACCGACCGGGAGGGTGTGGACGGCCTCCTGTCGGAGCTGGACGAGTACGGCGTGGAGCAGGCGCTGCGGATCGCGGAGGCGAACGAGGGTGCCGAGGTGACGGTGCTGACGGTCGGGCCGGACGACGCGAAGGACGCGCTGCGCAAGGCGCTGTCGATGGGTGCGGACAAGGCCGTGCACGTGAACGACGACGACATCCACGGTTCGGACGTGATCGGGACGTCGGCGGTGCTGGCGAAGGCGCTGGAGCAGACCGGGTTCGACCTGGTGATCGGTGGCATGGCCTCGACGGACGGCACGATGGGCGTGCTGCCGGCGCTGCTGGCGGAGCGTCTGGGCGTGCCGCAGGTGACGCTGCTGTCGGAGGTGTCGGTCGAGGGCGGGGTGGTCCGGGGCCGTCGGGACGGTGACGCGGCGACCGAGCTGGTCGAGGCGGAGCTGCCGGCCGTGGTGTCGGTGACGGACCAGTCGGGCGAGGCCCGGTACCCGTCGTTCAAGGGGATCATGGCGGCGAAGAAGAAGCCGGTGCAGTCGCTGGACCTGGACGACCTGGGCATCGAGGCGGACGAGGTCGGTCTGGCGGGTTCGTGGACGGCGGTGGACTCGGTGACGGCGCGCCCGGCGCGCACCGCGGGCACGGTCGTCAAGGACGAGGGCGAGGGCGGCAAGTCGCTCGCCGGCTTCCTCGCCGACCAGAAGTTCATCTAGCCCCCACCCCCTCGAACCTGCGAACACGGAGACATTGAGCAATGGCTGAGATTCTCGTCCTGGTGGACCACGCCGACGGTGCGGTCCGCAAGCCGGCCCTGGAGCTGCTGACCCTGGCCCGCCGCATCGGCGAGCCGTCCGCCGTCGTCCTGGGCGCCGGCGCCGCCACCGCCGACATCGCCGCCAAGGCCGCCGAGTACGGCGCCGCCAAGGTCTACACCGCCGACGGCACCGAATTCACCGACCACCTGGTCGTCCCCAAGGTCGACGCCCTCACCCAGATCGCCAAGGCCAACGACGCCGCCGCCGTCCTGCTCACCTCCTCCGGCGAGGGCAAGGAGATCGCCGCCCGCGTCGCGCTGCGCCTGGGCTCGGGGATCATCACCGACGCGGTCGACCTGGAGGCCGGTGAGGGCGGTCCGGTGGCCACCCAGTCGGTGTTCGCCGCGTCCTTCCAGGTGAAGTCCACGGTCACCAAGGGCGCGCCGGTGATCACGGTCAAGCCGAACGCCGTCGCCCCGGAGGCGGCTCCGGCCGCGGGCGCGGTGGAGAGCGTGTCGGTGGAGTTCACCGGCAGGGCGGCCCGGGTCACCTCGCGCACCCCGCGGGTGTCCAGCGGTCGTCCCGAGCTGACCGAGGCCGCGATCGTGGTCTCCGGCGGTCGTGGCGTGGGTGCCGCGGAGGGCTTCGGCGTGGTCGAGGAGCTGGCGGACGCGCTGGGCGCGGCCGTGGGTGCCTCGCGGGCCGCCGTCGACGCGGGCTGGTACCCGCACAGCAGCCAGGTCGGCCAGACCGGCAAGCAGGTCTCCCCGCAGCT
>NZ_JBFBOC010000076.1:0-1595 GCF_040685975.1 Kitasatospora sp. NPDC086791 | reverse complement strand
GCTGTCGGGCGTCGTCCTGATCGTCGTCGGCCTCACCTACTTCCCGGCCCTGGCCCTCGGGCCGCTCGCGGAAGGTCTCTCCTCCTGATGTCCACCCCCACGCTCACTCCTTCTCCTTCGTCTTCTCCCTCTCCGGGCGGCAAGACCGATGGCGCGGCGTCCCACAGAGTGGCCAGTGGCCTGCTGGACCCGAAGCTGATCGTCGCGTCCCTGCCGGACGCGGTGAAGAAGCTCGACCCCCGGGTGATGGTCAAGAACCCGGTGATGTTCGTGGTCGAGGTCGGTTCGGTGGTCACCACCGTCTCCGCGATCGCGAGCCCGTCCGTGTTCGCCTGGTCGATCACCGTCTGGCTCTGGCTGACCACGGTCTTCGCCAACCTGGCCGAGGCCGTCGCCGAGGGCCGCGGCAAGGCGCAGGCCGACACGCTGCGCAAGACCAAGACCGAAACCAAGGCTCGTCGCCTGCTGGACTGGCCCAAGAGCCAGGCCGAGGAGGAGGTGCCCGGCACCGCGCTCAAACTCGGTGATCATGTCGTCGTGGAGGCCGGGCAGATCATCCCCGGTGACGGCGACGTGGTCGAGGGTGTCGCCTCGGTGGACGAGTCGGCGATCACGGGTGAGTCCGCGCCGGTGATCCGCGAGTCCGGCGGCGACCGCAGCGCGGTGACCGGTGGCACCAAGGTGCTGTCGGACCGGATCGTGGTGAAGATCGCCTCGGAACCCGGCAAGTCGTTCATCGACCGGATGATCGCCCTGGTCGAGGGCGCCGCCCGGCAGAAGACGCCGAACGAGATCGCGCTCAACATCCTGCTGGCCTCGCTGACCATCGTCTTCCTGGTCGCGGTCGTCACGCTCCAGCCGATGGCCACCTTCGCTGGCGCCCCGCAGTCGATGATCGTGCTGGTCGCCCTGATCGTGGCGCTCATCCCGACCACCATCGGCGCGCTGCTGTCCGCGATCGGCATCGCGGGCATGGACCGCCTGGTCCAGCGCAACGTGCTGGCGATGTCCGGCCGTGCCGTCGAGGCCGCCGGCGACGTCAACACCCTGCTGCTCGACAAGACCGGCACCATCACCCTGGGCAACCGCCAGGCCGCCGAATTCCAGCCGGCCGAGGGCGTGACCGTCGAGGAGCTCGCGAATGCCGCGCAGCTCTCGTCCCTGGCGGACGAGACGCCGGAGGGCCGTTCGATCGTGGTCCTGGCCAAGACCGAGTACGGCCTGCGGGCCCGCGCCCAGGGCGAGTTGACGCACGCCACCTGGGTCCCGTTCACCGCTCAGACCCGCATGTCGGGCGTCGACCTGGACGAGGCCGACGGCGTCCACTCGGTGCGCAAGGGCGCTGCGGGTTCGGTCACCAACTGGGTCACCGAGAACGGCGGCACCGTCGGAAAGGACATCGCCGAGCTCGTCGACGGTATCTCGGCCGCAGGCGGCACTCCGCTGCTCGTCGCGTCCCGGATCGGCAGTGCGGCCCCGAAGGCCCTCGGCGTGATCTATCTCAAGGACGTGGTCAAGGAGGGCATGCGGGAGCGGTTCGACGAGCTGCGCCGGATGGGCATCAAGACCGTCATGATCACGGGCGACAACCCGCT
>NZ_JBFBOC010000074.1:0-1723 GCF_040685975.1 Kitasatospora sp. NPDC086791 | reverse complement strand
CGGTACCACCCGACGGAACATCAGTCACCGGACCCCACGGACCACTACCACCAGCCTGGCAGTTCGCCGCAACGTTGGAAAGACACACCTCCTTCAGCACGACCAGCGTCGACACGTTCGCCGTAGCCGAGGACGGCGGCGTGGTCACCGGAGTCGTACCACCCGGCGGAACATACGTCGCCGTCACCGTGTTCGTCGTGGACTGCGTGATGTTCGCGTTCGAGCAGTAGAAGAACACACTCTGGCTCGCCGGCACATTGAACGTCCCAGCAGCCGTCACACACGACGGCGCCACCGTGTCATTCAACGTCGCACCCGTGATCGCGGTCCCATCGGTGTTCGTCACCGTGATCCGCCAGTACGCGGTACCACCCGACGGAACATCAGTCACCGGACCCCACGGACCACTACCACCCTGACCACAGTCAGCAGCGTTGGCCGAAAGACAGACCTCCTTCTTCACGACCAGCGTCGACACGTTCGCCGTCGCCGAGGACGGCGGCGTGATGGTCGGCGGAGTCCCCGGCGGGGAACCCGGCGGCACGAACGACGCCGTCACCACGTTCGTCGTGGACTGCGTGAGGTTGGAGCTGGAGCAGAAGAACTGCTTGCTCTGACCCGCGGGAAGAGTGAACGTCCCAGCCGCCGTCACACACGACGGCGCCACCGTGTCGTTCAACGTCACACCCGGGATGTCGACCCCGTCGGTGTTCGTCGCGGTGATCCGCCAGTACGCGGTACCACCCGACGGAACATCAGTCACCGGACCCCACGGACCACTACCACCAGCCTGGCAGTTCGCCGCAACGTTGGAGAGACAGACCTCCTTCAGCACCGTCATCGACGGCACGTTCGCGGTCGCCTGCGACGGCGGCGTGGTGGTCGGCGGAGTGCCGGGAGGCGAACCCGGCGGGACGAACGTCGCGGTCACCACGTTCGTCGTGGACTGCGTGAGGTTGGAGCTGGAGCAGAAGAACTGCTTGCTCTGACCCGCGGGAAGAGTGAACGTCCCAGCAGCCGTCACACACGACGGCGCCACCGTGTCATTCAAGGTCACACCCGGGATGTCGACCCCGTCGGTGTTCGTCGCGGTGATCCGCCAGTACGCGGTACCACCCGACGGAACCGAAGTGACCGGACCCCACGGACCACTACCACCCTGACCACAGTCAGCGGCACTCGCGGAGAGGCAGACCTCCTTCTTCACCGTCATCGACGGCACGTTCGCGGTCGCCTGCGACGGCGGCGTGGTGGTCGGCGGAGTCCCCGGCGGGGAACCCGGCGGGACGAACGACGCCGTCACCACGTTCGTCGTGGACTGCGTGAGGTTGGAGCTGGAGCAGAAGAACTGCTTGCTCTGACCCGCGGGAAGAGTGAACGTCCCAGCAGCCGTCACACACGACGGCGCCACCGTGTCATTCAGCGTCACACCCGGGATGTCGACCCCGTCGGTGTTCGTCACCGTGATCCGCCAGTACGCGGTACCACCCGACGGAACATCAGTCACCGGACCCCACGGACCCACACCACCCTGACCACAGTCAGCAGCACTCGCGGAGAGGCAGACCTCCTTCAGCACCGTCATCGACGGCACGTTCGCCGTCGCCGACGACGGCGGCGTGGTCACCGGAGTCGTACCACCCGGCGGAACATACGTCGCCGTCACCGTGTTCGTCGTGGACTGCGTGATGTTCGCGTTCGAGCAGTAGAAGAACACACTCTG
>NZ_JBFBOC010000073.1:0-1770 GCF_040685975.1 Kitasatospora sp. NPDC086791 | reverse complement strand
GCCGTACGTCGCCAGCAGCGCCTGCGCCTCGATGGGATCGCCGAGCGTCGTCCCCGTGCCGTGCGCCTCCACCGCGTCCACCTCGGACGCCTCCAGCCCGGCGTTGGCGAGGGCCTGACGGATCACCCGCTCCTGCGACGGACCGTTCGGCGCCCCGAGGCCGTTGGAGGTGCCGTCCTGGTTGACCGCCGAACCCCGCACCACCGCCAGCACCCGGTGGCCGTTGCGACGGGCGTCCGACAACCGCTCCAGCACCACCAACCCCGCACCCTCACCCCAGGCCGTACCGTCAGCCGCCTCGGCAAACGCCTTCACCCGGCCGTCGGGAGCCAGGCCGCGCTGGCGCGAGAACTCCGTGAACCCCAGCGGGGTCGCCATCACGGTCACCCCGCCGGCCAGGGCCAGTGAGCACTCCCCCGAGCGCAGCGCCTGCGCTGCCAGGTGGATCGCCACCAGCGAGGACGAGCAGGCGGTGTCCAGCGAGACCGCCGCGCCCTCCAGTCCCAGCAGGTAGGCGATCCGGCCGGAGGTCACGCTGGTCGCGGCGCCCGTACCGAGATAGCCCTCGGCGTCGGCGGGTGCCTGGCCGCCGTAGCCGGAGGACCAGATGCCGGCGAACACGCCCGTCCGGCTGCCCCGCAACGACGTCGGATCGATCCCCGCGTCCTCGAACGTCTCCCACGCGGTCTCCAGCAGCACCCGCTGCTGCGGATCCATCGCCAACGCCTCACGCGGCGAAATCCCGAAGAAATCGGCATCGAACCCCGCCGCGTCCGCGAGAAAACCACCCGACCGCGTATACGACGTCCCGGGATGATCCGCATCCGGATGGAACAACCCCTCAACGTCCCACCCGCGATCACCCGGAAACGCCCCGATCGCATCCACCCCGGCCGCCACCAAGCCCCACAGCTCCTCCGGCGACCCCACCCCACCCGGCAACCGGCACCCCATACCCACGATCACCACCGGATCAGCCCCACCACCCACCCCACCCACCGACACCACCGGAACCACCGGAACCACACCCCCACCCGCACCGAGGATCCCGCTCAGCAGGTGCTCGGCGAGTTGCCGCGGGGTGGGGTGGTCGAAGGTGACGGTGGCGGGCAGCCGCAGGCCGGTGGCGATGTTGAGCCGGTTGCGCAGTTCGACGGAGGTCAGGGAATCGAAGCCGAGGTCCTTGAACGGCTGCCGGTCCCATCCGGCCCCCGGTTCGCGGTGACCGAGCACGGCGGCGGTGTTGGCGGTGACCAGGTCGAGTGCGGCTCGCAGCCGTTCGGCCTCCGGCAGTGACCGCAGGCGGTCGGCGATCGCGCCGGGCCGCGCCGGGCGCCGGGCCGGCTTGCGGGAGACGAGGCCCTTGAGGGCCGCCGGGTTCGCCGGGGCTCCCGCCATCACGGACAGGTCGAGGCGTGCCGGCACCAGCGCGGCCCGGTCCGCGGCCAGGGCCGCGTCGAACAGCGACAGGGCGTGGTCGGTGGCCAGCGGCACGACCCCGGCTCGCATCAGCCGGTCCCGGTCGGCACCGGTCAGGTGCCCGGTCATGCCGCTGGCCTCCGCCCAGTAGCCCCAGGCCAGCGAGGTCGCCGGCAGTCCGAGGGCGCGCCGGTGCACGGCGAGGGCGTCGAGGAAGGTGTTCGCCGCGGCGTAGTTGGCCTGCCCGGGGCTGCCGAGCGTCCCGGCCGCCGAGGAGAAGAGGACGAACGCCGTCAGGTCCCGCCCCCGGGTGAGTTCGTGCAGGTTCCACGCCGCCCGCGCCTTGGGCTC
>NZ_JBFBOC010000072.1:0-1782 GCF_040685975.1 Kitasatospora sp. NPDC086791 | reverse complement strand
GACTAGCCGGTGACTTCGCACGTGGGGTTTCAGGTTTCCAGCCAGCGGGGTCGGGTTTCGTCGATGCCGAGGAGTTCGAGCAGGTGTGCTTCAACTCCTCGGCTGATGAGGATGGTGGGTGGGCTG
This sequence comes from Kitasatospora sp. NPDC086791, assembly GCF_040685975.1. Classification (NCBI taxonomy): domain Bacteria; kingdom Bacillati; phylum Actinomycetota; class Actinomycetes; order Kitasatosporales; family Streptomycetaceae; genus Kitasatospora; species Kitasatospora sp. NPDC086791. The sequence continues at coordinate 1,656 of NZ_JBFBOC010000072.1, read as the reverse complement.
GTGGCGGTGCCGGGTCGGAGCATGAGGCTGTCGAGTTGGTAGAGGATCATGCGTGCGGTGGGGCGGACCTTGCGGTTGTCGGGGTAGAGGCCGGCCATGGTCTGCTCGGGGCCCAGGGCCTGGCGGACTTGCCGTTCGATGAGGCAGAAGACGAGCAGGGCCAGGCAGATCACGGTGATCAGGGCCGCGATGCGGCGGTTGTGTTCGAGGAAGATCGGCGCGACGGCCAGCGGGCCCTTGAAGTCGTTGTAGCGGCGCTCGACCACGCCCTGGCCCTTGTAGCGCTTGAGGACCTCGGCGGCGTCGGCCTGCTCGGGGGTGAGGCGGGTGACCAGGGCATACCAGCCGTCGGCGGCGGCCTCGGTGTCCAGGACGTCCTGGTCGAAGTACCAGGCCAATGACGGGCGCCCGTCGGGGTCGGTGGTGACGGTGGTGTGCAGGCAGTTCGCGACCCGGCGGGTCTTGGCGATCACACCGATGCGGGCCTCTACCTTGGCGGCGGTGTTGTAGTAGCGGCCGCCGGCGGATCGTTGCAGCTTGTCCAGGTCCTCGGTGGCCTTGGCCAGGCGTTTGGCGCGGGCGGCCCGCTGGCCTTTGGCGTTGCCGGTGGAGTGGACCAGAATCCTGCGTAGGCGGTGCTGCGGGTCGGCCTTGCGGGGGCCGGTCATGACGTGGACGTCCTCCAGGACCCGGTAGGACTCCCGCTGGTCGGCGGGGGTGTTCCGCTCGCGGTCGCGGTCGTTGACGTAGTCGACCGGTTGAGCCGATTCCAGGTCCAGGGCGGCGTAGACGTCAGCCTGGACCTGGGCAGCCGGGAGCGGGGCGATGAAGTCGACCTTCGCGTCCAGCAGCGCGGTGATGTTCGGATAGGACACGAGCTTGGAGTCCGCGACCAGGAGGAAGTCCTTGCGGTCGGCGATCTTGCGCAGGGCCTTCATCGCACCGACGACCTGCGCGACTTCGCCCGCGCCGCCGTCGTAGACCCGGTGGAAGACGGGGACGCCGCCGTCACGGCTGACGGCCAGCCCAGCCTGGATCTGCTTCAGATCCACCCTCCTGTCCTTCGGGTGACCGTACCTGACCTGCGGGAACCCGTCTTCCTGGTCCTCGTAGGCACCGAACAGGGACATACTCGTCATGTCCCAGTGGATCTGCCCGACGTCGATGCCGAACTCCGCGATTGCCTGCGCGCCGATGGAGCCGGTGATCTCCTCCAGCAGCGGGGCAATCGCGTCCAGCGCGCGGGCGAGCCGGTCGTCGTTGAGCAGATCCGGCTCGATGCCGAACACCTCCTCCACGGCCCACTTGCGGGCCCAGTCGCCGATCCGGACCATCGACGTCGGTGAGGACAGCCGGTTCGCGACCAGGACCTCGATCACCTGCCCGTGTGTAAGGTGCGCGACCTCGCGCACCGGGCACAGCTCGTCGATGATCCCGGCCACGTCCAGCCGGCGCAGAAACTCGGCAGAGGCAGGCAGAGCGCCCAGACGCCTCTCCACCACAGGGGCCAACTCCACCGTCAAACGAGGACGTTGAACCCGGGAACGACGCGAACGGGATATCGGCACGCCCCTATCAAAGCGAACAACCACCCCGCAAGCACCGGTCGTACCGACCATTCACCCGAACGTGTCATGTGCGAAGGATGGGACTAGC
>NZ_JBFBOC010000071.1:0-2417 GCF_040685975.1 Kitasatospora sp. NPDC086791 | reverse complement strand
CGGGAGAGCAGGGCGACGTCCCGCAGGCCGAAGGCGGTCCGGGACTTCTCCAGCAGGGCGGGCAGCGCGTCGGCGCCGCGCAGCACGCTGCCGGCAAGGGTGGAGAGGGTCTCGGCCTCGACGGTGGCCCGGGCGGCCCGGGTGGTGAGCCGGCCGGCGTGGTCGACCACGGTGGAGACGGTCAACGCGACGGTGGCGAAGACCACCAGGGCGACGATGTTGTTGGCCTCGTCGATGGTCAGGGTGTGGAGGGGCGGGATGAAGAAGTAGTTCAGCAGCACCGAGGCGATGACCGAGGCCAGCAGGGCGGACAGTGCGCCACCCAGCAACGCCACAGCGACGACGCCGAGTTGGAAGATCAACGCGTCCGTGGTCAGGTTGAGTGTGCTCCGGAACGGCGACAGCGCGACGGTGAGCAGCAGGGGAACGATCAGGCCTGCTGCGTAGCCGGCGATGGTGCGGCGTCGGGAGTGGCGGCGGCCGAGTGAGGGCAGCCGGCCGCGGCCGGTGAACTCGTGGGTGACCATGTGGACGTCGATGTCCTCGGAGGCGTCCACGGTGGTCTGCCCGGTGCCGGGGCCGGTGAGGAAGCGGTTGATCCGGCCGCGGCGGCTGGTGCCGAGCACCAGCTGGGTGGCGTGGTGCGCGCGGGCGAAGGCGAGCAGCGCGGTGGGGATGTCGTCGCCGACGACCACGTGGTAGCTGCCGCCGAGGGTCTCGACCAGCTGGCGTTGCTGGGCGAGCGCGCCGGAGGAGGCGCCGGCCAGGCCGTCGCTGCGGGTGACGTGGACGGCCAGCAGGTCGCCGCCGGCGGTGCGGTCGGCGATCCGCGCGGCTCGCCGGATCAGGGTCTCGCCTTCGGGGCCGCCGGTCAGCGCCACGACGACGCGTTCGCGGGTCTCCCAGACCCGGTCGATGCTGTGGGACGCCCGGTAGTCGCGCAGGCCCTCGTCCACCCGCCCGGCCACCCAGAGCAGGGCGAGTTCGCGCAGGGCGGTGAGGTTCCCGACCCGGAAGTAGTTGGAGAGCGCGGCGTCCACCTTCTCCGCCTTGTAGACGTTGCCGTGGGCCATCCGGCGGCGCAGTGCCTGCGGGGCCATGTCGACGAGCTCGATCTGGTCGGCCCGGCGGACCACCTCGTCCGGGACGGTCTCGCGCTGGGGGATGCCGGTGATCTTCCGGACGACGTCGTTCAGCGATTCCAGGTGCTGGACGTTGACGGTGGTGATGACGTCGATGCCGGCGGCGAGCAGTTCCTCGACGTCCTGCCAGCGCTTGGCGTGGCGTCCACCGGGGATGTTGGTGTGCGCGAGCTCGTCGACCAGCACGACGGAGGGGCGGCGGGCGAGCACCGCGTCGAGGTCCATCTCCTCGAACTCGGCGTCCCGGTAGGAGCGGTGGACCCTCGGCATCACCTCAAGTCCGTTCACAAGCTCTTCGGTGAACCTCCGCCCGTGGCACTCGATGAACCCGACCACCACCTCCGCGCCACGGTCCTGTCTGCGGTGGGCCTCGTCCAGCATCCGGTAGGTCTTGCCGACCCCGGGGGCCGAGCCGAGATAGACCCTCAGCCGGCCACGGCGGTGCACGGTGCCGGGGGCGAGGTCGCGGGCCATGGGCGCTGCTCTTTCCATGTGTGGCTGGCAGGTTGGTGGTGCGCAGACATGGGTGACCGACCCGGGCACGGGGGTTTGCTCCCCCGCACCCGGGTCGGTCTGGTTACTCGGCAGATCGATGGAGTTCCATCACTTCTGCTCGCTGAGTGCCTTGTTGAGGAGGACGACGTTGACGCCCTCGTCACCGAGGAAGCCGGCGGAGCGGCCCTCGGTGTACTGGTCGACCAGCTTGGCCACCGTGTCGACCGCCAGCCTGCGCTCCTTGGCGACCCGGTCGACCTGCTCCTTGGCGTAGGCCACCGAGATGTGCGGGTCGAGGCCGGAGCCGGAGGCGGTCAGCGCGTCGGCCGGCACGCTCGCCGGGTCGACGCCGTCGAACGCGGCGACGGCGGCACGGCGGTCGTTGACGGACTTCAGCAGGTCCTCGCTGTTCGGGCCGAGGTTGGAGGCGCCGGACGAGGACGGGTCGTAACCGGTCCCGGCGGCGGAGGGCCGGGGCTGGAACCACTTCGGGTCCGGCTGGGCCTCCTCCTTCGGGTCGTCCGGGTTCTTCTTCGGCAGGTTGAAGTTCTGGCCGATCAGGCTCGAACCGACCTCCTTGCCGTCGGACTTCACGATCGAGCCGTTGGCCTTGTCGCTGAACGCGACCTGGCTGATCCCGGTGACCAGAAGCGGGTAGGCGACTCCCAGGATCACCGTGAGCACCAGGAGCACGCGCAGGGCGGTGAAGTGGGTCCGCACGGAGGCGGGCAGGGGCTTGGACATCGCGGTGGACTCCTCTCTCAGTTGAGGCCGGGGATG
>NZ_JBFBOC010000070.1:0-2630 GCF_040685975.1 Kitasatospora sp. NPDC086791 | reverse complement strand
CATCCCCGGCCTCAACTGAGAGAGGAGTCCACCGCGATGTCCAAGCCCCTGCCCGCCTCCGTGCGGACCCACTTCACCGCCCTGCGCGTGCTCCTCGTGCTGACCGCCGTCCTCGGCGTCGGCTACCCGCTGGCCGTCACCGGCATCTCCCAGGTCGCGTTCAGCGGCAAGGCCAACGGCTCGATCGTCACCTCCGACGGCAAGGAGATCGGCTCCAGCCTGCTCGGCCAGAACTACAACCTGCCCAAGGTCAACCCGGACGACCCGAAGGAGGAGCCGCGGCCGGACCCGAAGTGGTTCCAGCCCCGGCCCTCCGCCGCCGGAACGGGCTACGACGCCTCCTCCTCCGGCGCCTCCAACCTCGGCCCGAACAGCGAGGACCTGCTGAAGTCCGTCAACGACCGCCGTGCCGCCGTCGCCGCGTTCGACGGCGTCGACCCGGCGAGCGTGCCGGCCGACGCACTGACCGCCTCCGGCTCCGGCCTCGACCCGCACATCTCGGTGGCCTACGCCAAGGAGCAGGTCGACCGGGTCGCCAGGGAACGCGGCCTGCCGGCCGACACGCTGAACCGGCTGATCGACACCTACACCGAGAGCCGCTCGCTCGGCTTCCTCGGCCAGCAGGGCGTCAACGTCGTCCTGCTCAACAAGGCGCTCAGCGAGCAGAAGTGACGCAACATCAACTGAATCGATGACCAGGCCGGCCCGGTCGCGGAGGACACCTCCCGCGCCCGGGCCGGCCGACCCGTGTCCGCAGACCCGCACCACCTCCCGATGGAAAGAGCAGTGCCCATGGCCCGCGACCTCACCCCCGGCTTCGGTATCCGCGGCGGCCGGCTGAGGGTGTACCTCGGCTCCGCGCCGGGGGTAGGCAAGACCTACCGGATGCTGGACGAGGCCCGGCGCAGACAGGAACGCGGAGCCGACGTCGTGATCGGGTACATCGAGTGCCACGGCCGGCGGCACACCGAGGGCATGCTCGACGGTCTGGAGGTCCTGCCGCGGGCCCACCGCTCCTACCGGGACGCCGAGTTCGAGGAGATGGACCTCGACGCGGTGCTCGCCCGCCGCCCCTCCGTCGTGCTGGTCGACGAGCTCGCGCACACCAACATCCCCGGCGGCCGGCACCCCAAGCGCTGGCAGGACGTCGAGGAGATCCTGGCCGCCGGGATCGACGTCATCACCACCGTCAACATCCAGCACCTGGAATCGCTGAACGACGTCGTCCGGAAGATCACCGGCATCCCCCAGCGCGAGACCGTCCCGGACGAGGTGGTCCGCCGGGCCGACCAGATCGAACTCGTCGACATGGCCCCGCAGGCACTGCGCCGCCGGATGGCCCACGGCAACGTCTACAAGGCGGAGAAGGTGGACGCCGCGCTCTCCAACTACTTCCGGGTCGGCAACCTCACCGCCCTGCGCGAACTCGCCCTGCTCTGGGTCGCCGGACGGGTGGACGAGGGCCTGCGCGACTACCGGGCGGCCCACAGCATCGACCGGGTCTGGGAGACCCGCGAACGCGTCGTGGTCGCCCTCACCGGCGGCCCCGAAGGCGAGACGATCATCCGCCGCGCCGCGCGGATCGCCGACCGCACCGCCGGCGGCCAACTGCTGGCCGTCCACGTCACCCGCAGCGACGGCCTGGCCGGCGCCTCCTCCGGCGCGCTCGCCCAGCAGCGGCAACTGGTGGAGACCCTCGGCGGCAGCTACCACGTGGTCGTCGGCGACGACATCCCCACCGCGCTGCTCGCCTTCGCCCGCGCCCACGACGCCACCCAGCTGGTGCTCGGCACCAGCCGCCGCGGCCGGATCAACCGCTTCCTCACCGGCCCCGGCATCGGCGAGACCACCGTGGACGCCTCCGAGGACATCGACGTCCACATGGTCACCCACGAGTTCACCGGCCGCGGCCGGCTGCCCTCGCTCGGCCGCCGCCACTCCCGACGCCGCACCATCGTCGGCTACGCGGCCGGCCTCGTACTGCCCTGGCTGCTCACCGCCCTGCTCTCCCAGGCGCACCACCGGATCAACCTCACCACCGACGCGCTGATCTTCCAGCTCGGCGTGGTCATCGTCGCCCTGCTCGGCGGCGCGATGTCCGCCCTGCTGGCCTCGCTCGTCGCCTCGATGCTGCTGAACTACTACTTCATCCCGCCGATCCACAGCCTGACCATCGGCGAGACCAACAACATCGTCGCCCTGGTGGTCTTCGCCGCCATCGCCCTCACCGTCTCCACCGTGGTCGACCACGCCGGCCGGCTCACCACCCGGGCCGCCCGGGCCACCGTCGAGGCCGAGACCCTCTCCACCCTGGCCGGCAGCGTGCTGCGCGGCGCCGACGCGCTGCCCGCCCTGCTGGAGAAGTCCCGGACCGCCTTCGGCCTGCGGGACGTCGCCCTGCTCTCCCGGACCGACGGCGAGGTGTTGGCGCACTGCGAGGGCGAGCACCAGGACGACGGCGACGGCCCGCAGGAGTCCACCGAGGTCCCGGTCGGCACCGACGCCGTCCTGGTGCTCACCGGCCGCCGGCTGTCTGCCGCCGACCAGCGGGTGCTCACCGCCTTCGCCGCCCACGTCGCCGCCGCCCTGGAGCGCGACCGGCTGGCCGTGGTCGCCGCCGAGGTCGAACC
>NZ_JBFBOC010000069.1:0-2693 GCF_040685975.1 Kitasatospora sp. NPDC086791 | reverse complement strand
GTCGAGGCGATCCGCGAGCAACTGGTCACCGACCTCGCCGGGATCGAGCCGAGGACCGCGGACGTCCCCTTCTACTCCACGGTCACCGCGGAACCCGTCGACACCTCCGCCCTCGACGCCGACTACTGGTACCGCAACCTCCGCGAACCCGTGCTGTTCGACCAGACCACCCGTGCGCTGCTCGACCACGGCCACACCGTCTTCGTCGAGGTCAGCCCGCACCCGGTGCTGGTCTCCGCCGTCGAGGAGACCGGTCACCACCACGGCTCCGACCTCCTCGTCACCGGCACGCTCCGGCGCGACCAGGACGACTTCCTCACCTCGCTCGGCCGCCTGCACGTCCATGGTGTCCCGGTCGACTGGCGGTTCCCGGACGACACCGAGCCCGTCAGCCTGCCGACGTACGCCTTCCAGCGGGAGCCGTACTGGCTGCGGCCCGTCCCGACGGCGTCGGGCGACCACCCCCTGCTCAGCACGTTCGTGGAACTGCCCGACGGCGCGGTGCTCAGCGGACGGATCTCGCTCGCCACCCACCCGTGGCTGGCCGACCACGCCGTGCGGGGCTCCGTCCTCCTGCCCGGCACCGCGTTCGCGGAAATGGCGGCGTACGCGGCCGGCCGGCTCGGCCACGCGGTCGAGGAGCTGGTGCTCGAAACGCCGCTCGTCCTCGACGACACCCCGGTGCACCTCCAGGTCGTCGTGGGCCCCGAGGACGACGGCCGCAACCCGCTCACGGTGTACTCGCGTGACGGCGACGAGTGGGTGCGGCACGCCACCGGGACCCTGGGCGAGGAGCCGGTGCTGAGCGACTGGGACTGGTCGCCGGCCGGTGAGCCCCTCGACGTCGACGGGCTCTACGACTCGCTGTCCGCGCTCGGCTACGAGTACGGGCCGGCGTTCCAGGGCGTCACGGCGGCCTGGCGGGTGGGCGACACCGTCTACGCCGAGGTGGAGCTTCCCGCCGAGGAACCGTTCGCCTTGCACCCCGCGCTGCTCGACGCCGCACTGCATCCCCTGGCGTTCCTCACCGACCGCACCGGCCTGCCGTTCGCGTTCACCGGAGTGGCGATACGGCCCGCGGGCAGCCGGACGCTGCGCGTACGCCTGTCCGCCACCGGGCCGGACACGTACACCGTGGCCGTGGCCGATCCGGACGGCACCCCGGTCGCGGCCGTCACGTCGCTGACCGTCCGGGACGCCACCGCCGTCCCGGACAGCCTGTACGCACTCGACTGGGTCCCCTTCGAATCGGCATCGACGGGCGGCGACCCCGCGGACCTGACCGTCTACGAGGTGCCCGGGCCGGAGCCCGAGGCGGACACCGTCGAGGCGGCGTACGAGAGCGCGCAGAGCGTACTCGCCGTGATCCGGGACCACTTGGCGGGCGAGCGGACGCGGCTGGCGGTCGTCACCCGCAACGCCGTCGCCGCCGCGCCCGGTGACGTGGTCGGCCTCCACCACTCGATGGTCTGGGGCCTGGTCCGCGGCGCGCGGGCCGAGCACCCCGACCGGTTCGTCCTGGTCGACGCCGACCCGACCTGGGACCCCGCGCTGATCGCCGGCACGGACGAGCCGGAACTGGCGGTACGCCAAGGGGCGCTGCGCGTCCCCCGCCTGGTCCGCGTCGGCGCGAGCCTCACCCCGCCGGACGGGACCTGGCGGCTGGAGGACACGGGCACCGGCAGCATCGACGACCTGGCGCTGGTGCCCCGCCCGGAGCTCATGGAGTCGCTGGGGCCCGGGCAGGTCCGGATCGCCATGCGGGCGGCCGGACTCAACTTCCGGGACGTGCTGATCGCCCTCGGCGTCTACCCCGGCGAGGCCCTGATGGGCGGCGAAGGCGCGGGCGTCGTCCTCGAAACCGGCCCGGACACCCGATTCCGGCCCGGCGACCGCGTCATGGGCCTGGTCCCCGGCGCCTTCGGCCCGGTCACCGTCGCCGACCAGCGGCTGCTGGTCCGGATGCCTGACGACTGGTCGTTCGCCAGGGCCGCGTCAGTGCCCGTGGTGTTCCTGACCGCCTGGTACGGCCTGCGCGACCTGGGCGGGCTGAAGGCCGGTGACCGGGTCCTGATCCACGCCGGCACCGGCGGCGTCGGCATGGCGGCGATCCAACTGGCCCGGCGGCTCGGGGCGGAGGTGTTCGCCACCGCCGGCCCGGCCAAATGGCACACCCTGCGCGCCCTGGGACTGGACGAGGACCACATCGCCTCGTCGCGCACCCTGGAGTTCGAGCAGAAGTTCCCGCCCATGGACGTGGTTCTGGACTCGCTGTCCGGCGAGTTCGTCGATGCCTCCCTGCGGCTACTCGGGCCCGGCGGCCGGTTCGTGGAGATGGGCAAGACCGACATCCGCGACGCAGCCGACCATCCCGACATCGTCTACCGGGCGTTCGACATCGCCGACGCGGGGCCGGAACGGCTCGGCGAGATCCTGGACGCCGTCGTACGGGCCTTCACGGACGGCGGGTTCGCACCGCTGCCGTTGGACGTACGCGGGGTCCGGGACGCGGTCGACGTGTTCCGGTTCATGAGCCGGGCCGCTCACATCGGGAAGATCGTCCTCACTGTTCCTGTGGATCTCGATGCGGCCGGTACGGTGCTGATCACCGGTGGTACGGGGACGCTGGGGGGCCGTGTGGCCCGGCATCTGGTGGCCGAGCGGGGTGTGCGGCATGTGGTGCTGGTCAGCCG
>NZ_JBFBOC010000068.1:0-2936 GCF_040685975.1 Kitasatospora sp. NPDC086791 | reverse complement strand
GGGGAGATCGCGGCGGCGTACGTGGCGGGGGCGTTGTCGTTGGAGGACGCCGCCAGGGTGGTGGCTCTGCGCAGCAGGGCCCTGGTCGCCCTGGCGGACCGGGGTGGGATGGTGTCGGTCGGCCTCGGGCATGCGCGGGCCGCCGACTTCGTGGCCCGCTGGGACGGCCGGCTGACGGTGGCGGTGGTCAATGCCCCCGGTTCGGTCGTCGTGTCGGGCGACCTGGACGCGCTGGACGAGCTGCTGGCGGCCTGTGAGGCCGACGGCGTCCGCGCCCGCCGTCTGCCCGTCGACTACGCCGCCCACTCCGCGCAGGTCGAGGCGATCCGCGAGCAGTTGCTGACCGACCTCGCCGGGATCACGCCACGCCCGGCGGTGATCCCGTTCTACTCCACGGTGACCGGCGAGGAGATCGACACCTCCGCCCTCGACGCCGACTACTGGTACCGCAACCTCCGCGAACCCGTGCTGTTCGACCAGACCACCCGGCTGCTGCTCGCCTCGGGTAGCGACCCCGTCTTCGTCGAGATCAGCCCGCACCCGGTGCTCACGCCTGCGCTGGAGGAGCACGAGGCGGGTGTGGTGACCGGGACACTGCGCCGCGACCACGGCACCCCGGCCGAGTTCCTGGCCGCCGCGGCGCGGCTGTTCGTCGCGGGTGTGCCGGTGCGGTGGCCGTTCCCTGAAGGGGAGCCGGTGGCGCTGCCCACCTACCCCTTCCAACGGACGCGGTTCTGGCTCGCCGGAGGCGCGGGAGACGTGTCCGCGGCCGGGCTCGACTCGGTGGACCACCCGCTGCTCGGCGCCGCGGTCGAGGTGGGCGAGCAGCGGGTCCTGACGGGTCGGCTCTCCCTGGCCACCCACCCTTGGCTCGCGGACCACTCCGTACTGGGGACGGTGCTGCTGCCCGCGACGGCGTTCGTGGAACTGGTGGTGCACGCGGCCGGGGCGGCAGTGGAGGAACTGGTCCTGGAGGCGCCGCTGATGGTGCCCGCGGACGGCGCGGTGGACGTGCAGGTCGTCGTGGGCGAGCCGGACGAGACCGGCCGCCGCACGGTCGACGTCCGGTCCCGGACGGACGGTTGGGTGCGGCACGCCACCGGCACGGTGAGCGGGAAACCCGTGGTCGGGCAGGAGCTGACGCAATGGCCGCCGGCCGGCGCGGAACCGGTCACCGGGCTCTACGACACGCTCGCCGCGGCGGGCTACGAGTACGGGCCGGCCTTCCAGGCCGTGCAGGCGGTGTGGCGCCGGGGCAATGAGGTGTTCGCCGAGGTCACCGTGCCGGACGCGGCCCGGTTCTCCGTCCATCCGGCCCTGCTGGACGCGGCCCTGCAACCGCTGGCGCTGCTGTCCGGCACGGAAGGCGACGTGCGGCTGCCGTTCTCGCTGGGCGGGATCGCGGTCCACCGCACCGGCGTGACCTCCGCGCGCGTGCGGCTGACGGTGGTGCGCCCCGGCACCTACGCCGTCCACCTGGCGGACCGGTCCGGCGAGCCCGTGGCGACCATCGAGGCGCTGACGACCCGTCCGATGGCCGAACGCGGCCCGCTGTACGCCCTCGACTGGATTCCGCTGACCCCCGGCGAAGACGCGCTCGGCGACGCCGTCGTCTCGCCCGGCTCGGTCGCCGAGGCGCTGACGGCCGTCCAGGACTTCCTGGCCGGGCCCGGCGAACGGCTCGTGGTGCGCACGCGGGGCGCGGTCGCCGTCGTTCCCGGTGACGGGGTGAGCGACCCGGAAGCCTCGGCCGTATGGGGCCTGGTCCGGTCCGCGCAGTCCGAGCACCCCTGCCGATTCGTCCTCGTGGACGCCGACGAGCTGCCCGACGGCCTGTCGGTCGGCGACGAGGACCAGGTCGCGGTGCGCCGGGGGGCCGTCTACGTGCCCCGGCTCGTGCGCTCCGCACCGGAGGCGTTCGACGGACGGCTGACGCAGGCGGGCACCGGCAGCCTGGACGACCTCGCCTTCCTGCCGTACGAGCAGGCCCCGCCCGGGCCCCGGGAGGTGCGCGTCGCCGTGCGGGCGGCCGGCCTGAACTTCCGGGACGTGCTGATCGCCCTCGGCGTCTACCCGGACCCGGCGCTGCTCGGCAGCGAGGGCGCGGGCGTCGTCACCGAGGTCGGCGCCGAGGTCACCGGGCTGCGGCCGGGTGACCGGGTCGCCGGGCTGCTGCCCGGCGCGTTCGGCCGGGTGGCCGTCGCCGACCACAGGGTGCTGGTGCGCATCCCCGACGAGTGGACGTTCACCCAGGCCGCCACGGTGCCGATCGCGTTCATGACCGCGTGGTACGGCCTGCGCGACCTGGGCGGGCTGAAGGCCGGTGACCGGGTGCTGATCCACGCCGGGGCCGGCGGCGTCGGCATGGCGGCGGTCCAGCTCGCGCGGCTTTGGGGGGCGGACGTCCACGCGACCGCCGGCCCGGGCAAGTGGGACGCGCTGCGCGCCCTGGGGCTGGACGAGGACCACATCGCCTCGTCCCGGACCCTGGAGTTCGCCGACCGGTTCGGACCCTTCGACGTGGTGCTGAACTCGCTGTCCGGTGAGTTCCTGGACGCCTCCCTGCGGCTGCTCGCGCCCGGCGGGCGGTTCGTGGAGATGGGCAAGGCCGACATCCGGCCCGGCGTGCTGGCCTTCGACCTGGCCGACGCGGGGCCGGAGCGGCTGGGGGAGATCCTGGCCGAGGCCGTCCGGTTGCTCAGCGCGGGCGAGCTGGGTCTGCCACCACTCACCACCTGGGACGTCCGCCGCGCGCGGGACGCCTTCCGGTTCATGAGCCAGGCGGCTCACATCGGGAAGATCGTCCTCACCGTCCCCCAGCCGATCGACCCCGACGGCACCGTGCTGATCACCGGTGGTACGGGGACGCTGGGGGGCCGTGTGGCCCGGCATCTGGTGGCCGAGCGGGGTGTGCGGCATGTGGTGCTGGTCAGCCG
>NZ_JBFBOC010000067.1:0-3169 GCF_040685975.1 Kitasatospora sp. NPDC086791 | reverse complement strand
GGTGTGGAGCCTGATGCCGTCGTGGGGCATTCGCAGGGGGAGATCGCGGCGGCGTGCGTGGCGGGGGCGTTGTCGTTGGAGGACGCCGCCAGGGTGGTGGCTCTGCGCAGCAGGGCGCTGGCGGTGTTGGCCGACCGGGGCGGCATGGTTTCCATAGGGCTCGGGCATGCGCGGGCCGCCGACTTCGTGGCCCGCTGGGACGGCCGGCTGACGGTGGCGGTGGTCAACTCGGCGGACAGCGTGGTGGTATCGGGTGATCTGGACGCGCTGGACGAGCTGCTGGCGGCCTGTGAGACCGACGGCGTCCGCGCCCGCCGTCTGCCCGTCGACTACGCCGCCCACTCCGTCCAGGTCGAGGCGATCCGCGAGCAACTGGTCACCGACCTCGCCGGGATCGAGCCGAGGACCGCGGACGTCCCCTTCTACTCCACGGTCACCGCGGAACCGGTCGACACCTCCGCCCTCGACGCCGATTACTGGTACCGCAACCTCCGCGAACCTGTGCTGTTCGACCAGACCACCCGTGCGCTGCTCGACCACGGCCACACCGTCTTCGTCGAGGTCAGCCCGCACCCGGTCCTGGTGCCGGTGATGGACGGCGTGGTGACCGGCACGCTGCGCCGCGGCAGCGGCAGGCAGGAATTCCACCTCGCCCTGGCGCGCCTGCACACGCACGGCGTGGCCGTCGACTGGACGCCGGTCTTCCCCGGCGAGCCCCACCATGTCCCGCTGCCGACGTACGCCTTCCAGCACCGGCCGTACTGGTTGAACCCCGCCGCCGCGAAGGGCGACGTGTCGGCGGCGGGACTGGATCCGGCCGGGCACCCGCTGCTCGGGGCCGTCGTCGAACTGGCCGGGGACCAGAGCGTCCTGCTCACGGGGCGGCTCTCGACGGCCACCCGGCCGTGGCTGGCCGACCACGTCGTCTTGGGCTCCGTGCTGCTGCCCGGCACCGTGTTCGTCGAACTCGTCATGCACGCCGGACGGCAGGCCGGCTGCGACGTCCTGGACGAACTGGTGCTGGAAGCCCCCATGATCCTGCCGGACGACGGTTCCGTGCCGGTTCAGGTCGTCGTCGGCGCACCGGACGGGACGGGCCGACGCCCCGTCACCGTGCACTCCCGGACGGGCGGCACCTGGCTGCGGCACGCCACCGGCATGCTGGCGACCGGCGGCCGCCCCCACCCGTACGACACCGGCGAGCCCTGGCAGCCGGCCGGTGAGCCCGTCGACCTGACCGACTTCTACGACACCCTCGCCGACCAGGGCTACGAGTACGGACCGGTGTTCGCGGGCGTACGGGAGATCCGGCGGCAGGGCGACGAGCTCTATGCCGAGGTGGCGCTGCCCGTCGACACCCGCGACCGCTTCGGTCTCCACCCCGCGCTGCTCGACGCCGCACTCCAGCCGCTGACCCTGCTGGCGGCCGGCCGCCTGCCGTTCTCCTTCGCCGGGGTGTCGATGCGGAAAGCCGGCTCCACGGCCCGGGTCCGCCTCACACCCACCGGCCCCGACACCTTCCGGGTCGCGCTCGCCGACGAATCCGGGCCGCTGGCGGTGATCGAGGCGCTGACCGTGCGCCACCGGCCGCCGGGCATGCCGGTCGCCGGGACCGACCAGCTCTTCCGCCTCGACTGGGTGCCCGTCGAGAGCACCGGCGAACCCCCGGCCGTCCACCACGTCACGCCCCCGGCGGGAGACCCCGTGGCGGCCGCGCACACCGTCGCCGCCGAGACGCTGGGCGTGCTCCAGGACTTCCTGCGCGACGGGGACGGCCGGCTGGCCGTCGTGACCCGCGGGGCGGTTGGGCCGGACCCCGTCGACCTGCCGTCCAGCGTCGTCTGGGGCCTGGTCCGCGCGGCCCAGGCGGAACACCCCGACCGGTTCGTGCTCGTCGACACCGACGACCGCGTCCTCCTCGCGGGGGACGAACCGCAGCTTGTCGTCCGCGACGGCGCGGCCCACGCCGCCCGCCTGGTACGAGCCGAAGCGGCCCCGGCACCCGGTCCGCTCGACCCGAACGGCACCGTGCTGATCACCGGAGGCACCGGAACACTGGGCCGCCTCGTCGCCCGGCACCTGCGCGACCGGCACGGCATCCGGCACCTGCTCCTGCTCAGCAGGACCGCGGCGGAGGTGGACTTCGACGCCGAGGTGGTGGCCTGCGACGTGGCCGACCGGGACGCGCTGGCGGCCGTACTGGACTCGATCCCGGCCGCGCACCCGCTGACCGCGGTCGTGCACGCGGCCGGCGTGCTCGACGACGGCGTCGTCGAATCCCTCACGCCCGGCCGGATCGACCAGGTGCTGCGGCCCAAGGCCGACGCCGCCTGGCACCTGCACGAGCTGACGAAAGACCTCGGCCTGAGCGCATTCGTGCTCTTCTCGTCCGCCGCCGGTGTGCTGGGCGGCCCGGGCCAGGCGAACTACGCCGCCGCGAACGCCTTCCTGGACGCCCTCGCCGTGCACCGGCGTGCCCTGGGCCTGCCGGGCGTGTCGCTGGCCTGGGGACAATGGGCCGAGGCCAGCGGGCTGACCGAACACCTCACCGACACCGACCGCAAGCGCCTCGCCCGCGCCGGCGTGCTGCCGATGCCCACGAACCAGGCGCTGGCACTGTTCGACCTGGCCCTGGGCGCCGCCGATCCCGCGCTGGTCCCCGCACACCTCGACCTGTCGGCGGCGTCCACCCGCCCCCTGCTCAGCCGTCTCACCCGTACCAGGCCCGCCCGGCGCACGGACCGGCCGGGCCTGGGCAGGGAACTGACGGCCCTGCCCGAGACCGAGCAGCACAGCCGCGTCCTGGAACTGGTCACCGGCCAGACGGCCGCGGTCCTCGGCCACACCGACACCGCGGCCGTCAGCGCCGAGCGGACCTTCAAGGACCTGGGCTTCGATTCGCTCACCGCAGTGGAACTGCGCAACCGCCTGTCCGCGGTCGCCGGGGTACGGCTGCCCGCGACGATGGTCTTCGACTACCCGACCCCCGACGCGCTGGCCGGCCACCTGCGGGACCTCCTGGTCGGCGCCCGGCGCCAGGCCCCCGCCTCACCCGTGCCGGTCGGGGTTCCGGTGTCGGGTGATCCGGTGGTGGTGGTGGGGTTGGGGGCCCGGTATCCGGGTGGGGTGGGGTCGGCGCAGGAGTTGTGGGGTCTGGTGGCGGGCGGGG
>NZ_JBFBOC010000066.1:0-4065 GCF_040685975.1 Kitasatospora sp. NPDC086791 | reverse complement strand
ACATTCCGAACCCGGAAGCTAAGCCTTACAGCGCCGATGGTACTGCAGGGGGGACCCTGTGGGAGAGTAGGACGCCGCCGAACAATCATTCAGAAAAGACCCCCTCCCATTTCGGGAGGGGGTCTTCTCGCGTTTCCGGGCGGCCCGCGACCGCCGGATCACTCGTCGTCGGCCTGCGGCCCCTCGGTCGGCGGCTGCCCCTGGGCCTGGGCCTCGGGCTGGGCGCCCTGGGCCGGCGCGGACGGAGCGTCCGGCGCGGCCGGAGGCTCCGCGGTGCCCCAGGCCGGGCGGTTGAGCCACTTGTCGGCGGTGTTGGTGAGGCGGGCGACGCCCGTGCCGTCCGGCCGCATGCTGTAAAGGTCGGCGCCGACGGCACCCGCGGGGGCCTGGGTGAAGATGATGGACTGGCCGTCGGGGGCATAGGCGGCCGCGCCGTAGAAGGTGTCGGAGGGGGCGGCCGTGAGTGCGCCGATGGCGGTGCCGTCGGGGTGGACGGTGTAGATGCCGCCGCCGGGGGCGTTCTCGGGGCCTGCCGGGTAGGTGGTGAAGAGGATCCGGGTGCCGTCGGGGGACCACTCCGCGCGGTCGCCGGCGCGCAGTTCCCAGGGGGTGAGCTGGCGGAGTCCGGTGCCGTCCGCGCTGACGACGTAGATGGCGCGGCTGTTGGCGGGTTGCCCGGTGGCGCCGGTGCGGTACTCGAAGGTGAGCTGCTTGCCGTCGGGGGACCAGCTGGGGTTGCTGACCGCGCCGGAGTAGGGCTTGTCGTTGGTGAGGAAGGTGAGCCGTTGGACGTCGGTGCCTTCGGGGCTCATCAGGTAGAGGTCCGAGTACTGCGTCCGGGTCTTGTCGGCCGGGTCCAGGGCGCCCCAGGAACGGCTGAAGGCGAGTTGCTTGCCGTCCGGGGAGAAGGCGGGGGCGCGCTCGTCCTCGTTGGCGCAGTCGGTGCCGCCGCCGGAGCCGTCGCAGAGCGGGTTGATCTGGTGGGCGCCCTCGCCGGAGGTGGCGACGGTCCAGAGCCGGGCGGCGCCGGTCTGCGGGTCGGTGCGGTCGAACGCGACGACGGTGCCGTCGGGGGACCAGTCGGGGCGGTCGTCGCGCGCGCGGTCAGGCGGCTGGGTGATCTGGTGCTGACCGCTGCCGTCGGGGGAGAGGGTGACGATGGCACTGGTGGTGCGCGAGGCGTCGGTGTAGGCCCGGCTGACGATCAGCCCGTTGTGCGCGGTGGCCGCGGCAGGGGTTCCCGCTGCCGCGCCGACGACGCCGGGGCTCGCGGTGGGGGTCGGCTCGGGGGTGGCGGAGGGGGACTCCGGCCGGATCTCCGAGAGTGGGATCTCCCCGGGTTCGGCCCCGCAGCCGGTGAGCAGGGTGCCCAGAAGCAGAAGGCCCGCACCAGCGCTTGCGCGTGTGCGGGCCCTGCTCGTGGGTGACTGCCGTGTGCCGGTGATCCGTGTCATTCTCCGCCTCCGACCTGTGCCGACCGCTCGACATCTGCCCCCGTCGCCGATTCAGGACGAAGGCCCCTGAAAGGAGTTGTCACTGTGTCAGGCGGGAAGGGTCGGCGGCCCGGCGACACGCGACGGATCGCGTTCGCTCGGCCACATGGAGTAGCGAAGGGGGTTGGTCAGTCCCGGGCGGCGCGGCGTTCGGCCTTGGCGAGGGCCTCCGCCTCGTCCTCGGCCTCGGCGACCTCCAGGGTGGGCGCGGTGCCGCCGAGCTGGGCGGGCAGCCACCAGGTGTCGTCCGGGCCGGCGGGCTTGCCGGGGTACTCGCGCTGGGCCCGGTCGAGCATCTCGCTCATCGCGGCGCGGAGTCTTCTGGTGACCATGACGGGCTTGTCGTTCGGCCCGAGGTGGATCGGTTCGCCGATCATGATGGTGACCGGAACGTGGCGCTTGGTGAGGGTCTTCGGGCGGCCCTTGGTCCAGAGCTGCTGGGTGCCCCAGAGGACGACGGGCAGCAGCGGGGCGCCGGAGTCGGCGGCCATCCGGGCGGCGCCGGTCTTGAACTTCTTCAGCATGAACGAGCGGCTGATCGTCGCCTCGGGGAACACCCCGACCACCTCGCCGGCCTTGAGGGCGCGCACGGCGGCCTCGTACGCGGGCTGGCCGTCGGCGCGGTCCACCGGGATGTGCTTCATGCCGCGCATCAGCGGGCCGGAGATCGGGTGCTTGAAGACGTCGTCCTTCGCCATGAAGCGGGTCTTGCGCTTGCCGCCGCGGTAGGCGCCGAGGCCGGCGAAGAGAAAGTCCAGGTAGCTGATGTGATTGCTGACCAGTACCGCTCCCCCCCTGGCGGGGATGTGTTCGGCGCCCACGATCTTGATCCGCACGTCGAGCGCGCGGAAGGCGGTGAGTGCGGCGCCGATCACCGGCGGGTACACGAACTCTGCCACGGTCAGTCCTGACTTCCACGGGCCGGAGCCCGGTTCGGCGGGGGCCCGTGACGTCGCGCGGGCGGTGCCGACCGGAGCACGGCACGCCGCGGCGGTCACGGGTGATACACGGAGATGATCCCCCGAACGAGTGCCTGCTGTCACCTGAGGCGTGCGGGCAAGCCGATTTTGCCGGTGTGATCTCCGTGATGAATTCGAACGGGAACCTTTTCGGTTCCGGCGCCGTGGGTCAGGCCCCGGCGGTGAGGCGGCCCTGGGCGCGCCGGACGACCGGGTAGAGCTCGCAGCCGACGCAGTAGCCGAAGGCCGCGTTGAGGAAGGCGGCCGCGAGGCCGGCCGAGGTGACCAGCAGGCCGAGCCAGGTCACCCCGGTGATGTAGCCGAGGGTGCCGACCGCGGCGAACACCATGAGGATGCCCTGGCCGAAGCGCAGCGGCCGCTCGTCCTCGGTCGCGGACGGCGGGGCCAGACGGGGCAGGACCAGGATCCGGAAGAACCAGTCGTACGGGGAGAGCCGTAAGACGCCGAGGGCGAAGACGAGTGCCTGGCCGGCGAGGAGGGCGCTGCTGCCGGTGAGGAGGACGACGATCAGGACGGCCGAGGTGAGCGCGGCGGAGAAGCGGGGACCGCGGGGGTCGGTCTGCACAGGGGCTCCGGAGGGGTCGCGACGGGCTGCGGCGGCGGGCGGTGGCGACGGGGGCGTCAGTGGGGGCCGGTGGCGCGGCCCCGGGGGACGACGCGGTGGGCGGTCGGCGGCGGCAGGGTGGTGCGCTCGGAGTCCACCGGCCGATCGTACGCGGCCCGCCCCCGGCGGTCGACCGTCTTTCGGGGCCCGCCGGGGTCGGCGCAGACTGGGGGGATGACCGGGCTGGTGGTGTGCGTTGTCGTGCTGGCGGTGGCGACCACGTTCGGGCTGGTACGGGCCGGGTGCGACGGGAGGATGCGGGTGCGCAGCGAGGACGGGGCGGTACGGCTGTCGGAGGCGGAGTTGGGTGGGCCGCTCGGCGCGCGGGCGACGCTGGTGCAGTTCTCGACGGTCTTCTGCCAGCCCTGTCGGGCGACCCGGCGGGTGCTCTTGGAGGTGGCCGGGATGGTCGAGGGCGTCGCGCACGTCGAGGTGGACGCCGAGGCGCGGCTGGAGCTGGTCCGCAGGCTGGAGATCCGGCGGACGCCGACCGTCCTGGTGCTGGACGCGGAGGGCCGGGTGGTCCGTCGGGCGACGGGGCAGCCGCGCCGGGCGGACGTGATCGCGGCGCTCGGCCAGGCGGTCTGAGCACCCTCCTTCGTCTGAGTACCCGCCCGTCGCAGCGGTTCCCGTCGTGGTCCGTGCGCCCTGTCGGGTGGAGTCGGCCCCGTCTGGGGCAGGATGGGCGCAGTCGGCCGGCGCAGCCCCCCGGCGTAAGCTACTGGCCAGTAGTGACCACTGTGATACCGGCGAGTATGCTGCCAGGAAGTTCCGGACCGGCACGGGAATCCGCTGCCCGGAGCGGGTGCGTGCCGTGTTCGCACCCGCTTGCACAGCCGCAGCTGTCGGACGAGACCAGTACAGGAGACAAGGCCGTGAGCTTGAGGATCGTTGTCTGTGTGAAGTACGTGCCGGACGCGACGGGTGACCGTCGTTTCGCGGACGACCACACCACCGACCGGGAGGGTGTGGACGGCCTCCTGTCGGA
>NZ_JBFBOC010000065.1:0-4224 GCF_040685975.1 Kitasatospora sp. NPDC086791 | reverse complement strand
TGCCGCCCGTGACCACGACGGCGGGGGCGTCGGGTGTGCGGGTGCCTTCGTACGCTTTCCAGCACGAGCACTACTGGCTCCAGCCCACCACCCCGGCACCGACCGGTGACGGCCGGATCGACCACCCGCTGCTGCGGGACGCCATGGAACTCCCCGACGACAACGGCGTGGTGCTGACGGGACAACTCGCCATCGCCGCGCAGCCGTGGCTCACCGAACACGTCATCTCGGGCTCGCCCCTGCTGCCCGCCGCGGCGTTCGTGGACCTGGCGCTCCGGGCCGGCGAACACGTCGGCTGCCCGGCGGTCGAGGACCTGACGCTGGAGACGCCACTGGTGGTCGCGGACGCCGTGCAGGTGTCCGTGACCGTCGGCCCCGACCGGGCGGGCCGGCGCAGCGTCTCGATCCACTCGCGCGCGGACGGCGAGTGGGTACGGCACGCCACCGGGACCCTGGGCGCCGTACCCGTCGCACCACGGGAGCCCTGGGCACGGCAGTGGCCGCCGCACGCCGAAGCCGTCGACCTCGACGCCTTCTACGACAACCTGGCCGACGCCGGATTTGCCTACGGCACGGCCTTCCAAGGTCTGCGAGCGGCCTGGCGCGACGGCGACACCCTCTACGCGGAGGTGGCCGTACCCCCCGGCGACACCCGGTTCGCCCTGCACCCCGCCCTGCTCGACGCCGCGATCCAGATCGTGACCGTCGCCGACGACCGGGCGAAGATGCCGTTCTCCTTCGCCGGGATCTCCTGGTGGCGCGGCGCCGAACGCGCCAGGGTCCGGCTGACCGTGACCGGCCAGGACACCTGCGCGATCGGCCTCGCCGACCAGTCGGGCGCGCCGGTCGCCGAGATCGCCTCGCTGACCCTGCGCCGGTCGGCCGGGGCCACCACGCAGGACGTGCCGTACCAGGTGGCGTGGCCGGTCCTGGAAGCGGCGACCACCGAACCGGACATCCCGGTCCACCACGCCACATCGCCCGTCGAGACCCTGCGGGTGATCCAGGACTTCCTCACCACGGACACCCCGCGCATGGTGGTCGCCACGCGCAACGCCGTGCCGGTGCGGCCGGGCGAGGACGTCGACCCGCAGGCCGCCGCCGTCTGGGGCCTGGTCCGGTCGGCCGCCACCGAGCACCCCGGCCGGTTCGTGCTGGTCGACGGTGACGACGGCGACGAGGTCCGGCTGGCCGGCGACGAACCCCAGCTCGCGATCCGCGCCGGCGCCGTTCACGTCCCCCGCCTCGAACGGGCGCGGACCGAACCGCTGCCCTCGCCGCTCAGCCCCGAGGGCGCGGTGCTCGTCACCGGCGGCACCGGCACCCTGGGCGGCACGATCGCCCGCCACCTCGTCGTACGGCACGGCGTGCGGCACCTGCTGCTGGTCAGCCGGACCGGCCCGGACGCCCCCGGCGCGGCCGCGCTGACCGCCGACCTGGCCGAGCTGGGCGCGACCGTCGACATCGTGGGGTGTGACGTGTCCGACCGCGAGGCGGTGGCGCGGCTGCTCGCCGAACACCCGGTCACCTCGGTGATCCACGCCGCGGGCACGCTGGCCGACACCGTCGTGGAATCCCTCACCCCGCAGCAGTTCGCGCGCGTGTGGGAGCCGAAGGCCCTCGCGGCGCGGCACCTCCACGAACTGACCTCGGACCTGGAGGCGTTCGTGCTGTTCTCGTCGGCGGCCGGTGTGCTGGGCGGCGCGGGCCAGGCGAACTACGCGGCGGCGAACGCGTACCTCGACGGCCTCGCCGCACACCGGCACGCCCAGGGACAGCCGGCCGTGTCGCTCGCCTGGGGCTACTGGGCGGAGACCAGCGGCATGACCGGAGGTCTGACCGCCACCGACCGGCACCGCCTGGCCAGGGCCGGCGTACGGCCGCTGCCGACGACGGACGCGCTGGCCCTGTTCGACGCCGCGCTGACCGCGGGCACCCCCACCCTCGCCCCCGTCAGGTTCGACCTGCCGGCGCTGCGCCGCGCCGGCGACCCGCCCGCCCTGCTGCGGGAGCTGGTACGGCCCCGGCGCAGGCAGGCCGCCGACCGCGTGTGGACGCAGGCCGACGTGCTGCAACTCGTCGTGGGCCAGGTCGCCCTCGTCCTGGGGCACGCGTCACCGGAGGCGGTCAACCCCGACCAGGCGTTCACCGACATCGGGTTCGACTCGCTCACCGCCGTGGAACTGCGCAACCAGCTCGACGCGGACACCGGCCTGCGCCTGCCCGCGACGCTCGTCTTCGACCACCCGACACCGGCCCGCCTCGCCGCCTTCGTGCACACACGGCTGCACGGCACCGAACCCGACCCCCTGCTCGCCGAACTCGACCGGCTCAAGTCCACCCTGGACGCGGCAGCCGCCGACGCCGACTACGAGACCGTCGCGGCCCGCCTCGAAGCACTTCTCGCGGCCTGGACCGCCAAACGTACCGGCTCCGCGGCCGGTGTCGACGAGGCCAGCGACGACGAACTGTTCAGTCTTTTGGACGATGTGCACCGCAGGACCGAGGTCATCCGCTCGGGCGAGTCCCGCAACGCTGAGGAGTAGCGATGTCCGACGAAGAGAAGCTCCGCACGTACCTCAAGCGCGCCACGGCCGACCTGGGAGTGCTCAGTAAGCGCCTCGCCGACATGGAGGAGGCCGCGCGCGAGCCGATCGCGATCATCGGCATGGGCTGCCGCTACCCGGGCGGAGTGGAGTCCCCGGACGGCCTGTGGCGGCTGGTCTCGGACGGTGCCGACGCGATCACCGAATTCCCGCCGGACCGTGGATGGGAGGTCGTCTACGACCCTGACCCGGACCGGCCGGGCACGACCTACAGCCGATCGGGCGGCTTCCTCGCCGACGGCGCCGGCTTCGACGCCGGGTTCTTCGGCATCTCGCCGCGCGAGGCACTGGCGATGGACCCGCAGCAGCGGGTGCTGCTGGAGACCGCCTGGGAGACCTTCGAGTACGCCGGCATCGACCCGACCACACTCGGCGGCAGCCGCACAGCCGTGTTCACCGGCCTGTGGTCCTCCGGCTACGGCAACCAGCCGCCGCCGGACCTCGAAGGTTTTCTCGCCACCGGAACAGCCACCAGCGCCACGTCCGGGCGGGTGTCGTATCTGCTGGGGCTGGAGGGCCCGGCGGTGTCGGTGGACACGGCGTGCTCGTCGTCGCTGGTGGCGATCCATCTGGCGGCGCAGGCATTGCGGGCGGGGGAGTGCTCGCTGGCGTTGGCCGGTGGTGTGACGGTGATGGCGACGCCGGCGGGGTTCGTCGAGTTCTCGCGGCAGCGGGGGCTCGCGGCCGACGGGCGGGTGAAGGCGTTCGCCGAGGCGGCCGATGGTACGGCCTGGGGTGAGGGCGCCGGTTTGGTGCTGCTGGAACGCCTGTCCGACGCCCGTCGCAACGGCCACCGGGTGCTGGCGGTGGTGCGGGGTTCGGCGGTGAACCAGGACGGCGCGTCGAACGGGCTTGCGGCGCCGAACGGTCCGTCGCAGGAGCGGGTGATCCGTCAGGCGTTGGCGAACGCGGGACTGTCGACGGCGGACGTGGACGCGGCGGAGGCCCACGGCACCGGGACCACCCTCGGTGATCCCATCGAGGCGCAGGCGCTGCTGGCGACCTACGGTCAGGGGCGGGTGGAGCCGTTGTGGCTGGGGTCGGTGAAGTCGAACATCGGGCACACCCAGGCGGCGGCGGGTGTGGCGGGTGTGATCAAGATGGTCATGGCGATGCGGCACGGGCAGTTGCCGCGGACGCTGCATGTCGACGCGCCGACCTCGCACGTCGACTGGTCGGCGGGCCAGGTCTCACTCCTCACCGAGGCCCGGCCGTGGCCGGAGACGGGGCGTCCCCGCCGGGCCGGCGTGTCGGCGTTCGGCATCAGCGGCACCAACGCGCATGTGGTGATCGAGGCGGCTGCCGAGGAGCCGGTCGGGGTTTCGGCGGGGTCCGCTGGCGGGGTGGTGCCGTGGGTGTTGTCGGGGAAGTCGGATGTGGCGCTGCGGGAGCAGGCGCGTCGGCTGGGGGCGTTCCTGGCCGGGCATCCGGAGGTTGGCGCGGTTGCCGTGGGTCGGGCGTTGGCGGGGCGGTCGCGTTTCGATCACCGTGCGGTGCTGAGCGGTGTGGAGGCGTTGGAGGCTCTGGCCGGGGGCGGCACGGCGCCGGGTCTGGTCACCGGGACGGCCCGCCCGGTGGGTCGGTCGGTGTTCGTGTTTCCGGGGCAGGGTGCGCAGTG
>NZ_JBFBOC010000064.1:0-4550 GCF_040685975.1 Kitasatospora sp. NPDC086791 | reverse complement strand
TCACCACCAAACACACCACCGCCACCCAACACGCCCTCACCAACCTCCACCACCACCTCACCAACAACCACCAATAAACAACAGAACAAACAGAACAACAGAAACAACAAAGAAAACACGAAAGAGCCGGGCATCACCGCCGTCAGTTGTACGGGCGGTGCTCCCGGCTCATCGCGTGGATGAACGAATGCTCAGCAGAAACGGCCAGGGCAGAGCGATTCGATCCAGGACGCGAAATCCTCGGACTCGACCTCGAAGTCCTCAGGTCCCAGATCACCGAGGTCCGACGAATAGACGACGGGGCAGCCGTCCTCGGCGCGCAGGAGAAAACCGCGACCCCCGCTGCCGTCACCGATGAGAACAAAACCCGGTGCGTACTGCGCGACTTCGTAGGTGGCGTTGCGTTCGCCGATGCACCCGGCCGAATAGACGGTTACACCGGCATCGGTCATCAGGCCGTCCGTCACCCTCCACAGTGCCAGCAACGGGACTGGAAGGCTCAGCTCGATCCCTCCCCGAGCGCGCGCCACATCGGCCGGCGTGGCGGCTGCCGAACCGGGAATCGACTCCGTCATGCCGCCGCCGCTCCTCCACCTGATCGCCGCACTCACCCTACGGCCGCGCCAGCAGACGATGCACCCGTGACCCCATCGCCTCCACTGCGTGGTTGTCAGGTTCTCGACATGGGAAGGAGGCAGGCCACGGACCGCTCACCAGGGAGGACACCACCCGTGCCCCGCATCGACGCCCGAACCACCGGAACCGCCCGAACCACCAGAACCGCCACCGTCCTACTCACCGCCGCCCTCACCGCCGCTCTCCTCGGCTCCGCCTCCTCCCCCGCCTGGAGCGCGCCGGCCGACAGCGCACCGGCCGGCAGCACGCCGCCCGTCGCGGCTCCCACCCGCCCGGTGGAGGCCTTCGCCGAGGACGGCAGCATCTCCCGCGCCCAGGCCCCGGCCATTTCCCCCTTCGTCGCCGCGCCGGCCCAGGGCGTGGCCCCGGTACGGGGTGATGGCGACGTGACGCCGCTGGTCCGCAGCGGCGATCCGGCGACCAAGCTGGACGTCGTGGTGATCGGCGACGGCTACACCGCGCAGGAGCAGCAGAAGTTCCTCACCGACGCGGCCGAGAAGTGGCGCGAGGTGACCGCCGTCGAGCCGTACGCCACCTACCACGGGCTGTTCAACGTGTGGGCGGTGGCCGCCGTTTCACCGGAGTCGGGGGTGACCGGGGATCCGGACCAGGCGACGGTGCGGCACACCGCGCTGGGCTCGTACTTCTGGTGCGACGGCGTGGAGCGGCTGCTCTGCGTGGACGAGAAGGCGGTCGAGGGGTACGCCTCGAAGGCCCCACAGGCGGACCTGGTGCTCGTGGTGGCCAACAGCGCCAAGTACGGCGGCGCCGGCTACAACGACGTCAAGTCCCCGCTGGGCTACGAGGGCATCGCCACGGTGGCGGGCGGGAACGCCCGGTCCGGGCAGATCGCGGTGCACGAGACCGGGCACTCGCTGGGCAAGCTCGCCGACGAGTACGCCTACGACGGCCAGGGGACCTACCAGGGCGACGAGCCGGCCGAGGCCAACATCAGCACCCTGACCGCCGACCGGATGCGGCAGCAGGCCAGCAAGTGGTCCCGCTGGCTCGGGCAGGCCTCGCCGGACGGCGGGACGGTCGGCACGTACGAGGGCGGTGGCTACTACCCGACCGGGCTGTACCGTCCGACCGAGAACTCGATCATGCGCTCGCTCGGACGGGAGTTCAACCTGCCGGGGCGCGAGGCCATGATCGCCGGCTTCTACCGCCACGCCACCCCGCTCACCAGCCCCACCGCCGAGGGCAGTTGGCTCACCGCCTCCGACCACCTGACCGTTGACCTGCCGGTGCCCGGCACCCGACTGCGCTGGTTCCTGGACGGGCGCGAGCTGGACCGGTTCCGCGGCCTTACCGCGCTGGATCTCTCCGACCTCAAGCTGACCGGCCCCCGGACCCGGCCGCACGTCCTCACCGCCGTCGCCACCGACCCCACCCCGGCCGTGGCGGATCCGGCGCTGCGCGCGAACCTGACCGCGAGCCTGTTCTGGCTGGTGACGCGCCGGTAGCCCTGACCCCGCTGGCAGCCCTGGCGCCGTGACCGCCCGCCTCCCGACGGGTGGTCACGGCCCCGCCCTCACCTCGGACGGCGTTGCGGCGGCACCTCCGGCGGACGGCGGCGCAACGGCGCCAGCTCGCGTTCCAGGGTGCGGACGTCCAACGCGATCCGGCCCGCGATCTCGCGCGGTCCGGTGCCGGCCGGCAGTCGGCGCGACCAGGAACGGGGTTTGGCCGGTCCGTCCTGGACCATGTGGAAGTTGAGCCTGACCACGTCGGCGACGTCGACCAGGCTCACCAGGATGCGGGTGTCGGCGAGGTCGATGCTCACCTCGTTCCCGATGCACGAGCAGGCCACCAGGCCTTCGATGTCCTCTTCGGCCAGGTACCTGGCCAGGGGCACCGCCCTCCCCCGGACCAGAAACGGACGATCCACCGGACTCATCGGACCCGCCTCCTCCCCAGCACGCGTACGGCACCGCGGCCGCGGCGCAAGCGCGCCGCAACAGACCGGGCCCGCCCATGCTCCACCACATCCATGCCGGGCGCCAACTCGGTGCGTCACCAAGTGATTTGGGCGAAGTCACCGACCCGGCGCACCGGCGCACGCTCCGGCGCATCCGGCCCCGCCACCGCCATTGCCACTGCCACCGCCCGCCCCCGGGCCCGGGACGCACGCGAAAGTGCCCGTCCGCGCGTGGCGGACGGGCACCTGCGGCCGTGCGGACGGGCCTCGGCGGCGGCTCTTCAGCGGCCGGGCCTCACCGGACGGGTCAGCGGCCGAAGCGGCTGGACCGGCCGTGCAGCACCAGCGAGCGGCTCAGCGCCAGCAGACCGCCCGTGCACAGCGCGGTGCGGAGCATGTTGGCCGACACCCAGGTGTCGGCGAACTTCGCCCGCACGGCGGCGAAGTCGGTGATCTGCGACGGGTCACCGGCGGCCGCCAGCTGGTTGTTCAGCGGGATGTTGACACCCATCGTCACCATCAGCGCCACCACGTACAGCACCGTCGCCGCCGCCGCCCACAACGCCGCCTGCCGCCGACCCGCCTTGTGCTGCAGCCACGCCGCAATGCCCGTCGCCGCGAAGGCGCCGACGAACACCAGGCCGAACATCCCGTTCTCGATCGACTTGTTGATGTGCTGCATCGCCGTCACGTACGTCCGGTCGTCACCCGCCGCCAGGCCCGGCATCACCGACACGTCGAAAGCGAAGAACAACCCCGCCATCAACCCCATCGCGACGGTGGCACCCGCCAGCAGCGGCCCGGCCGCCTTGCTCTCTCCGACCGCCTGCACCGAACTCCCCATTCCCACGCCTCCGATGGCCGACGGCGCGGAGTACGACAGCGGACCCGCAGTCTGATCCGAACGCATCTCAGGACCCCTTCACTCTCCCGGCCCGCGGACTGCGGTGCCGACGAACGTGCTGCACACGACACCGCCCACCGTGCGGTGCGCCGCGCAACGAAAGCGCGACGGCCGGCACCCCGGCCCGCAGGACGGCGTGTGCCGCGTCCTGCGATGCAGCGACCGGCTGCCCGGCCGGCTGCCCGGCTGGCCGGCTTCCCCACCGACCGGCCGGCCGGCTTCCCGACCGACCGATTTCTCAACTGCCCGGCTGTCCGGCTCAGAGCACCGGCGTCAGGCCGCGCCGGTACCGCCGCTCCAGCACCGTCCGCCCGATCAGCCGCACCGGGGCCGGGATGGTCGCCGACACCGCCCGGACGGAGACGGCGTCCGCGCCGTCGAACATCCAGGGCTGCAGGTAGGTCATCACCTGAGTCGGCGCGCTCTGGATGATCCGGCGCTCCACCCGCAGGTACTCGTCCACCGGCAGGCCGGCCAGCGCCGGGAACACCACCGGTTCCTCGTGTCCCAGGTGCTTGCGCACCAGGGTCTCGAACGCCTCTGCGGCCTGGGGCAGTTCGGCGCGCAGGCCGGAGCCGAGCACCCCCGCCACCCGCCGCATCGACCGGTCCAGCGCCTCGTGGTCCTCCTCCAGGACCCCGCCACCGTCGAAGCCGGCCACCTGGCCACGCAGGTACGGCCAGAGGATCTCGTCCTCGCTGTGGTGGTGCCAGTCGATCACCGCGCGCAGCCGCCCGAACCACTCCGCCAGCTCCGCCGTGGAACCCGATGAGCCCCGCGCGGCGACGGCGCTCAGCCGCGCCGCGTCGCGGCGCATCGCCACGTGCATCAGGCCGAAGCCCTTGATGTGGCCGGGCAGTGCGCCGATGCCCCGCTCGCTCGACCAGACCGTTGTGCCGTCCGACATGACCAGACCTCCAGAGTCCGTTCAGGTTCCCTTCCAACGCCCGCCCGGGGGTGGCCGGTTGGGGCCACCCGGGACGAGCCGGCTCATACGTTCCACACGCCGGAGGCCGCGGCCTCCCGCGCGTACTCCGCGAAGTCCCTCGGCTCACGACCCAACGCCCGCCGCACCCCATCACCCAACGA
>NZ_JBFBOC010000063.1:0-5169 GCF_040685975.1 Kitasatospora sp. NPDC086791 | reverse complement strand
CCAGACGGTCTGGATCAACGAGCCGAAGCAGGAGACAGAACCCGCTCAACAGTCCATATAGCAACAGACCGTCTCATTTGACTTGACAGCTTCCGGTGGCTCTCGCCGCTGCTGGACTATGCGCCCACGGCAGCACCATCTTCCCGTCCCCGCGCCTGGGGAGGTAGCTCAAGCACCAGCCCAGGCGTCACCACGAGCCCGGCAGCCGGCGCTCCGACACCCACTGCCTCACGCGGCTGATCACGCCATCGGGGTTGGGAGCGGTGGAGTGGACGACGAACTCGGTGTAGCCGGGGTCGTCGATCGGCAGGGCCGGGAGGGGATGTTCGCGCAGCCGGGCGACGAGGTAGCCGGCGGCGAGCAGGTCGCGGGACTTCTCTTCATCGACATCGGCCTTGTCCGCGTGCCAGTAGGAGCCGTCGTACTCGATGGCGAGCTTGTGTCCGTCGCCGAGTTCGACCGTGATGTCGACGTGCCAGACGCTTCGCCGGACGAACGCGCCGTGGCGCACGGCCTGGCCGGAGGCGGCCTTGCCGAAGGCGCGCTCCGCCGCCTCGTGGTGGTCCAGTTCGATCTGCGACTTGCCGTGCTCCCTGCACTCGGGGCACCCGCTGCCAGCGGCGCGGGAGGGCAGGGAGGCCTGCCACACGTGCTCAGGGATGGCGGAGCATACCCAGGTCGGGACGAACACGGTCTGCCCAGACGGCCCTACGTGCCAGGCGGAGACCGGGTTCACCGGCGACCACTCGGTCGCGAGGTCCGGGAAGTGGAAGGCGAGCGAGTCCAGGATCGTGCGGCACTCGGGGCAGCGCAGACGCTGGCCCTTGTCCCGCTGCTCCGGCGTGTCCTGCCACTCATGGCCGCAGCCGGGGTCGCGCCACCACACGGTCCTGCGTGAGCGCGGGGACAGCTTGGCCAGACTGATGCGCCCGTTGAGGGTCGGGTGCCACTGGGAGGCGATCTCCGGGCTGAGCCGGAACGGGGCCGGATCGGCTTCGACGGCTTCCAGGCCGGCCGTGCGCGTCTCCTGGCTCCGGCAGGACGGACAACCCGACCGGAGGTAGGTGTACGGCGACACCCGCGGGTGGTGCCCGCTCGGACAGCGGAACCGGTGCAACCGGCCGTACCCGGAGACCGGGACGGTCCGGGGGTCCTCATCGTCGGCCCACGCGGCGAGCAACTCGGGCACGTCGGCGACCGGGGTCCCCTGGTAGCGCTCGTACTCAGCCTCCCACTCGGCCCGGCGCTTCGGCTCGCACGAGGGGCACTGCGCCCGGTGGATCATGTCGTGGACTCGGGCGGTGAATTGCAAGCCGCAGTCGGGGCAGCGCCAGGCCGCCTCGCGGCGGGCTGTGACGGTGACGGTCTCCCACTGTGAGAGGTCGTTCGCCTCGTGGTCCCACCATGCGAGGACGGCGAGCCCGGAGTCCTTGAGCAGGGCCCGCTGCTTCTGCCCGGGCGGGTTGGGCGTCTGTCGTGCGCGGCTCGGGTTGGTCTGGCACCGGCAGCCGAACGCGATGTCCCCCATCCGTTCGGCGGCGAGACGGTTGCAGTACCGGCACCGGACGTGATGAGGGTCGTCGCGGTAGGACGGGTCGGTCAGTGCTGCCAGGTAGTCGTAGCCGTGTTGCTCCGCGTGCTCCCTGGCCTCAGCCGCGGGGACCGGCGTCAGATCCGCGTACGCGCCGTGGCGCCGTCGTTCGTCCTGCGCCCACTGGCGCCAGTAGCACGCCCGGCAGGTCGCCTCGTCCTCCGCGTTCTTGGAGACCGTGTACTCGAATCGGTAGTGGGCCTCGCAGCCACACGTCAGGCACCGGGTCAGACGCCACGCCGTCGGCTTGGCGAACGGCTCCAACGGCTCCAGGCCGCCGACGCGGAGGATGCCTGTGATGTGATCGTCGCACCAGGCATCGCGCGAACGCGTCCGGTACGCGGTCGGCTGCGAACAACCAGGATCCGAACACAGCTGAACCGGCTTCCCGGGCGATATAGGGCTCACCTGCAGGATTCTTTCATGGTCACGCGCTGTTCCACGGGGCGGGGCCCGTGCAGTACGTCTACGATCCTTGGTTTCTCCCCACCGTGGCGGGTACCGCGATCGGCCAAGATCACTGACTGCCTACACTGACCCGATGCCCCGTTTCGTGATCAATATGCCCACCATGTCGAGGGTCACGGCGCTGTTCGTCGCGGGCGCGCTCCTCGGCATGGCCACGGCGTGCGGCACCGGGCTGTCGCCCGACGCTGCGCCGAACCCGTCCTCCGTGGCGGCCTCGTCATCCGCACTGCCGTTGTCCGTCCCACCGCTGTCGCCCGTGCCGATGGCGGCTTCCACTCCGCCGGCCCCGGCCCGGACGTCCTCGCCGACCGCACCCCTGGCCGGCACCGCTCCAGCACCCACCGGGAGCGGCGGGACCGGGAAGCCGACAGCGACGGCCGGCCCGGACGGAGACTCCCCTGGGCGGCATGACGGGAGCAACTACGACAACCTCTCCCCTGTGGGTAAGGAAGCGCACGACACCGAGAACTGCGCCCAGATACCCGGCAAGAAGAAGGGAAGCTGCAACGAACCCCACCGCAAGTGCCGCGAGGCCGGCGCCACCGCCACCTCCTCGAAGGGCCTGGCCCTCACCTGCCGGAGCTCTCCCAAGGACGGGCGCCTGCGCTGGCTCACCGCGGGGGAATGACACCGACGCCGCCCGGGCGGACAGGAGATCACCGGCCAGGCGGGGCCGCTTGCCGTCGTCCGCAGGACGCATGTGGGAACAGCGTTCTCGGCTGACCTTGTCGGTGCCCTCATCTAGGCTCGCAAGCCGAGACCGATAGGGGAGTCACGTGCTCGACTGTGCTCTGACCGCAGATGTTCCGCTCGGCCCGTTCGAGGGCACGCCCGTCACCGTCTATTCGGCCAAGGGCAAGAACGCCAAGCTCCATGCTGCGACGACGTGCGCCCAGCTGCGTGCCCGTGACATCACGACGGCCCAGGTCCCGTTGAACGCGGAGACGATCGGCCGGATGTGCTCGCGCTGCGCGCAGTGGGGCGCGTGGGTGCGCCCGGAAACCGGCCTGGGTGTTTTCCTCAAGGAACTCGGAGGGATCGGCCTGTTGTACCAGCTGCGATCCCACACCGGGCCGGACGAGGACACCTGGTGGGACGAGAGCGAGGTCCAGGCCGCCGCAGACCTGCTGCGCACCGAGCCCGCAGTCGACCCTGACAGCGAGGAAGCGGACGGCGACGACGAAGAGGCGCGCGACGACGCCGAGCACGTGCGGGACAGCGTGTTCTCCGCCTGGCGGGATGCGGCGAAGAGCCTGCACCGGGCCCAGGCCGCTGCCGAGATGTTCCCCTGGCTCGCTGACTGGGCGGAGCCGAAACTGGCCGTGAAGAAGGAGCACCTGGAGACGCTGCGTGTGCAGGCTGCACGGTTCGTCGACCCGGACGGACTCCTGACCGGCGCGGCAGCGGCACTACTGGACGAGCCGGACCTGCCCACCGACGATCCGGCGCTGACGGCGATCGGCACGCGGGAGGAGATCAACAGGGGACTGAAGGCACTGTGGCGGGACTGGCAGCGCAAGGCCGAAGCCGGCTGGGGCCGGCCGAGTGAGCGCTCGTACATCTCCTACACGCTCACCCACGGTATGCGCTCCAACCGCAAGGGCTACGCACAGGCATGTTCCGCCGCTGACGAGCTGGTCGCGTCCTGGGAGGACCTGGCGCGTGCCGCAGCTGCCGGGGCCGAGCCCGCGCCGATCTTGCTGGTGACCGCGCACCTGTCGGAGGTCGCCGACGACTCCTCGCACCGGTACGAGCGGGGATTCCTCAGCGAACTCGACAATTGGACCACCGGCGTTCTCGTCACCTACCTCGCCACCGCCGACTGGGCCCGGCGCACCCTCACCCTGCGGGTCCCGCCCCTTATCGCCGGCCGACTTCTCGACTCCCGCGCCTCCCTCCTCGACTGCGAACCCCACACCACCGCCACGACCGAAACGACGACCGGTACCGGGGCCGAAACGGCCGTGGCCCACATCAGGCCGGGGATCTTCGACGACACCCCCGTCCGTGACCGCCAGTCGCTCGCCGCCGACCACGTGCGCGCGCTGCGCGCCGTCTCGGCGGGTGACGACCAGCTGTACCTGGTCTTCTCTCCGGACGGAGGACCGGGGGTCTTGCCACTGGCGGTCGTGGAGAGGCGGCTGGCCGCCGGGTGGCGCGGAACCATCATCGCCGGAGCCTCGGACCTGCCGGCGAGCGTCATCGAACCGTGGATCCGGGAAGTCGGGCCTCGTCCCGACGAAGACGACGGGGAGAGCGTCTGGCCCGCCCCCGTCCGCGATCCGCACGATCCGCGGTTCGGAGAGGACCTCGGTCTCGCAGACGGCGCCCGCATCACCGCTCGCCTGAGGTACTGGAGGGAGAACCCTGAACAGGAGCTGCGATGCCTGGCCATGGCACGCGGCGCGGCGGACCTGCGCACTCTCGACGGCGGCCCCGACCGCGACGGCCGCCGCCGTACCGTGTCCAGCGCGGTGTGGCACGGCCTGCTGGTCAGCGCCCGCCGCCTTCGCCTCCAACCGTTCGAGCAGCCCGGCACCGACCGGTGGCACGGCGGCAGCGGAATCCCGCTGGGCGTCCTCGCCGATGTACAGGTCTACACCACCGATGCCGATCCTGGCTGGCAACGCAAGGGCCACTCACCGTTCTGCTCACACTCCGGAGAACGCGGCGTCACCGAGCACGACGACCTGCTGCGCATCGCGGACCTCCTCGCCCGCGACGACTTCGACTGGTGCAGCAAGTGCGACGGCTTCGCGGTACGGCGACTGACCGACACCCAGCTGTCCTACTACCGGGCGGCCCACCGCCTCCACGACGTCGCCCGGAAGCTCGACCGGGACTCGGGCACCACGCACCCGACCGACTGGGAAGCGCTGGCCGTTCAACTGAGCGAGCTGTCCGACTGGCACCCGATCGGCGAGAAGTACTGGGACGCCCCGGAGTCGTGGCGCTGGAGCGAGATCATCCGCGACCTCCGACGGCGCCTTGAGGCAGCCCGCCGCCAGACCTCCTGACGAAGAGCCCGACTGCACGGGGGTGCCCTGCGCACCGCCGCCCAGGTCACCGAGACCAACGACCGCCTGCGCGCGCTGGGCGACCTGCTCTCC
>NZ_JBFBOC010000062.1:0-5217 GCF_040685975.1 Kitasatospora sp. NPDC086791 | reverse complement strand
ATGACGGCTTCGGTGCGCAGGGGGTTGATCTCGGAGACGGCGCCGACGAGCGTGGTCTTGCCGACACCGAAGCCGCCCGCGACGACGATCTTCGCGGAGGTGGTGGCGCGGGTGGGGGCGGCCGCGTTAGAGCTTGCGAAGTCCACTGAGGACCCTTTCGAGCAGCGTGACGTCGGGCTGGTTTCCGGTTTCGCCGCCGGAAGCGGGCTGGTGGATGGCGACCAGGCCGGCCTCGGCCAGGTCTGCCACGAGGATGCGGGCCACTCCCAGGGGCAGGGAGAGGAGCGCCGACACCTCGGCGACGGATTTGACCTCCGTGCACAGCGTGCAGATCCGCTGGTGCTCGGGGAGCAGGGTGGCCAGGCGCTGCGGATCGACGTCGGCGGAGACCAGGGCCTCCAGCGCGAGTTCGTAGCGCGGCCGGGTGCGACCGCCGGTCATCGCGAACGGACGGATCAGCGGGCCGGAGTCGGGTTCGTCCTCGAACTCCTCGACGTGTCCGGGCTCCTGGGCCGGCTGGAAACCGGGATCCGGCTCGGGCGTCGGTCCCGGGTAGCCGGGCGCCGGGGCGCCGTAGGAGGGTTGCTGCTGGGCGTACTGGTCGTACTGGCCGTACTGTTCCTCGGGCCGGGCGTACGGGTGCCGGGGCTGCCCGTACTGGTGTCGGCCGTACTCCTGACCGTGGCCGACGCCGGGTGATCCGAAGGCGTCATGGCCTGTGCCGGGGTACGGAAGACCGTATTGGCCGCTGCGGTCGTCGGGCGGTGTCACGGTTCCTCTCCTCACAGGGTGCGGCGGTGCAATTGCGAGCTTCGGCGCGAGTCCGGAGCCGGTGGTGCGAAGGCCGTACAACGTCCGAACCCGAGCCCGCCGAAGCGGGCCCGGGAAGGACGCGGAGGTGCTTCGAATACCTGGACGGTATCCGACGAACCGTCAGTGCAGGAGACTGCCCTGGAGTTCCGCGCGGAGTGCGGGGGTGAGGACGGCGCCGGCGCGGTCGACGAGCAGGGCCATCTCGTAGCCGACGAGGCCGATGTCGGAGTCCGGGGAGGCCAGCACGGCGAGGGCGGAGCCGTCGCTGATGGCCATCAGGAACAGGAAGCCCCGCTCCATCTCGACCACGGTCTGGTTGACCTCGCCGCCCTCGAAGATCCGGCTGGCGCCGGAGGTGAGGGAGGTGAGGCCGGAGGCGACGGCGGCGAGCTGGTCGGCGCGGTCGCGCGGGAAGCCCTCGGACATGCACAGGAGGAGGCCGTCCGCGGAGACCACCACGGTGTGGGACACCCCGGGGGTGTTGTCCACGAAATTGGTGATCAGCCAGTTCAGGTTCTGTGCGGCCTGGCTCATCTGAGTCAACTCAACGCTCCTGGTGGTTCGAGCCGCCGAAGAGATCGGTGCTTCGGTTCTGTCCGTTGCCGGACTGGTCTGCCTGATCGGGGTCGATCCGGAAGCTTCCGGTGGTGCCGGCGCTGCGGCCCTGCTCCACACCGCGACGCAGGTTGGTGAGGCGGCCACGGACCTCCTCGGGGCTGCGGGAGACCTGCGGCCCTTCCTGCGGGGTGCTCTTGGCGTTGCCGGGCACCAGGTTCTGCTTGGGCACGCGCCGCGGCAGACCGGACTGGGTGGTCCCGGCGGAGGAGGGTTCGCGCAACTGCTCGGCCCGCTGCCAGTCGCCGTCGTTCGGTGACTGCCAGGCGGCGCTGGCGGTCGGGCCGGTCGGGCCGTATCCGCCGAGCGAGGACACGTCGTGGCCGCGCGACTCCAGGGGCGAGGAGGTGTCCTTGGCACCGGCGAACCAGTTCGGGCTGTCGCCGGTCGGGAGCGCGCCGGCCGGCGCGGAGCCGGGGCCACCGCCCGCCAGCTGCTCGCCGGGGCGCCGCTGCGGCAGCCCGGACGCCAGCGTGGTGGGCGCCTGCTCGGCGGCGGGCAGCGCGGGGGTCTCCGGGGCGTACGGGTGGTCGGCCGGGGCCTCCTGGGCCGGGCGGCCGTACGGGTCGAAGCCGCCCTGGTCGTAGCCGTACTGGTCGTCGGCGTACTGGCCGTCGGTGTAGCCCTGCTGGTCGTAGCCCTGCTGCGGGTACTGGTCGTAGCCGTCCTGGGCGTAGTCGTCCTGCTGGTAGCCCTGCTGGTCGTAGCCGTACTGGTCGTCGGCGTAGGCGCCCTGCTGCTGGAAGCCCTGCTGCGGGTACTGGTCGTAGCCCTGCTGGTAGTCCTCCTCGACCTCGGCGTCCACCACCGGGGACTGCGGCGCGCCCTCCAGGGCCGTGCGGCGGACCTGGTCGAGGCGCTGCGAGCGCTGGACGGACTCCAGGGCCGGGCTGAAACCGGAGGAGCCGGCGTTGCCGACACCGGTGAGGTGGTCGTCGAAGCCGAGCTCGGCGGCGCTGCGGGTGCCGGCGTCCGGCGCCCACGGGGCGGTCGGCTCCTGATCGGCGAAGATCCGGGAGACGGTGAACTGCTCCTCCGGCTCCGGCATCGCGCCGCCCTGGGTGACGAACGGCGGGAGCATGACCAGCGAGGTGGTGCCGGCCGACTCGCCGGACGGGCGGAGCTGGACGCGGATGTCGTGCCGCTGGGAGAGCCGGCCGACCACGAAGAGGCCCATGCGGCGGGAGATGGTGGCGTCGACCGTGGGCGGCTCGGCCAGCTTCTCGTTGATCTCGGCGAAGTCCTCGGCGGTGAGGCCGATGCCCTTGTCGTGGATCTCGACCAGCACGCGGCCGTCCGGCAGGCGGGTCGCGTTGACCAGCACCCGGGTCTGCGGGCTGGAGAACGAGGTCGCGTTCTCCAGCAGCTCGGCGAGCAGGTGGACGAGGTCGGTCACGGCGGCGCCGACGACGTCGACCTCCGGGATGCCGGAGAGCTCGACGCGCTCGTACTGCTCCACCTCGGACGCGGCGGCGCGGAGCACGTCGACCAGCGGGACCGGGGTGTTCCAGCGGCGGCCGGCCTCCTCGCCCGCGAGGACGAGCAGGTTCTCACCGTTGCGGCGCATACGGGTCGCGAGGTGGTCCAGCTTGAAGAGGTTCTCCAGCTGGTCCGGGTCGGCCTCGTTGTTCTCCAGGTCGGTGATCAGCGCCAGCTGGCGCTGGATGAGGCCCTGGCTGCGGCGCGACAGGTTGGTGAAGATCGCGTTGACGTTCCCTCGGAGCAGGGCCTGCTCGGCGGCGAGCGCCACGGCCTGCTGGTGGACCTGGTCGAACGCCCGGGCGACTTCGCCGATCTCGTCCTTGCCGTGCAGCGGGATCGGGGTCACCGAGGTGTCGACCCGGTCGGGGTCGGTCTTGGAGAGCTTCTCGACCAGGTCCGGCAGGCGGTGGTCGGCGATCTCCAGGGCGGCGCTGCGCAGGGTGCGCATGCCGAGGATCATCGAGCGGGCGACGTAGCCGGTGAGCAGGCCGGCCAGGATCAGCGAGGCGACGACGATGACCGTGTTGAGGATGGCGTCGTAGAGCGCGTTGTCCTTGAGGCTGCGGGACTCGTTGAGGACGTCGTCGAGCAGGACGACTTCGGTGTTCCGCAGGGCCTGGATGTGGGTGTTGGCGGCCTGGTTCCAGTTGTCCGGGGTCAGACCGGCGTTCTTCGCCTCGGCGTACGCGGCGTCGGCGGCGGCCTTGCCCTTGGTCTGGCCCTCGGCAGCGGCCTGGGTGTACGCGGCGCCCAGGGCGAGCAGGCCCTGCATGGTGGGCGCGGCGCCGTTCGGCATCTTGTAGGCCGAGCGCTCCTGGGCGGTGGCCAGGGCGACCTGCGCGTCCGCGTACTTCTTGGCGTCCTCGGGGGCGCTACCGGTGTTGAACTCGTTGAGGGAGACCTGCTCCAGCTTCTCCGCCACCAGGATCTGCTGGATCACGTCGGTGTTCTCGTACCGGGTGGTGGCGTTCTGCGAGATGCCGACCAGCAGGTTCAGCATCAGGGCGCGCTGGGTCGAGGCCGAGGCCTTGGCCAGCGACATCGCGTAGATCGAGCGGCCCTTGCTGGTGGCGTTGGAGGAGCCCAGGCCGACCGAGTTGTCGTAGGCCAGCAGCGGCGCGAACATCACCGAGTAGGCGCTCGCGGTGGCGCTGACGAACAGCTCCGGGTTGTAGGCGTTGGCCCGCAGGTGCGGCAGGTCGATGATCAGTGCCTGGAACGCCTCGTGGCGGCGCGGCAGCTCACCGGACTTGTCGGAGGCCGCGTAGGCGGCGTTGTAGGCCTTCAGCGCGGCGTCCGTGTCGGCGCGGCGCTTGGTGACCTCGTTGTTCGGGTCCTGCTTGGTGACCAGGGGTATGAGCGTCTTGTCGCGCTCGTTCTCCAGCGCTTCGGCGAGCTCGGTCGCGGCCTTGGCCAGCTCGGCGGTCTTCTCGGCCCGGGAGGCCTTGATGTAGCCGTCGACCGAGGTGTTCACTCGCAGACCACCGAAGACGAGACTGATGATCACGGGGATCAGCAGGATCGCGATCAGGCGGGTCGGCACGCGCCAGTTGCGCGGGCGGAGGAACTCGTACCGTCCCGCGGCACCGCCGTCGCCGCCCGGTGCGCCGCCGCTGCGGGGCGCCGTGGCGATGCTCGGGGGCGTCGGAGCCGACGCGGCCTGGGGGCGTTCCTCGGTGGGAGTGAACGCGGAGAATCCGGCCGGGCCCGCGGGGGTACCGTTCGGCTCGCTCTGGCGGGGCTCGGAGCGCCGCTGCGGGGCGGGTTGCTGCTTACGCCTCACTCGACAACTACCTCTCGGCCGACTGCCGGCCATGGATCAATCCAGCGCTACCCCCGGGCCCTGACCCGTCACCGGACGGGCCGGCGCGGGAGAATCAGGGGTAGCTGGAATTTCAGCACGTGCAGGGATGGGGGACAAACAGCCGCTGTGGGGCGCCCGCGTCGGAACAATCTGGACATTCGCCGACATGACGGGGCGAAACCGTGGTGATCTGGCGCTGAGTGACGCTGATTCGCCACGCTGCGTCATTGTTGATCACAAAATGCCTACCGAACTGTTATCCGCTGCTTATACACGGGTCTTGCGCGGGGCCCCGGGAGGACACCGACCGGTAATCGACGCGGCCCCGTCGGTCCGTTGCAGTGACGGGCCGACGGGGCCGGACGGTTCCGGTTCTCCTCGTCCGCTCAGCGCAGTCGGGCGAGGAGTGCGTGTTCGACGAGGGTGATGAGGGCGCTCTTGGCGCTGTCGCGGCGTCGGGCGTCGAGGGTGACGACGGGGGTGTCGGCGCTGAGTTGGAGGGC
>NZ_JBFBOC010000061.1:0-5653 GCF_040685975.1 Kitasatospora sp. NPDC086791 | reverse complement strand
TCGCCTCCCGGAACACCGGCTCCGAGCCGTACAACTCCCCACCCATACCCACCCACTGCGCACCCTGCCCCGGAAACACGAACACCGACCGACCCGGCGAACCGGCCACACCCGTGATCACGCGGGGGTCTCCGTCGGCGAGGGCGGCCAGTTCCGCCATGAGGTCGGTCCGGGTGCTGCCCACCAGGGCCGCCCGGTGGGCGAGCATGGTGCGGGTGGTGGCGAGGGCCCGGCCGATCGCGGCCGACCGGAGTTCGGGGTGGGCGGTGATGTGGTCCGCGAGCCGTCGGGCCTGGGCGCGGAGGGCGTCGTCCGTCTTGCCGGACAGCAGCCACACGGTGGGCTCCGCGGAGTCGTCCGCGGCGGGTTGTTCGGGGGTTTCTTCCGGGAACTGTTCGATGACGACGTGGGCGTTGGTGCCACTGGCCCCGAAGGCCGAGATGCCCGCGCGGCGGGGACGCCCCATCTCCGGCCACGGCCGGGCCTCGGTCAGCAGCCGGATGTCACCGGTGCCCCACTCGACATGCGGCGTGGGCTCCTGGACGTGCAGTGTCGGCGGCAGTTCGGCGTGCCGCATCGCCATGACCATCTTGATCACACCCGCCACACCCGCCGCCGCCTGGGTGTGCCCGATGTTCGACTTCACCGACCCCAGCCACAACGGCTCCACCCGGTCCCGGCCGTACGTCGCCAACAGCGCCTGCGCCTCGATGGGGTCACCGAGCGTCGTCCCCGTGCCGTGCGCCTCCACCGCGTCCACCTCGGACGCCTCCAACCCGGCGTTCGCCAACGCCTGGCGGATGACGCGTTCCTGGGACGGACCGTTGGGCGCGGTCAACCCGTTGGACGCCCCGTCCTGATTGACCGCCGAACCCCGCACCACCGCCAGCACCCGGTGGCCGTTGCGACGGGCGTCCGACAACCGCTCCAGCAGCACCAACCCCGCACCCTCACCCCACGCCGTACCGTCAGCCGTCGACGAGAAGGGCTTGCACCGGCCGTCAGGGGCCAGGGCACGCTGGCGGGAGAACTCCGTGAACTGCAGGGGGGTCACGCTCACGGTCACCCCGCCGGCCAGGGCGAGTGTGCACTCCCCCGAGCGCAGTGCCTGCGCGGCGAGGTGGATCGCCATCAGTGACGAGGAGCAGGCGGAGTCGACGGACACGGCCTGGCCCTGGAGGCCCAGCAGGTAGGAGACCCGGCCGGAGGTGATGCTCGGCGAGATGCCGGTGGCGAGGTAGCCCTCGGTGTCGGGCGGTGCCTGGTCGGGGCTGCCGACGTAGCCGGAGGACCAGATGCCGGTGAACACGCCCGTCCGGCTGCCCCGCAACGACGTCGGATCGATCCCCGCGTCCTCGAACGTCTCCCACGCGGTCTCCAGCAGCACCCGCTGCTGCGGATCCATCGCCAACGCCTCACGCGGCGAAATCCCGAAGAAATCGGCATCGAACCCCGCCGCGTCCGCGAGAAAACCACCCGACCGCGCATACGACGTCCCGGGATGATCCGCATCCGGATGGAACAACCCCTCAACGTCCCACCCGCGATCACCCGGAAACGCCCCGATCGCATCCACCCCGGCCGCCACCAAGCCCCACAGCTCCTCCGGCGACCCCACCCCACCCGGCAACCGGCACCCCATACCCACGATCACCACCGGATCAGCCCCACCACCCACCCCACCCACCGGCACCACCGGCACCACCGGCACCACACCCCCACCCGCACCGGAGAGTTCGGCTGTGAGGTGGTCGGCGAGGTCGGCGGGGGTGGGGTGGTCGAAGACGAGGGTCGCGGGCAGCCGCAGGCCGGTGGCGCCGGCGAGGCGGTTGCGCAGTTCGACGGAGGTCAGGGAATCGAAGCCGAGGTCGCGGAAGGCGAGTCCGGGGGTGATCGCGGCGGCGTCGGAGTGGCCGAGGACGGTGGCGGTGTGGGCGGCGACCAGGGACAGCAGGTCCGACACGGGGGCCTTCGGCGTCGGCAGGGTCTGCGGCATCCAGAGGTCGGCCGTGGTCAGCGCGGGACGTCCGGCAGCCAGCGCGGTGTCGAACATGGCCAGGGCGCGTTCGATGCCGAGGGGGCGGATGCCCTTGCGGGCGAGGCGTTGGCGGTCGGCCGCGGTGAGGTGGGCGGTCATGCCGCTCTCCTGCTCCCAGTAGCCCCAGGCCATCGACACGGCGGGTAGTCCGAGGGTCTGCCGGTGTGCGGCGAACGCGTCGAGGTAGGCGTTCGCCGCCGCGTAGCCGGCCTGGCCGGCGTTGCCGAGTACACCCGCGGCCGCCGAGAACAGCACGAAGGCGGCGAGGTGGTGCTCGCGGGTCAGCTCGTGCAGGTGCCAGGCGCCGTCGACCTTGGGACGCAGCACCCGGTCGAGCTGCTCTGCGGTCAGCCGTTCCACCACGGTGTCGTCGAGCACGCCGGCCGCGTGGACGACGGCGGTGAGCGGGTGCGCGGCCGGGATCGAGTCCAGTACGGCCGCCAGCGCGTCCCGGTCCGCGACGTCACAGGCCACGACCCGCACGTCGACGTCCCCTTGCGGCTCCAGGTGCGGCACCGCGCCGCCGCCGCGGCTGACGAGCAGCAGGTGCCGTACCCCGTAGCGGGACACCAGGTGCCGGGCGACGGCCTGGCCGAGGGTGCCGGTGCCGCCGGTGATCAGCACGGTGCCGTCGGGGTCGATCGGCTGGGGGACGGTGAGGACGATCTTGCCGATGTGGCGGGCCTGGCTCATCAGCCGGAAGGAGTCGACGGCCTGGCGGAGGTCCGCGGGGGTGACCGGCAGCGGCTCCAGCGTCCCGTCGGCGACCATCGCCACGACCCTGGAGAGGATGTCGCCCTGCCGCGCGGGGTCGACGTCGTTGAGGTCGAAGGCCCGGTAGATCAGGCCCTCGGGTGAACGGACGTCCGTCTTGCCCAGCTCGACGAACCGTCCGCCGTCGGCGAGCAGCCGCAGGGAGGCGTCGGTGAGTTCTCCCGCGAGCGAGTTGAGGACGACGTCCATGGCCGGGAACCGGTCGGCGAACCGGGTGTCGCGGGACGAACCGATGTGGTCGTCCGCCAGTCCGAGGCGCCGCAGGGTCTCCCACTTGGCGGGGCTCGCGGTGGCGAAGACCTCCGCGCCGCTGTTCAGGGCCAACTGGATGGCGGCCATGCCCACACCGCCCGCGCCGGAGTGGACCAGGACCCGGTCGCCGGGGCGCAGTTCGCCGAGGTCGAACAGCCCGTACCAGGCGGTGGTGAACGCGATGGGCACCGACGCCGCCGCGGTGAAGCCCCAGCCGTCGGGGATCGCCGTCAGGAGCCGGTGGTCGGCGACCGCGCGC
The DNA here is from genome assembly GCF_040685975.1 of Kitasatospora sp. NPDC086791. Taxonomy (NCBI): domain Bacteria; kingdom Bacillati; phylum Actinomycetota; class Actinomycetes; order Kitasatosporales; family Streptomycetaceae; genus Kitasatospora; species Kitasatospora sp. NPDC086791. Next base: position 2,330 of record NZ_JBFBOC010000061.1, on the reverse strand, counting down.
GGCCCGAAGGCGCCGGGCATCATTCCCATGACGCGGTCGCCGGGCCGCCAGGCCGTGACGCCGGGGCCGACCTCGACGACGGTGCCGGCCCCTTCGCCGCCCAACGGGGGCCGGTCCGGGTACATGCCGAGGGTGATGAGCACGTCGCGGAAGTTCAGGCCGGCCGCGCGTACGGCGACCCGTACCTGTCCGGGTTCCAGCGCGGCCTCGTGCCAGGCCAGCAGGGCCAGGTCGTCCAGTTGCCCGGTGCCGGACTCGCTCAGCCGGTACGCGCCGTCGGGGGCGGTCAGTTCCGGCGCGTACCTGGCCTGCCGCGGCACGAGGACGCCTTCCCGGCGCAGGGCCAGTTCGGGTTCGTCGCCGGCTGTCACGGCGGCCCGGACCGCGTCCTCCTCGGACGCGTCGCCCATGTCGACCAGGACGAACCGGCCGGGGTGCTCGGCGGCGGCGCTGCGGACCAGGCCGCGTACGGCCGCGCCGGCCACGCCGCGGGTGAGGACGGCCAGGCGTGCGGCCGCCCGCTCCGGCTGCTCGGCCAGGAAGTCCTGGACGAGCGCGCGGGCCCGCTGGACGAGGGCGTGCACCGAGTCCGCGTCGGCTTCCGCGGTGAGTACCGGGCTCGGCACCACCTCGGTCGGTGTGCTCGCGGTGAGGGGCACCCACTGGGTGTGCAGCACCGCGGCCCGGGCCTCGGCGGCCGGACGGACGGTCAGCGCGGTGATGTCCGCGACCGGGTTGCCGGACAGGTCGGTCAGTGTCGCGCGGTAGGTGCCGGTGCCCGTACGGGCCAGGTGGACCCGGGCGGACGACACACCGGTGGTGTGCACGGCGACGCCGGAGAAGGAGAACGGCAACCGGACCCGGGTGTCGGGGCTGAGCAGGATCAGCGGCTGGAGTGCGGCGTCCAGGAGCGCGGGGTGGATGCCGAAGCCGGCGCCGTCGGGGACGGACACCTCGGCGTACAGTTCGTCCTCGCCCTGCCACAACTCCCGCACGCCCCGGAACGCGGGTCCGTACTGGTATCCGAGTCCGGCGAGGAAGGCGTAGAACCCTTCAGGGTCCACGGGTTCGGCGTTCCTCGCGGGCCAGTCGAGGCGACCGGCCGTCACCTGGCCGCCGAGAGTTCCGGACGCGTGGCGGACCCAGCCGTCGCCGCCCTTGGAGTGCACGGTGACCGGGCTGCGGCCGGCGTCGTCCGGGGCGCCGACCGAGACCTGGATGTCCGTGGGCGTGTCCGAGAGCACGAGGGGCAGGTGCAGGACGAGGTCGTCGAGGGTCCCGCCGGCCAGGGTGGCGAGTTCGAGGAAGGCGGTGCCCGGCAGCAGGACCGTGCCGTCGACGGCGTGGTCGGCCAGCCAGGGGTGCGTGCGGGTGGAGACACGGCCACTGTGCACGGTGCTGCCGTCGGGCAGTTCGACCGTGGTGCCCGCCAGCGGGTGCCCGGTGCCGTGGTCGCCGGCCGCGGGGGTGAGCCAGTAGGTGCTGCGCTGGAAGGCGTAGCGCGGCAGCCTGACGCCGTGCGGGCGGTCGTGCGGCCAGGTCACGGCGACGCCCTGGACGTGGAGGCGGGCCAGGGCGGTGTGGAACTCCCCGATGGCGCCGTGGTCGCGGCGCAGGGTGCCGGTCGCCACGCCGTCCAGGTCCTGCACCAGCACCGGGTGCGGGCTGACTTCCACGAACACCTCGTGGCCGTCGGCGGTGAGCCGGGCGGTGGCCAGGTCGAACCGAACGGGTTCGCGGAGGTTGCGGTACCAGTAATCGGCGTCGAGGGCGGAGGTGTCGACCGGTTCCGCGGTGACGGTGGAGTAGAAGGGGACGTCCGCGGTCCTCGGCTCGATCCCGGCGAGGTCGGTGAGCAGTTGCTCGCGGATCGCCTCGACCTGCGCCGAGTGCGCCGCGTAGTCGACGGGGATGGCGCGGGCGCGGATGCCGTCCCTGGCGCAGGCTGCCAGCAGTTCGTCCAGGGCCCCGGGTTCGCCGGACACGACGACGGTCGAGGCGGAGTTGACCACCGCGACGGTGATCCGGTCGCCCCAGGGGCTCAGGTAGCCGGCGGCGTCGTCCGCGGACAGCGCGACCGAGACCATGCCGCCGTGTCCGGCCAGGGCGACCAGGGCCCTGCTGCGCAGAGCCACCACCCTGGCGGCGTCCTCCAACGACAACGCCCCCGCCACGTACGCCGCCGCGATCTCCCCCTGCGAATGCCCCACGACGGCATCAGGCTCCACACCATGGGCACGCCACAGCTCCGCCAACGCCACCATCACCGCGAACAGAGCGGGCTGCACCACATCCACCCGCTCCAGCGAACCACCACCGACCAACACCTC
>NZ_JBFBOC010000060.1:0-6093 GCF_040685975.1 Kitasatospora sp. NPDC086791 | reverse complement strand
TCGTGCAGCTCGGCGACCCGCCCGCGGGCGTCGGCCGGGACCTCGGGGACCTCGCCGTCGACCGGCGCCTCATGCACAACCGTCATCTCGAACCACTCCAAGGGTGAGGGAACTGTCCGACAGCCAACGTCTGCTGTGCCCCCGGCCGCCAATCACGTTCTTCACTTATGACTGTACGAGGGGCCGTGCGCTGGTTTCGGCGTCGATTCCGTACAAGGTCGAGTTCGTTTAGCTGTCAGGCCTGCACAGAAGTGGTCGGTTCGAAGCTGGAGCGCTGAGTGTTCATTCGAATACCGGGGGTTGTCGGGCAGATGATGGTCCGATGATCTGAGCATGAAGGAAAGCGCAGGTCAGGGCCGTCCCTCCGTAATGTAGGTCGGCCGTCTTGAGTGCCGCTCAAGGTCTGCTCAAGCCGGGTGTCCGGACGGTGGTCATCCACCAGGGAGGGTGCCCGGTCGTAGGGAAGCGCCAAAAAGACCACGGCCCACCCGGGGCCGCCCGGGTGGGCCGTTGGAGGGAGTGCGGCACGCCCCGTGATCAGCTCTTCCGGCCGTCCTCCGGCTCGTCCCGGTCGCGCAGCTCCCGTTCCCGGCGGCGCAGGTCGGCCTCCCACTGTTCGAGCATGGCCTCGTGGTCCTTGTCGTCCTTCTTCAACGAGGCGAGGAACTCCGGGTCGTCGTCCGGCGCGAGCGGACGTCCGCCGCGCGCGGCGGGGTGCCCCGGGCCGTCGGCGGCCGGGTACCCCGGGTACCCGTCGGCGGTCGCGGCCCGCAGGAAGCCGCGCCGCTTGCCGGCGATCAGCCAGGCGATCGGGCCCAGCGGCGGGAAGAGCAGCACGATCAGCACCCAGACCACCTTCGGCAGGTGCTTCACCTCGTCCTCGGGCGTGGTCAGGCAGTCGACGAACGCCCAGACCCAGAACGCGAGCGGAAGGACGATGGTCAGCAGGATCCGCAACATGGGCTGTGATCTCCCCCAGCGGGCGGCGGTGGCGGGCGCCTTCCCGGGGCCCTTGACGCAAGCCAGGCTATCTGGTGGCGGATACTGACAGGCATGGCATACGACGATCTCCGCTCGTTTCTCCGGGCCCTCGACCGCGAGGGCGATCTCAAGCGCATCAAGGCGGAGGTGGACCCCCACCTGGAGATCGGCGAGATCGTCGACCGGGTGCAGAAGGCCAAGGGCCCCGCGCTGCTCTTCGAGAACGTCAAGGGCTCGTCGATGCCGCTCGCGATGAACGTCTTCGGCACCGAGCGGCGCCTGGCCAAGGCGCTCGGCCTCAAGGGCCCGGACGACATCTCCGAGAAGATCGCCGGCCTGCTCAAGCCGGAGCTGCCGCAGGGCTTCACCGGTTTCCGCGACGCGTTCGGCAAGCTCGCCTCGATGGCGCACGTCCCGCCGCGGCACGTGAAGTCCGGCGACGCGGCGGTGCAGGAGGTCGTGCTCACCGGCGACGACGTCAACCTGGACGAGCTGCCCGCGCTCTTCACCTGGCCGCTCGACGGCGGCTCCTTCTTCAACCTGGGCCTCACCCACACCAAGGACCCGGACACCGGCATCCGCAACCTGGGCCTCTACCGGCTCCAGCGGCACGACCGCCGCACCATCGGCATGCACTGGCAGATCCACAAGGACAGCCGCAACCACTACGCGGTGGCGGCGAAGCGCGGCGAGCGCCTCCCGGTCGCGATCGCCTTCGGCTGCCCGCCGGCCGTCACCTACGCGGCCACCGCACCGCTGCCGGGCGACATCGACGAGTACCTCTTCGCCGGCTTCATCGCCGGGGAGCGGGTCCGGATGGTCGACTGCAAGACCGTCCCGCTGCAGGTCCCGGCCGACGCCGAGGTGGTCCTGGAGGGCTGGCTGGAGCCCGGCGAGATGCTGCCCGAGGGCCCGTTCGGCGACCACACCGGCTTCTACACGCCGCAGGAGCCGTTCCCGGCGCTCACGATCGACTGCGTGACGATGCGCCGCCGCCCGATCCTGCAGTCCATCGTGGTCGGCCGCCCGCCGACGGAGGACGGCCCGCTGGGCAAGTTCACCGAGCGGTTCTTCCTGCCGCTGCTGAAGATCATCATCCCGGACATCGTCGACTACGACCTGCCCGAGGCCGGCGGCTTCCACAACTGCGTGATCGTCTCGATCGACAAGAAGTACCCCAAGCACGCCCAGAAGACGATGCACGCGATCTGGGGCGCGCACATGATGTCGCTGACCAAGCTGATCATCGTGGTGGACGCCGACTGCGACGTGCACGACTACCAGGAAGTCGCGTGGCGGGCCTTCGGCAACGTCGACTACAGCCGGGACCTCACCGTCGTCGAGGGCCCGGTCGACCACCTCGACCACGCCTCGTACCAGCAGTTCTGGGGCGGCAAGGCCGGCATCGACGCCACCCGCAAGCTGCCCGAGGAGGGCTACACCCGGGACGGCGGCTGGCCGGAGATGGTGTCCTCGGACCCGGACACCGCCGCGCTGGTGTCGCGTCGCTGGAAGGAGTACGGGCTGTGAGCACGGCCGCGGTCGAAACCCCCGGGCGCACCAGGGCGTTCCTGCGCCTGGTGATGATCGAGCACTCGGTCTTCGCCCTGCCCTTCGCGTACATCGCCGCGCTGACGGCGATGTTCCTCGCCGACCGGCGGGTGCACTGGGGCGAGCTGTTCGTCGTCACGGTCTGCATGGTCGGGCTCCGGACCTTCGCCATGGCCGCCAACCGGATCATCGACCGCGAGATCGACGCCCGGAACCCGCGCACGGCCTCGCGCGAACTCGTCACCGGCGCCGTGTCGTTGAAGACCGCGTACGCCGGCTCGGCGGTCGCGCTGGTGGTCTTCCTCGGCGCGGCGGCGATGCTCAACCCGCTCTGCCTCGCGCTCGCGCCGGTCGCCGTGGTGCCGATGGTCGTCTACCCGTACGGCAAGCGCTTCACGGACTTCCCGCAGGCGATCCTCGGCCTGGCCCAGGCGATGGGCCCGGTCGGCGCCTGGCTCGCGGTGACGGGCCGTTGGTCCTGGGAGGCCGTCGTCCTCGGCGTCGCGGTCGGCATCTGGATCGGAGGCTTCGACCTCATCTACGCCTGCCAGGACGTCGAGTCCGACCGCCACGGCAAGGTGCGCTCGGTGCCGGCCCGCTTCGGCATCCCGGCGGCGATCCGGGGCGCCCGGGTCTGCCACGTCCTCACGACGCTCCTGCTGGTCTGGTTCGCGCTCCTGACGGACGCCGGAGCGGCGTTCTGGATCGGTCTCGCGGTCGTCGCGGGCGCCTTCGTGTACGAGCACACCATCGTGAAGCCCGACGACCTGTCGAAGCTCAACCGGGCGTTCTTCCAGACCAACGGCTTCGTGGGCATCTCGCTGTTCTGCTTCGCCCTGCTCGACCTGGTCATCCGCGGCCTCGGGATCTGAGCCCCGGGGGGAGGACGCGGATGCACCGGGAGCGGCGGCACGGGAGCAGCCACGGCGGCGACGACCACCACGGCGGCGACGACAGCCGCGGGCCGGCCGACCGGCGGTCCGACTGGCGGGCCGACCGCATCGGCAGCGCGCTCCGGGGTGAGAACCCCACCGTGCTGCGGCGCCTGTCCGCCGGTTTCGCCGTCATCGGGGACGTCCAGTTCCTGCCCGGCTACTCGGTCCTGCTGACCGACACGCCGGGCACGGAACGTCTCAGCGACCTCCCCCGCCCGCGCCGCCTCGCGTACCTCGCCGACCTCGACCGACTCGCCGAGGCCGTCGAACAGGCCTGCCGCGCCGCCGATCCGGCCTTCCGCCGGGTGAACATCGAGATCCTGGGCAACAAGGACCCGTTCCTGCACGCCCACATCTGGCCCCGCTACGACTGGGAGCCCGAAGGCCTGGTCCAGCGCCCGGTCTGGCTCTACCCGCCCACCCACTGGCAGGACCGGCGGTTCGCCCTCGGCCCGGCCCACGACGCCCTCCGCTCCGCCATCGCGGCCGGCCTCGCCGGGGACGCCGGGGACGACGGGCCCTGAAGCGGCTCACCGAGGAAGCGCGGGCGGAGATCCTCCGCGACCACCACGGGTGAGCCATGGGCTGCGTCACGCGCTTCACCGCTCATGGTCAGCGGGACCTGCTGAAGGTGCCGCTCCCCGATGCCCGTCGGATCATGTACCGCCTCACCGAGTTCCAGCGAGCGCTGGACGCCGGCACGGTGGAGTCGTTCGACATCAAGTCGGTGCAGGGGCATCCGGGCCTCTGGCGCCTCCGGGTCGGTGACTACCGCGTGGTGTACACGATCGAGGACGGTCAACTGATCGTGTGGGTGGTCGCGGTGGGCAACCGCCGTGACATCTGCCGGCGGTACTGAGCTCCACGTCGCCCCGCGGTCGCAGTCGCGTCCGCGGGGTTCAGCGGAACAGTGCGGCATGGTCCGTGGCCCAGGCGCGGAAGGTGCGGGCCGGGTTGCCGGTGATGTCCTGGACCGTCGTGGTGGCGGGTTCGGGGGCGGTGATGCGGGCGTGGATGAAGTCCAGGGTGCTGTCGATCGCGGCCCGGGTCCGACCGGTGGCGGACATCCGGTGGCGGGCGGTCTCGCGGGGGATCTCCTCCCACTTCGCCGGACGGCCGGTCGCCTCGCCGATGATGCCGACCTGCTCCGCCTGCGTCGGCGACTCGGGGCCGGTCAGCAGGTACCGGGCGCCTTCGTGGCCGTCCTCGACCAGGGCCCGGACGGCGACCGCCGCGATGTCCCGCTCGTCCACCGGGTTCAGCCCGGCCGCTCCGCCGTAGCCGCGCACCGCGCCCTCGGAGCGGATCTGCTCCGCCCACTGCAGCGCGGCGGCGAACCCGTACGCCCGCAGCACCGTGTGCCGCACCCCGCTGCGGGCGAGCAGTGCCTCGATCGCGCCCTCCGGCCGGCCGGGGACGGCCGAGGACAGGAACACCACCCGCCCGACCTCCCGGGCCAGCACGCCCACCGCGTCGGCCGCCGCGTCGGCCGTCGGGTGCGGCCACCCCAGCAGCACCGCGCCGACGCCCTGTGCCGCGGCTTCCAGGGACGTGGGGTCGAGCAGGTCCCGCGGTGTCAGCGTCCGCACCCGCACCCCCGCGGCCGCGAGCTGCAGCCCGACGTGCCGCCCGACCGTCCCGGAGGCGCCGACCACCAGCGTGGGAGACGCGTCATCAACTCGCTTCTCTGTCATGCATAGAACGTAATTGACAAGTATGAGACGCCCCATGCGTGCGGGTCTCGGGTTCATGCGTCAGCGTCTACCCGGCGCGCGCCAGCGTCCGCGCGCCCCCCGACGCTTCGAGCGCTGACTGTTCGTCAAGACGGTTAACACCGAGCGCGATCAGCGTGTTGCGTTCCGCAGCGCAAGCAGGAAAGAGAAGACCCCAGCGGTGCTACCAACACCCTGGGGTCCGGCACCAGGAGCTCGAACTCCCCATGCAGATCCATCGTAGCGTCCACAGGCGCTTCTTCTCGGTCCTTCCGAACGAACTCCTCCAGGACCGCCACCTCAGCTACACCGCTCGCGGCCTCCTCGGCGACCTGCTCTCCCGCCCCGACGGCTGGCGCGAGGACGGCCGGCAGATGGCCGACACCAGCCCGCAGGGGCGCGGTGCGCTCCGCAAGGCCCTCAGGGAGCTGACCGCGGCCGGGTACTACCGGGTCGAGAAGGTCCGGCTGCCCGACGGGACGGTCCGGTCCCAGGCGCACGTCTACGACACGCCGCAGCTCGGGCCGCCACCGGGTGTCACCCGTCCGGCCGCCGGTGAGCCGGAGACCGGTCCCGCTGACACCCCTTCCGTAAAGAACCCGGAAGAAGTACCCACCCTCCCCGTCGAGTTGACGGACGTCGACCCGCAGGTCCGGGAGGCGGTCGCCGCGCTCTACCGGGTCATCCGCCCAGAACGCGGCCTCCGCCTCGGTGAGGCCGAGGCGGAGGCCCTCGCGCCCCTCGTCGCCGAATGGCCGGCGAGGGGCTGCGCGGAGGCAGACCTCGCCTGAACGCGGAGGTGGGGGGGGGGGGGGGCGGGGGAGAAAAACCCGCGCCCGGGGGGCGGGGACAGGCAGTTGGAGCCGGCGACCTAGGGGGGCGAGGAGAGACCTGAAGAGGGCCGGGAAGCGGAC
>NZ_JBFBOC010000059.1:0-7442 GCF_040685975.1 Kitasatospora sp. NPDC086791 | reverse complement strand
CACCACCCACCCGCCCCAACCCCACCCCCCACAACACCAGCGAAAGGAAAACCATGCACGCCATCCACCACACCGACCACACCATCCTCCCCCACCCCACCACCACCGTCTGGAACGCCATCATCAACGAACTCAACGGCAAAACCACCTGGTGGCACCCCCACAACACCCACACCCCCGGACCCACCCCACCCCACACCCCCAACGGCACCACCCACACCACCGTCCACCCCGCCGGAATCGGCAAACCCGGCCCCAAACTCCGCTTCACCAGCACCACCACCCACATCACCCCCCACCACACCCTCACCCAGACCCACACCGGCCACTTCCACGGCACCACCACCTACACCCTCACCCCCCACAACACCACCCACACCCTCCTCACCATCACCTTCACCACCACACCCCACCACTGGCCCAAACTCCTCCACAAACTCACCAACCTCACCACCAAACACACCACCGCCACCCAACACGCCCTCACCAACCTCCACCACCACCTCACCAACAACCACCAATAAACAACAGAACAAACAGAAACAGAGAAAACAAAAAGGAGGAGGACCCCCATGCAGATCGTCGCCGAAATTCCCGCCCTGCCGGCCGAGCACGCCGTCACCGCCACCGACCACAGCGCGACCACGGACGACTTCGCGCGTCTGGCCATCACGGTCCACCAGCCCGAGACGCCGGACCCGACCCGGCCGTTGGTCGTTCTCGTCCACGGGTGGGCCGCCTCCCGGACCGTCTGGCACAGCACCGCGCAGCAGTTGGCCGCGGCCGGTCACACCGTCGCCGCGTACGACCAGCGTGGGCACGCCTCGTCCACGGTCGGGCGGGAGCCGATCAGCATCGAGCGGCTGGCGCGGGACCTGGACACCGTGATCGGGACGCTGACGACGCCGGAGCGGCCCGTCGTGCTGGTCGGGCATTCGGGTGGCGGCTATGCGGCACTGGCCTGGGCGGCGCGGTTGTCCGCTTCCCGTCCGGCCGGTGCGGACGGCCGGCTTGCCGGGCTGGTGCTCGTCTCCACGGCTTCGCACGGGCAGAACACCCCGGCGAACGAGGTGAAGATGATGGGTTCCGGGCTGTTCAGCCGTGCGCTGCGGACGCCCTGGCTGGGCCGCAAGCTGCTCGCCCAGACCCACGGGCCGCGCGCCACCCTGGAGGCCCGGGAGGCCAACCGCCGGCTCTTCGCCAGCACCTTGCCGCAGACCCGTGCGACCTGCTTCGCGTCCACGCAGGAGATGGACCAGCGGGCCGGGCTGGCCCGGATCGCCGTGCCCACCGCGGTGATCACCGGCACCGAGGACAAGATCGTCAAGCCGAGCTTCAGCCGGGAGCTCGCCACCGCCCTTCCGCAGGCGACGCTGTACGAGGTCCCCGGCGTCGGGCACATGGTCCCGCTGGAGAACCCCGGGCGCATCGCCCACCACGCCCACACGCTGGTCCTGGCGGGGCGCTGACCCCGCCGTGACCACCACCGCTCCCGCCGGCGTCCTGGCCGCGCTGCTGCCGCCGTACGTCCACTGCGCCGAGGCGTTCGGGGTCCTGGATGCGGGCCGTCTCCATCCCTCGGAGGCGGCCTACATCCGGGACCGGTCGCCGCGCCGCCGGCAGCAGTTCACGACCGCCCGGACGCTCGCCCGACGGGCCCTGGCCGAGCTGGGCCATCTGCCCGCGCCGCTGCTGCCCGGGCCGGGGGGTGCGCCGCAGTGGCCGTCGGGTGCCGCGGGCAGCATCACCCACACCCGCGGGTACACGGCCTGCGCGGTCACCAGTACCGGTCGGCACGTGTCGCTCGGCATCGACGCCGAGCTCGCCCGGCCGCTCCCGGTCGGAGTGCTGGACCTGGTCAGCACCGTGGACGAGCGGGCCCGGCTGGCCGCGCTGCCGGTGGGCGTCGCGCCGTGGGACACCGTCCTGTTCAGCGCCAAGGAGGCCGTCTACAAGGCCGTCCACCCCCTCGCCCGCACCTGGACGGGTCTCGCCGCGATCACCGTCACGGTCGACCAGGACGGCACGTTCACCGCCCGCCATCCCCACCGTCCGGGCGTGGGCACCGGCCGGTGGGGCGTCCACCGGGGCATCGTCCTCACCGCGCTGGCGCTCCCGCCGTCGGGTTGAGCCCGGGTTGGGCGGTGTTGACGGCCGGTCACGGCGCCAACGGGCCGCCTGCGGTGAGGGCCAGTGCGGCGAAGCGCTCGGCGATGAGGCGGTGGGCCTCCGGGGAGGGGTGGAGGCCGTCGGGGAGCGGGTGGACGTCGTGGTCGGGCTCGCCGTAGAGGGCGCGGCCGTCCAGGTGGTGCAGGGCGGGGTCGCCGTCGGCCCGGCGTTCGGCGACGATGCGGGCCAGTTGCTCGCGGATGACGGTGAGGGTCAGGCGCCCGGCGGCGCGTTCGGCCGGGTCGCCGGTGGCCCGGAAGCGGAGGGTCCCGGTGCTGAAGTCGGGGGCGAGCGGGCCGGGCGTGTCCTCGTGGATCGGGCAGAGCAGCGGGGAGACGACGATCAGCGGAGTGGTCGGGTGGCCTTCGCGGACGGTGTCCAGGAAGCCGTGGACGGCCGGAGTGAGGGCCCGTAGCCGCATCACGTCGGTGTTCACGAGGTTGATGCCGAGCTTCAGGCTGATCAGGTCGGCGGGGGTGTCGCGGATGGTGCGGGCGGTGAAGGGGTCGAGCAGTGCGCCGCCGCCGAAGCCGAGGTTGACCAGGTCCAGTCCCGCGCCGTTGGCCACCAGGGCGGGCCACGTGCCGGTCGGGTGGGTGGCGTTGGAGCCGTGGCTGATCGAACTGCCGTGGTGCACCCAGCGTTTGCGGGCGCCGGCCGGGAGGGCGGCCAGCGGCGCGTCCGTTTCGAGGGTGATCAGTTCGGTGGTCTCGGTGTGCGGGAGCCAGATCTCGACGGTCTTGTCCCGGGCGGGCAGGCCGGTGAACCGTGCGCTGCCGGACGGCCCTTCGGTGAGGTCGAAGCGGCCGGTGGCCAGGTCGACGGTGCGCAGGTTGCCGCCGGGGACGGTGGCCTGGGCGGTGAGGGCGCCGTCGACGAGGAGGTCGTAGACACCGTCGGGCACCTCCCGGACGCCGGGGTAGGCGCGTTTGGTGGGGACGGCGTGCAGGGTGATCGCGGTGGCACGGGTGCGGAAGGCCAGGCGGACGCCGGAGGGCTGGGACTCGGCCATGGCGAGCTGCTCGTCGGGCACCTGCCGGCGGGCCCGGGCGGGCAGGCGGTGCGGCAGCAGGCCGCGGCCGGTCCGCTCGACGTCCAGGTGGCCGTGGAGGAGGTCCTCGGTGACGGGGGTGGTGATCGTGGTCATGAGGTTTCTTCGGATCGTCGAACGGGGGGAACCGGGATCGCGCGCCGCACGGGGGGAGCCGGGGTCCCATCCTCCGGCCCGCCCCCTTCGGCCCGCCCCCTCCGGCTCAGCCCGCCAGGATCACCGTCTCCGCCGGGCCCGAGAAGCCCACCGGCTGCGACGGGGTGCCGGTCGCGGCGAGGCGGCGGTGCTCCTGCGGGCTGACGCCGCGCACCCGTTTGAAGGCCGCGGACAGGGCGAAGGCGTTGCTGTAGCCGACCTTGCGGGCGGCGAAGGCGACGGTGCACTCGGGCTCGCGCAGCAGGTCGGCGGCCACGGCCAGCCGCCAGCCCGCGAGGTAGGCCATCGGGGGCTCGCCGACCAGGGCGGTGAAGCGGCGGGCCAGCCCGGCCCGGGAGACCCCGACCCGCTGGGCGAGCTCGGCGACCGTCCAGGCGGTGGCCGGGTCGTCGTGCATCAGCCGCAGGACCGGCCCGACCACCTGGTCGTGCTGGGCGCGGTACCAGGCGGGGGCGCCGGAGTCGGGGGCGGCGAGCCAGGAGCGCAGGACGGAGACCACCAGCAGGTCGAGGATGCGGTCCAGGACGAGTTCCTGGCCGGGCTCGTTGCGCCCTATCTCGGCGGCCAGCAGGTGCACCAGGGTGTCGTCGGCGCCGGTGCCGGCCGGGCGGACCAGCAGGGCGGGCAGGCAGCCCAGCAGGCGCTGGCCGATCTCGTGCTCGGCCTGGTAGGTGCCGGAGAGCACCACCGAGGAGGCCTGGTCGCTCTCCCGGCCCTGCCCCCAGGTCCGGACGCCGAGCGACATCACCTCGGAGACGTCCACGCCGCCCTTGGTGCAGACCTGGCCCGGGCCGACGATCACGTCCACCGGCGTGTCCGGGTCGTCCGCGACGGTGTACGGCTCCGGGCCGCGCACGATCGCCACGTCCCCGGGGTGCAGCAGCAGCGGGGTGCCGCGCTCGGGCAGGATCCAGGCGTCGCCGCGGACCATCGTCACCACCGAGAGCGGGGCCCGGTCCTCGATCCGCAGCGACCACGGCGGGGTGAGGATCGACCGCAGCAGGAACGCGCCACGGGCCTTGGGGCCGTCGAGGAGTCCCGTCAGAGTGTCCATGCCGACAAGTGTAGACGGCAGGACATCATTTGACGTCCTGTCATTTGAGAGACTCTTGAGTGATCGAGGTGGCTTGATCGCCGGAAATGCCGGATGATCTGCCCACGGGGGTCGTACCGACACGCGGCGACAGCGCTGCACGCGATACCGACAGCGAGAAGTGAGGGGCTCACGACGATGGAAACGGCACGCACGCTCGTCCTGGTGGCGGCCACTGTCACCTGTGGACTGACCGCCGGACTGTTCTACGCCTACGCGTGCTCGGTCATGCCCGCGCTCGCGCGGGTCGAGGACCGGACCTTCATCGAGGTGATGCAGCGCGTCAACGTGGCGATCCTGAACGGCTGGTTCGTCCTCGGCTTCGTCGGCGCCCTCCTGACCACGGCGGCGGCGGTCGCCCTGCACCTGCCCTCGGACGGCCACGACGTGCTGCCCGCGACCATCGCCGCGCTCGTGCTGTACGTCGCGATGATCGGGGTCACCCGTTCGGTCAACATCCCGCTGAACGACGAGCTGGCCGCCGCCGGGGCGTCGCAGCGGATCGCCGATCCGGCCGGCGTGCGCGGGCGCTTCGAGGCCCGTTGGGTGCGCTTCAACGTGCTGCGCGCCCTGCTCTCCACCGGCGCCCTCGCATGCCTCGCCTGGGCGCTGGTCCTCAACGGGCAGAGCTGACCGAGGCGTCCGGCGGAGCCGGAACCGGACCGTCGATCCGGCACCCGTGGTACCGACGCCACCCTGAGCGGGCTCAGCCGCACAGGGTGGCGAAGGCGTACCCGCGCGCCTTGAGCGTGGAGATGATCGCCGGCAGCGCGGCCACGGTCTGGCTGCGGTCGCCGCCGCCGTCGTGCAGCAGGATCACCGACCCCGGGCGGACGGTGTCCAGCACCCGCGAGCGGATGGCCGCCGTGCCGGGCCGGGACCAGTCCGCCGGATCCACCGACCAGAGCACGACCTGCTTGCCGAGCGCCGCCGCGCGCGAACGCACCGCGCCGTTGACCGCGCCGTACGGCGGGCGCAGGCAGGTCGGGGTGCGGCCGGTCCTGGCTCGGATGGCCCGGTCCGTGCTGTTCACCTGGGAGTCGACCGCGGCGGCGGAGAGCCTGCGCAGGTCCGGGTGCGACCAGGAGTGGTTCTGCACGCTGTGGCCCTGCTTCGCCACCTGTCCGGTGAGCGACGGGTGGGCGGCGACGTTCTGGCCGATCTCGAAGAAGGTCGCGCGCACCCCGTAACGGGCCAGCGTCGCGAGGACCTTGGGCGTGTAGGCGGGGCTCGGGCCGTCGTCGAAGGTCAGGTAGACGACCTTGCCCCCGGTGCTGCCGCCCGTACCGCCGGCCGCCTCCGCCGGTGCGGCGGGCAGCGTGACCGCGACGCCCGCGGCCAGGGCGAGGGCGAGCGCGCCGATCGCGGTCCGAAGACTCCCGACCGTCCTGCGCCTGACGGGTCGAACGGACATGCCTGCCCCCTGCGGTCGGACCTCCGGTGCCGCCGACCAGTCTGCTCCGCCGGCCGGTCCCGCCGCGACCCGCCGGGTGACGGGACCGGACGGAATCGGCCAGCCGCGCACCGGGTCGACCGGGGCACGCCGAAGCGCCCCCGGCCATCCGCCGGGGGCGTCGACTGCGGTGCGGGGCCGCCCCCGGTCAGCCTCCGGAGCGCCCGTGCAGCACCAGCGAGCGGGTCAGCGCCACCAGAGCGCCCGTGCACAGCGCGGTTCGGAGCATGTTGACCGGCACCCAGGTGTCGGCGAACTTCGCCCGCACGGCGGCGAAGTCGGTGATCTGCGACGGGTCACCGGCGGCCGCCAGCTGGTTGTTCAGCGGGATGTTGACACCCATCGTCACCATCAGCGCCACCACGTACAGCACCGTCGCCGCCGCCGCCCACAACGCCGCCTGCCGCCGACCCGCCTTGTGCTGCAGCCACGCCGCAATGCCCGTCGCGACGAAGGCGCCGACGAACACCAGGCCGAACATCCCGTTCTCGATCGACTTGTTGATGTGCTGCATCGCCGTCACGTACGTCCGGTCGTCACCCGCCGCCAGGCCCGGCATCACCGACACGTCGAAAGCGAAGAACAACCCCGCCATCAACCCCATCGCGACGGCGGCGCCCGCCAGCAGCGGCCCGGCCGCCTTGCTGCGCGTGGCGGGCCCGGCCGGGGCCGCACCGCCCGGCGCGAGGCCGGAGAAGGAGTGTGGAGCGGTGGAGGAAGCAGGGGTCGCGGTCTGGTCCGAGCGCATGGCTAATCCTTCGGTTCTTCCCGGTCCCCGCCCAGCGCGGGGACCCTCCCGGTACCCGGCGCACCAGCCTCCTCACCGCCTCCGGCCGAGGCCGGTCGCACGGTCAGGGAGCCGGCGCCGCCCGGCACCGACGATCTGATGAACTGCCGCACGAGCGGCAGGTACTGCTCTCCAGTCGGGTCGGCCGGGTGCCGCTCCGCCGACCGGTCACACGTTCCACACGCCGGAGGCCGCGGCCTCCCGCGCGTACTCCGCGAAGTCCCTCGGCTCACGACCCAACGCCCGCCGCACCCCATCACCCAACGACGCGTTACGACCGTCCAGGATCACCGAGAACAACTCCGCGAAATCACCCGGCAACCCCGCCTTCTCCAACACCCCCCGGTACGACTCCGACGACACCGCCTCGAACCGCACCTCACGACCCACCGCCCGCGACAACTCCCCCGCCACCTCCGCGAACGACAACAACCGCGGACCCGTCAACTCGTACACCTCACCCCCGTGCCCCGCCTCCGTCAACGCCGCCACCGCCACCTCCGCGATGTCCTCCGCATCCACGAACGGCTCCACCGCACCACCCACCGGCAACGCCAACTCCCCCGCCAACACCGGCTCCAGGAAGAACGACTCACTGAAGTTCTGGTTGAACCACGCGCACCGCACCACCGTCCACACGGCCCCCGACTCCATCACCGCCTTCTCCCCCGCCTCCGCCGCCTCCTCACCCCGCCCCGACAACAACACCAACCGACCCACCCCCCGCTCCGCC
>NZ_JBFBOC010000058.1:0-10879 GCF_040685975.1 Kitasatospora sp. NPDC086791 | reverse complement strand
CCATCCGCATATCGCATGCGAGACGGTCTACGCCGACAGGTGACCGTCCGTCAGTGAAACGGCAGATCCATCACCCCAAAGAGCAGATGTCAGTATGGCCTGCTGCGCACTGCGGGTTGGGCAGCTGGTGTCGCTGCGGCGCGAGGACATCCACTTCGTCCCGGTGGGCCGAACGGTTCCAGGGTGCTCCTACACCCAGGGTCCGCACCTGCACCTGCGGAAGCGGGGCGGGCATCCAAAGGGGGCCGCCAACAAAAACCGCGGCACCGTCATCCTGCCGGTGCCCAGCCCGGTGGAGATGCTGTACGCCGACTGGCTGCGGGAGCGGATCGGCATCCGGCGAGCGGCCGACTGCCCGTGGGCCTTCGTCACCTTCCCCGGCCCTACCGGCGATCCGGGCGGCGAAGCACTCAGCGCCCGGCGGGTCCAGGACCTGCTGGCCGACCTCTCCGCACAGGCCGGCCTACGGCACCTCCACCCGCACATGCTCCGGCATACCTTCGGCGAGACGGCCGCTGACCTCAACATCGCGCGGGACGTCCTCCAGCGTTTGCTCGGCCACAGCGACGTCGCCAGCCAGGACGTCTACCGCACGGTCGGCGACGCGAAGATCGCGATCGCCGCCACCGCCATCTCCGACCAGTTCTTCGGACCGTCATGACCTCACCGGCCTCCAACCCGCTCCCCAGCGCTCCGGTGCCCGAGCCGAACTGGCCGTACCTGATCGAGCACGGACTGGATCGCGCGACCCTTGAACTGCACTTCCCGCTCGGCGCCGACTGGCACACCCTGCGCGCGTGTGCTCACCCCGCCTGCGACCGCCCCGCGGACAAGCACCCCTGGCTGTGCTGGCAGTGCTGCACGGCGTGGCGAAAGGCTGGCTCGCCCGGCGACGTCGCGTCCTGGTGCGCCGCCGCTCCCGCGCCTCCCGCGCGCCGGGTGTACGGCGAGAAGCGGTGCGCGGTCGGCTGCCCGCGGCCGGCGGAAGCGAGCGGGCTGTGCAAGAGCTGCGTGAGTGCCCGCAAGGCGACGGGACTATCGGTGGAGGAGTACCTGGCCACCGACCCGGCTCCGCGTCCGGGCCTGGGCGAGTGCGTGGTACGGGTGTGCTCGCGCTGGGCGGTGCAGAAGGGCAGGCGGTTGTGCTTGCCGCACCAGCGGCAGTGGGCCGATGCAGGCAGGTCCGATCTGCCCCGGTGGGCGCTGACGGCTCCGGCGGTCTACACCACGATGGGCCTCGTCCCCCTGGGCGACCTCGGTGAGACGCTGCGCATCCAGGTCCTGCGCGGCTACGAGACCCAGCTGCGGCAGGGCGGCCGCATCAGCCCCACGCAGGTCAAGGCCGCCATCCGCTGGCTGGTGGACCACTCGGTGACCGATCTGCTCACGGCCGACCTCCCGGCCAAGGGCCAGAACACGACCTTCCTTCGCCTCTGGCAGCGATCCGTACCCCTTCTGGACGCCGACCGCGAGTCGGAGCACCGCCGCACGGTGATCCGACTCAACGTCCTCAATCCCCGCTACGCCGGTCGCATCGTCGACCTCAGCGACGTGCACGCCCCCTGGCTGCTGCGCGCCGTCCAGGAGCACATTCTGCTGCTGTCCTCGTCCGGTGCCTCCACGGCGCGGTTGCAGTCCGCCGGCTACGCGGCTCGCTGGTTCGCGATGTTCCTGCGCACGCTGCCGGGTGAGGGGCGCCAGCCGGCGAAGGTCGGACGGGCGGGCATGACGACGTACCTGAGGTGGCTGGCCGCCCGTGCCCGCGACACCGGCGACTACGAGTCCCTCGCCGCCGACGACCCCCGGCGTGAAGTGATCGCCGAGCGTCTGCTGCCGTCGCTGGCAGGCGCCGGCCCGCTGCTGGTGACCCCGCAGCGGCACTGGGGCCTGGTGCACACCTTGCGCGCCATCCTGGATCAGAGCCGGTCCGCGCTGGCCGAGGCCGGCGCCGCCGAGGTGCACCTGCTGGCCCAGGAGGTCCCGCCGTTCCCGGAGCGCGACGACACGGACAGCGAACTGGAGGGCCGCTCCCAGGACGCTCTACCGGAGACGGTGTTCCTCCAGCTGATGGCCGAGGAGAACCTCGCGCTGCTCCAGGACGGCACGCCCCGTGACTTCGTCGAACTGTCCCTGCGGGTTGGCCGGCGCCCGTGGGAGATGCGGCACTTGGAGTTCGACTGCGTCCAGTGGCACGACGTCGACGTCGAGGCGCCCGACGGCAGCGTGCAACGCCGCCGCTACCCGTTCCTCGTCTACTGGATGCAGAAGGTCCGCCGACGCCACAAGCTGCCGCTGCACGTCACCGACGTCGAGGTGATCACCCGGCAGCAGGACCACCTGCGCCTGGAGTTCCCGCAGTGGTTCGACGCCGACGGGCAGCCGCTCTCGCCGCGGCTGCTGCTGTTCCCCACACCGCGGCTGTCCCGCGCGAACAAGTTCGGCGAGCGTCCCTACGACAGCAGCACCAGCGGGTACTGGCTGGACGTGTGGATGGACCGCATCGCCCAGCTGCTCGACGAGCACGATCAGGACTTCGACCGCTCCCGTGTCTTCCCCTACGCCTTCCGGCACACCTACGCCCAGCTGCGCGCCGATGCCGGGGTGCCACTGGAGATCCTTCAGGTCCTGATGGCTCATCAGGAGCCGTCCACGACCCAGATCTACTACCGGGTCTCGCATCCGCGCCGGGTGGAGGCCGTGCGCGCCATCGCCGCCAAGTACCAGTTCGACATCTCCGGCGGCCGGCTTCGCCCCCGCGGCCCGGCCGATGACCTCGCCGACCGCGCCCGCGCCGGTGTGGGCCAGGTGCCGGTCCCCGGCGGGACCTGCCACGAGATGAACAACGTCCGCGCGGACGGGCACGGCTGCCCGGTGTACTACCGGTGCTTCTCCTGCAAGTTCTTCACCACCGACTTCACCCAGCTGCCCGAGCTTCGCCAGCTACGCGACAGCAAGGCCGAGCAGCTCATCCGGCTGGAGGCCGCCTACGGCAGTCTGCTCGTCCCGGGGCCGCTGAGCCGGGCGAACGTGGAGCTTCTGCGCCAGGAGCTCGTCCAGATCGACGAGCTCATCGGCAAGTGCGAGACGGACCTCGGCTCGCTGACGGACGAGGACAAGGCCACGGTCGAGGCGTGGCTCCACAGCCGTGACCGGTTCCTCACCGTGATCCCTGTCGCCGCCGTCCTGGCCGGCCGCCAGCGGCTGGCCCAACCGACCATCGACCCGATCCTGCTGACCGGGGAGGCGAGGTGACCGGTGGCCGCAGCCTGCAGGGGCGAGCATCGAAGGGCCTGGCCCCCGGGCGCGCGACCGCCCTGGACGCGGGCCGGCAGGCCGCCGCGGCTCGGCGCCGTGCCGACAGCGAAGCGTGCCGACAGCGCGTCCTGGACGTCATCGCCGGTATGCGCAAGACCCGCAAGCCGCTATCCGATGCGGAGATCACCCGGCGCGCCGAGGTCAATCCCCAGTACCTGCAACGGCACCGGGACCTGAAGGCCGAGGCGGAGGCCGTCCGCGCGCACCTCGCCGGCGACCGGCCCCGGGCCACGGCCTCCGCGGCGGCCCGCCAGGACGCGGCGCTGGCGGTGGAGAACCGCATGCTGCTCGAACAGAACGCGGCGCTACGCCGGGACCTTGAGGCTGCGAGAGCCGAACTCCGCGCCGTCCGCGTACGCGACCTCGCTGCCAGCGCGCTGGGCGACCTCGCGACGACACCTGGCCGGGACGCCGAGGTCGAGGCTCTGCGCGGGGAGCGGGACCAAGCCCTGGCCGCGCTGCGGCGCGCGGACACCGAGCTGCTGGCACTGCGCAACGTCGTTCAACGCCTCATGGTGGAGAACACGCGGCTGCTCGGGAGCAAGCATCAGCCGCCCGGCGACAGCTGAGCCGGGCCTGGTTCAGGGGTTCACGGTGGTCCCGCTCTCGGTGCTCGACCGCCATCCATCGCCCGTGGTCTGCGAGCGGAGCGTCTCCACGATCCGCAGCGCGAGACAAGAAATGCGATTGCCGCAATCTGTTGCGCTCATCGTAATTCCTGGCGCATACTGCAAGGCATGAGCGTATTCACCGACATCGCCGCGATCTGCCACCCGATGCCCGCACCCGGAGACGTGCCCGAGGACATCTACAACGACGTGTGCCACTCCATCCAGGCTCAGCGGGAGGAGATGATTCACAACCTTGAGGCCGCCGCAGACACGGACTGGGAGGAGAACGAACCGCTCCTGTCCGCGATCGGCATCGCGCGCTACCGCAAGGAGCAGGCCGAGGCCGAGATCCGCCGACTGATCGCCTACGGCAGGGAGTTCACCCGCCCCCGCCCCTACAAGCTCTCCGACCTCGCCGCCGCCGCCGGCATGTCCGTCTCCGGAATCCGCACCGCCTACGGCGACGGCGAAGTCGCGGACGTGGAGCAGGCCCTCGGTCGCGCGGCTCGCGAGTGGCGCGCGACCTCAACGGACGAGGTGTCCGAAACGGACAGCGCCTCGTGACCGGCCGGCGGTCCAGCGCGAAGAGGGTCCGGGCAGGAGGGTCCCGCCCGGGCTCGGTAGGCGGCGCCGCCGGGTACCGCGATCGTCTCCACGCGCAGGCATCCCGGGGCCTGACCCAGGCCGATGCGATCCGCCTCAAGGCGGCCCTGACGGGGTGGTTCGGTTCCGATCACTGGAACCGATACTTGGCCGCCGACGGGCTCCCGGACTACGGGAGGCTGTTCTGGCCCGAGCAGTGGCCGACGGCCTCGCTCAAGGAACGGATGGCGCTCCTCGCCGAGGACGAGTCGAACCCCCTGGAGGCGTGGCGGAACGCCGACACCATCTATGCGGACGCGCCGATGTGCGACATGGTGACAGCCGCCGCCCAGACCTTCCCGCAACAGCGTGTTCGGAGCGACGAGTTCATCGCCCCCATGGGCTTCTTGTTCTTCGCCAAGCCCGTCCCGTCGACCGCCTTCGCGCTTTCGCTCCCGGACCAGCCACCGGTCAGCGCCATCACCTGGGCGTGCGCGGACGGAGGTGTGAACGCCTTCACCTGGATTCGCCAGCCACCCGGGGCGTACGAGATCAACGGCATCACGGTCCAGCTCGCACCGCTCTTGCCCCATCTCGCCTACTTCGTGCCGTGGGACAAGCCTGCGGACGCGGGTACGCACAGCGTTTCCATGCTGAGGGCTCTGTCGGCGATCGCCAAGCAGCCCCTCACCTGCGAGGATTCCCCGAAGATCCATCAGTCGGTGCGCGCCATCGCACGCAGCGCGAGAATCCGCCCAGAGAGCTTCCGGCGCATCGCACTGCGGCGTCCCGAGGCCGCCGCGCACGAACTCTCCGCAGCCCGTGCCGTTGCAGAGGGTCGCACGCCTGCCGGCCACTGGGTCCGCGGGCATTGGCGCAACCAGTACTACGCCAGCGTCGACGAGCACCGGCCCGTCTGGATCGAGGGGTTTCCTCGCGGGGACTTCACGCAGCCTGCGGCCGTCGGCGAGCGACTTCTGATAGCCCGCGGGGATCGTGAAGGTGACGGGCCTGCTCTTTCGGATCTTGCCGGGCGCTGATCCGACAAGATCCGAAAGAGCGGGCCTAGGGCCAATACCAGTGACTTAAGGATTGCTGCTGGTAGGCTGCCTGCCCAGGAGGTGCCTGGATGCCACGCCCTGGGCAGGTCAAGCCGGCGACGGACGAGCGACTGTCGGACCGGATCGCGATCGGACTGCTGACGCGGACGTTCCCGCCGGAGTTGGTGGACCGGATCGTGGAGGAGTCCGGGAAGTCCGGGCAGCGTCAGCGGCTCCTGCCGCCCCGGGTGGTCGTCTACTTCGTCCTGGCGATGTGCCTGTTCTCCGGACAGGGCTACGAAGAGGTCGCCCGCCTGCTGACCGAGGGGCTGGCCTGGGCCAGGCGATGGTCGGGCTCGTGGCAGGTGCCGACCACCGCGGCGATCTCCCGGGCCCGGGTCAAGCTTGGGCCGGAGCCTCTGAGGGCCCTGTTCGCCGAGGTGGCCGGCCCTCTGGCCACGCCATCGACTTCCGGTGCTTGGTACGGGAGTTGGCGTGTCATGGCGATCGACGGTACGACCTTCGACGTCCCCGACAGCGAGGAGAACGCCGCCCGGTTCGGCCGTCCGAAGACGCACCGAGGAGAGCGGTCCGCCTTCCCGCAGGTCCGGGTGGTCGCGTTGGCGGAGTGCGGCACGCACGCGATCACCCATGCGGCGGTCGGCCCGTTCACCACCGCCGAGCCGGTGCTGGCCCGCGAGCTTTTCGGCGCCCTGGGGCAAGGCGACCTCCTCCTGGCCGACCGTGGCTTCGCCGGCCTGGACCTGTGGCGGGCGGCCTCGGCCGGCGGCGCGGACCTGCTGTGGCGCATCCGGTCCCACTCCGTGCTGCCCGTCCGGAAGGAACTCCCCGACGGTTCGTACCTCTCGGACATCGTGGCCGCCCGCGACCACCGCAAACGCACCGACCCCACCGTGGTGCGGGTCATCGAGTACACCCTGTACGACCCCGGCCGCCCTGCCCAGAGTGCCCCCTACCGGCTGATCACCAGCATCCTCGACCACGAGGCCGCCCCAGCAACGGAGTTGGCGGCCCTCTACAACGAGCGCTGGGAGATCGAGACCGCCCTCGACGAACTCAAGACCCACCAGCGCGGCCCCGCCCAGGTCCTGCGCTCCCGCTCACCCGAAGGCGTCGAACAGGAGGTCTGGGGCCACCTGCTGGTGCACCACGCCATCCGCGCGCTCATGCACGACAGCGCGCACCAAGCGGACGTCGACACCGACCGGCTCTCCTTCACCCGAACCCTCCGCCTCGCACGACGCCAGGTCGCCGCGCAGGCGGCCTTTTCCCCCTGACCGCCTTGCCACGGCCATAGCGGCCGGCGTCCGCGAAATAGCCGAACGACTCCTGCCCGTCCGCCGCAAACGCTCCAATGCCCGCGTCGTCAAAC
Organism: Kitasatospora sp. NPDC086791; assembly: GCF_040685975.1. NCBI lineage: Bacteria > Bacillati > Actinomycetota > Actinomycetes > Kitasatosporales > Streptomycetaceae > Kitasatospora > Kitasatospora sp. NPDC086791. Next base: position 3,938 of record NZ_JBFBOC010000058.1, on the reverse strand, counting down.
GCAAGATGTCCAACTTCGGCGTCAAGCGCAGCGAACACCGACTCTGGCCCCAGCCCACCCGCGACCCCGCCGAAGCAGTCACCATCGCACCGCACTACAGGACAGCCCCGATCAACCCTCCGACCAAACTTCCACAGACCTAGGACTCTTAAGTCACTGGTATTGGGCCTAGGGCGCGTATTTGGTCGTGATCAATGGGCCCGGGTGAGGTCCTTGATCCAGATCATCGCGCCGCGGAGGTGGAGGCCTGCGAGGTAGCTTTCCGGGGTCTTGTCATACCGGGTGGCGATGCCTCGCCAGGCCTTCAGCTTGTTGATCAGGCGCTCGACGGTGTTGCGCTCCTTGTAGAGCTCGGCGTCGTAGCTGACGGGCCTGCCGCCCTTGCTGCCTTTCTTCTTCCGGTTGGCGCTCTGGTCCTTCTTCTCCGGAATGACCGCCTTGATGCGGCGCTCGCGCAGGTGGGCGCGGTTGCCACGGGACGAGTAGGCCTTGTCCCCGGCGACCGCGTCCGGCCGGGTGCGGGGACGGCCGACCGGCACCCGGACCCGTACCTTCTTCAGCACGGGGATGAACTGCGGGCTGTCCGCGGCCTGGCCCTCGGTCAGTATGAACACCAGCGGGCGGCACTTCCGGTCACCGGCGCAATGGATCTTGCTGGTCTGCCCACCCCTGGAGCGTCCGATCAGGGCTTCCTTCAGGCGGAGCTTGCGCCGACGCCGGATGCGTCGCCGTTCTTCCCGTTTCGGGTCGCTTGAGGCGTCTCGCCCGTCTTGTTCCTCCGGGCCTCCCCCTTTTGTCGGGCCTTCTCCGCCTCCTCGGCGGCCTTCTCCAAGGTGGCCATCGTGTCGGAGTCGAGGTGCGTCCCGGCGGCGTCATGGTGAGCCCGCACGGTGGTGGAGTCCACGCTGACCAGGGACAAGTCGACCTCACCGCGCTTCGCCGCTTCCGCGATCAGCCCCTCCAGCAGGGCTTCGAAGACGCCGGCGTCCCTCCACTGCCGGAACCGGTTGGAGACGGTCGACCAGGCACCGAACTCCCTCGGCATCTCCCGCCACTGCCCGCCCGTCCGGAATCGCCAGATCACGCCCTCGAACTGCTGCCGCAGCCGCTCCGGGTACGGGCCGTACTCGCCGATCGGCAAGTACGGCTCGATCAACGCCCACTCTGCATCCGTCAGTTGCGCTCGCGTCACGCACCACGGTCTACCGGAACTGGACCCGCCGCGAAGGTAAATCGCGCAGATTGATCACGACCGAATACGCGCCCTAGCTCTCGGTTGCGGAGGGTCCCCACCCTGAAGAGAGGCGCGGCCGAGGACGGCGTTCCGTCAGGCTCAGGGTCCCCTCCTCGGTCTCCGCGTCGGGTGTGTCGGTTGGCCTCCAGGCCGGCGGTGTCGACGCGTAGAAGGCGTCGATCGGCTTGATCACGTTGTTGTGCCTGATCGCGTCGGACAGCGTCGCGCCGTCCAGGACCGTGGGGACGTCCACGATGTTGTCCTCGCTCGTGGCGATGATCAACCAGCGCAGCAGGCTCTGGAACGCCACGTGCCGCAGGACCGTCAGGTCCACTTTTTCTTTGTCCTTCTCGCCGATCTCGTCGCCGTGGACGTACTTGGAGCGCGCCTTATATGCCTTATTCAGTGTGTCCGCTACTACCTGGCGGGTCCTGTCCGTGCGCCACAGGGTCGCGGCCCGGATCTGCACCTTCCTGCTGAGGTCGAGGCCGTTCTCGTCAGCCATCAGGGCCTCGATGGCGATGACGTAGTGGAGCAGGACCTCCTCGATCTCCTCCTCGGGCACGTACTCCCCTGTATAGGTCCGGTGCATCGCCCGGACGAGGTGCTGAGCGGATCGGTTCAGGCGGCGGGACCGCTTCCCGCCCTTGGTCTGCACCTTGCGTATCCGGTTGTCAGCCCAGGCGCAGAACGCGGCGAACCGCTCCTGGTCCTCCGGGACGACCTCGTAGAAGCCCTCTTCGTGGACCTCGTACTCGATCATCACGTCATCGTCGGTTGCGGCGGCGCGTGTCTCGATGCCTGGCGTGCCATGGGCAAGGCTGACTCGTCGGCCTGGTTCCACCTCGTAGCTGGCCTGCATCCTGGTCAGCTCACTGGACCACAGCATCAAGATCAGCAGGGGCTGCCAGTGCAGCAGTTCGGGCCGGGACCGCATAGCCAGGGAGAGCCGCGCCCCTTTGAGAGGTTCGCGCTCCGCATCGGGGCGGCGCAGGAACGCGGCTCCCGCCAAGACATCAGCCGGGAAGGACGAGTGGAAGGGCAGGTCGTCGACGCTGGGCAGAGCCTGCAGTTGCCGCAGCTCCGATTCGGTGAAGGTTTGCAGGACGTAGTCCCCAATGGGGATTCGGGTGTCCTGAGGGAGACTCGCATCCAGGAGGACCCAGTCCTCGGAGACGGGAGCGGGAGCAAGGCAGAACTGTTCAAACTCTCGGGCGACGATGTCCTGGGTTCGGAGGTCGTCAGGGGCGGTCCTCTGTGCGAACGCAGCGAGCCCGGTGATGTCGAGCAGGACGCGGTCGTGGACCCGGTCCGGGTTCCGCGTCATGTAGAGGTCGGGTCGTGCGGTGGCGGGCGCTGCGCTGGTGACCGCTTTACGGACTACGCGCCAGGAGGGCTGCGTGGCGAACCTGTCCCAGGTGAACGACCGCCGGGACTCGGGCGTTATCGTGCCGACCTGCTGGAGCCAAGCACGTACCGCACCCTTGATGTCGATCTCTGATGTCATGCCATCACGCTAGTGCTGGTCACTCCGTTGGTGGGCGGATTCGCGGACGCCGAGGGCCCGCCCTCTAGCCCCGGTCCGTAGCCTGACCGGAGACCGGGTTGGCTGCGCGGTGTCAATTTCCATCCTGGACCGCCGTCACACCCGCCCGGTCCGCCGAGCCAGATTCGGGCCTAGCGAAGTGCTCGGTTCGGAACACGCGGGGCCGGTGGAATCAGGTGGCCAGGCCGTCCTGGAGCTTCACCAATATGGGGCACGCCCGGACCCCGGGCGCTCCCCATGCCAGCCACACAGCTGTTCAGTCTCGCTCGCGGCGCTCTGCGGCCATCTCGTCGCCGAGAACCGCGAGCTCCCACGCCTGTTCCTGGAGCGTTTCCACGATCTTTGCGAGCTTCTTGTCCCGCCTCGCCCCGGCCGCGGTCTCGAACTCGTCCACGTCGGCCCCACCCAAGAAGTGCGACATCCCTTGCAGCGCTGCGACGCCGAGCTTTACGTGGCTGAGCGGGCGGAGGTCCACCTCGGTGACCGGCGCTTTGCGGGTGGGATAGCCGTCCGGGCGCCGCTCGATCACCCGGGTGTCGGTCAGCCGCAGTAACGCGGCCAGTATCCGGGCCACGTGCACGCTCTGCGGCGGCACCACCGCTGCGCCGACCTCGACGGCAGCGGGCGGTGTGTCGCCGGGAAAGCCGAGGACCGACGGCCCGAGGGCATCCAGAACTTCGCGGGTGCAGGTGTGGCTGTGCGCCGTTCCCTTCTCGTCGAGGGTCAGCTTGTGGAACGTGTCTTCCCCGTCGATGGCGAGCATCGACCAGGCCGGGAAGTGCCGCACCACGACCGCGTCCTGGCCGAACTCGCGGATCACGGCCCGGCACAGGGCCTCGGCGTCGTTGACCAGGCCGGCGCCGAGCAACAGGTCCGTGGCGATCGCCAACGGGCCGCCGTCCTTCGTCGGCCACACCCGCAGCCGCACGTGCGACAGGGCCCCGCTGATGAGTGGAAAGGGCCAGGCGTGGTCATCCCGCACCGGGCTCAGCCGTGCAGGGGTGGGCAGAACGGTCTCCGACACCGAGAAGTCCTCTCAACGCGCGGGCGGGCATCCCCTCACGCTAGTCCCATCCTTCGCACATGACACGTTCGGGTGAATGGTCGGTACGACCGGTGCTTGCGGGGTGGTTGTTCGCTTTGATAGGGGCGTGCCGA
>NZ_JBFBOC010000057.1:0-11264 GCF_040685975.1 Kitasatospora sp. NPDC086791 | reverse complement strand
GAGATCCCCCGTCCGGGCCCCGCCCAGCTGGCCCGCATGGTCGCCGCCCACCGCCCCGGCCCGGCTGCCGTCCCCGCCGGGGTCTGCGCCTCGGCGGGCGGTGGGTGGCTGGGGGGAATTCGCCGGTGGCGAATTCGTTGGCGCGGCACGCGCCGTCGGGGCGGGCGTCGGGCGTCGCTGCGCTCCGCCATTCCCGGGGCATTGCCCCGGGCCTGCGGCCCGTCAATCGGTCGGCTTTCCAGATTTCTTGGGCTGGCCTTTTCACGGCCCTACGGGCAGGTTTGCTGGCCGCGCTTTCCGGGCTGCGCCCGGGGGGTGGGCGTTGACGATGTGACGCGGAATTCGGGTAGCGGCCCATCCCTCCGACCGGACGGGGTGCCGGCCCGGGCCTGCGGCGCCGGGCGTTGACGATGTGTCGCGAACTTCGGGTATCAGCCACAACCTCACCCTCCCGGCCCATCCGGTGACCGGCCCTGCCGCCTGGTTGCCGGGCTGACGGCCCATCCGCCTCCCTCGGGGCGGGGCCTGCGGCCCCGGAGGGCAACCCCCGGCCGCCGGTCCGGACGGGTGGCCCTCCGGCCCCCTGGCGGGCCCTCACGGACCCCCTGCGCGCCGGCCCCTGACGGAACCTCAACCGCACAATCCGAACCCGCATCCGGCAGCGTTTCCCGGAACGCCGTACAGCACTATCCTACCCGCCCGCGAGGGAGCACGAACCGCGAATACGAACCCTCACACCGACGGCTCTCACCGGATCACCTTCCGACATTTCAAAGGTGGACCATGAATGCAACCCGAAGCCATTCTCACGGAGAAATCGAAAGGGTTCCGAGGCGCAGCGGCGGGAAAGTGAATTCAGGCACGCCGAAAAGGGGCCTACGGCCCTCACGGCCGACACGGCACCCGCCGTTTCTGAGCCTCCCGGAAATCCCGCGAGACGCCCCCGGAACAATTCCACCGGCAACGGCACCAAATCGAACACCACCCGGTGCCGGGCCCGACCGAACCGAGCCCGGCGGCGGCCCGACGGCCGACCGGACAGCGACCGGAGCAGCGACGGACAGCGGCCCGGACGCACCCGGCGGCCTGGCAACCCATCAACAGGCCGACCACACCCCGAACGTCACCACCCGACCCGGTCACTTCGGTCACTGACCCCCGCTCCCACCAGCACAAACACCAGTGACCAAACCACCAGACCCCCAGACAGCACCCCCACCGCCAGGCACAGCAGGACGGCCTGGCGGCCGACCAGGACGGCGACCAGGACGGGCGCAGCAGGGCGCGGCACCAGGCAGCGCGGGCCGGGGGCACCGGGAAGGAGTCGAGGCCGGCGGACCGGCGCAGCCCGGCGCAACACGAAGTGCAACACGCCCGCCCCGGGCCCCTCCCGGCCACATAACGCCTGGTCAGACCCGCAACACAGCCCCGTGTTGCACCCCCGCGTTGCACCCGCCACCCAGCCACCGAGCACCACCACCAGGAGAAGGCCGGCCCCAACCAGCGGCCCGCCGCCCCGCCACCGCCCGGCCACCCCGGACAGCGCCCCCGGAACGGCCAGCGCCTGGCGGTCGCCGGCCTCCGGGACACCAGCCCCGCCCCGCGGCTGTCGCGGGTGCTGTCGCGCCCAGACCACACACAGGGGAAACCGAGTATCCGCCCACGTCACACCACACGACACCACCCCACCGCGACAGGCAACGCGACAGCAGGCGCGACAACCCACCAACTACTCTCCCCAGCCGCCACCAGAGCAGCCTCCACGGCGGCCTGACGGCCACCCAGCCGTCCAGCGAAGGGCGCAGCGGCGGGCACGGCCCGGACGGCGGCCCCAGGACGGCGGGACGGCGCGGCCGAGCCGGGCACAGCGGGACGGCCTGGCGGCCGACCAAGACGACGACCGGGCCCAGCAGCGGGTTGCGGCGCCCGGACGGCGGACCGGGCGCCGGGCAGGCGGCGAGCCGCCAAGGCCGACGGCCCGCACGGCAGCCACCGAGCAGGGGTGCAGTGGCCCGGACGGCCCCGGACGGCGGCAGCAGGCACCCGGACGGGGCGCGGCCTGGCCGGCGGACCCGGGACGGCGGCGGCCGAGCAGGGGCGCAGCAGGCCCGGACGACGCCGAACCCGACCCACACCAAACCGAACACCAACCCCCGCCACCGCAATTCCGACCCGAATTCAGACCACCACCGGCAACCAATCCGCCAAAACAACCGGGCGGAATACCCGGCGGAATTCACCCCCGAAAACACCGAAAACAGCCCACAACACCGGGCCCACCCCCGAGCAGGCCGACCCGACCCCCCGGACCCCACCCGCCACGACACACAGTCACCAAACCAGCCACCCGACACCACCCACCCGACACCCTCAACAGGCACAACCAAAGGTCCAGACAACCCCGCGAGAGAGACCAAAAACGGCCCACCACAACCAACAGGTCACACCCGACGGCCCCTCGCCGGGTAGAGCTTCGCGTGCAGCACCCGCTCCTCCCACCACGGATCGTCTGGAGTGGAGACCAGCGCGGCCACCAGCTCGCGCTTGGTCGGGACCGGCAGCTTCAGCGGGCCCAAGTCCTTTGCGGCGCGGGCCTGTACGCACTCGGGGCACTCCAGCCGGTCCGGCCGGGCCTTCTCCCGCAACTCCAGCTCCGAGCCCTCCTTCCCCCCGATCGAGCCCCGGCACGTCCAGCACGGGCGCAGCGCGGCGTTGGCCGTGCGGGCGGTCTCCAGCTGTTCTTCGGCCTCCCGTTCCAGGCGTTCCTCGCGGTCCTCGTGGCAGGTCCAGCAGCGGCCGCCGGGGCGGCGGGTCCACTCCATGCGGCAGCCGTCGGGGCCGTAGTGCCAGGTGCTCTCCTCCTCGGGAACGTCGCCACAGTCGGCGCAGGCGAGGGTGCGCATCCACTCTCGGTGCTCCTGGCGGGCCTTCTTCTCTCGGGCCTTCTGGCGCTGGTTGTAGGCGGCGCGGTTGTTCGGGTTCTCCAGCGCGTCGAGCAGGGAGTGCCGGCCGGGGCGGCCGTAGCGCCACCAGACGGGGCCGAAGGGGCCGTGCTCGGCCAGCAGCTCCAGCGTGGTCGCGACGATGGGCACGGCGTCGTCGTACTCGCGCCACCCGTCGCCGTCGTTGTCGTCCTGGGGCACTGTCCACCACTGCCCGCGCCAGCAGTCGGCGGACAGGTCCGCCACAGCCTCCTGGCGGTTGGCCAGCGCGACGGGTCCGGCGCCGGTGACGACCAGGGCGACGGGCGGGTACCCGGGCCGGGTGTGGCCGGGCCAGGTGCGGCGCCACCAGTGCACCGTCCGGTCGGCCGGCTCCCGGTCGGCGAGGGCCGGGTCGTTGTCGCGGACCTTGGTGCGGAACAGCTCGCGGTACCGGGGGAACTTCGCGGCGACGTCGGCCGGCGTCATGGTCGAGCGATCGACCTCGACCATCAGCACCGGCACCCCGATCTCCGGGGCCTGCCACACACCGTCCGGGCGCACCTTGCGCTTGCCGCCCGGCAGCAGGAACTCGGTCTCGGTCGACCAGGACCGCACCGTGCCCACCCCGCCCGCGGCCCCGGGCGCGCTGCCGCCGAGGACGAACGCGGCGATCGTCTCGTTGACCGCCATCGCGTGCTGGGCACCGGAGCGGCCCGCGCCCCGGGCCGTGGAGCCCATCTCCGAGCGGACCATCCCGAGCACGGCGCCGGCCGCGTCCAGCCCGGCCGTTCCCTCCAGCCGCCACGTCTTGTGCCGGTCCCGGGTATTGCCATCAGAGACGACCAGGCCGTGCGGGGATGGCCCGGGGGCTGGACAGCGCGAAAGGCACGGCGGGACGCGGTTCTCGTGCGCTGGGGCTGTCTCAGAAGGACGGGTGTCGGGGTCTCCGTCGCCGCGGGGCCAAGAAGAGCTGGTGTCAGGGGTTCCGGTCGTCATCACCGGGCCGGGCAAGGCCGGCGGTGTCGTGGCCCCACGCGGTCAGGGCGTCAAGGGCCTGCCAGCGGCGCCACCGTGTCCCAGACGAGCAGGAGGCGACGGGCGTACCAAGACGGCCGCGCTGCTCGGCCTCCGGGGCTGACGGTGGCGTCGGTGCGACGGTACCTCCGCCGGGACAGGCCGGGCGAGACGGGACAGTCGCACCACAGACGGAATCCGAAGAAGAGGCCGATGCATTGCCAACTCGCCCGGATCGTACGCTGGCACACTTCACGTCAGCGGCCGCCGGTACCGGGCCACGACCGTCCTGACGGGAGTGGCGGTTCTTCGTTCACTCTGGAACGACGGGTACCTGCGGACACTCGGCCAGATTCCGTGGACGGATCACTGAGGCGCCGTTTCCCGTGCTGCGCTCCTGGTTCTCCGATGGTTCTCCGGCTGGCTCCTCTTTTATCGGTCGATCGCCTCCTGGACGGATTTTCCATTGAGATTCGCGCCGCCCAAATTTGGAACAACGAGAAACGTCTCACACACAAGTGGCGCCGTCGTCGCGGTGACGGCTATGGCCACCGTGGCCGCTTGGAGCCTGGTTCCGACGTCGACCGCCGCGGCCGCAGAGCCGCCCGCCGCTTCCCCGCGCCCCGCTGTGGAGTCGTTCGGGTATCCCAACGCCGGACAAGTCCTCGCGGACACCGGGGCAACGGTGGTCCGAGGGGACGGCGGTATCACCGTGACGGACTGCGCGAGGCCCAGTCAGATCAAGGTGTGGGCCCGTAGCATCACCCTCCACGACAACTGGCTCTGCTTCGCCGCCCCCACCGGCACTGGCTACCTGGCCGTCAACATCCCCGACGCATACCGGGTCCAGACCTTCGGGCGCGATGTCAGAGCAAGTCTCACCGGCAAGGACCAGTCCCAGACCATCGATGTGCCGAGGAACACCGCCAAGGGCTTCGGCGAGGCCTCCCCGTCCGGGGACCCCGCCACGCTCCTCGAACTGCGGGTCACCGGCACCGGATCCACCCCCGCAGCCTCCCAGCCCACTGACCCCGCGAGCGCGTTCACCGCCAGGATCACCGTCGGCGACACCAAACGCGCCTGCACCGGAACCCTGGTCGACCCGTACTGGGTGCTCACCGCCGCATCCTGCTTCACCGACACCCCCGACGATCTGTCCACCGTCACGACCGGTGCCCCGAAGGACAGGACCACCGCCGTCATCGGTCGAACTGACCTCTCCAACACCGCCGTCGGGGCCCAGGTCGACGTCGTCGAGCTGGTACCGCGCCATGACCGCGACCTCGTCATGGCCCGCCTCGCCTCGCCGGTCAGGAACGTGGCACCGCTGGCACTCTCCTCCACGACGCCCACGGCCGGCGAGAGCCTGCGCGTATCCGGCTACGGCCGCACCGCCACCGAATGGGTGCCCGGCAAGCTCCACACCACCGCCCACACCACCGGCGCCGTCGGCCCCACCAGTGTCGACACCGCGCCAGCCCCCGGGCAGACCCCGTTGTGCCAGGGCGACGCCGGAGCGCCGCTGGTGCGCGACAACGGCGGCAAGACGGAACTCGCCGCCCTCACCGCCCGCTCCTGGCAGGGCGGCTGCCTCGGTACCCCCTCGACCGAGACCCGCACCGGCGCCACCGCCACCCGCGTCGACGACCTCGGCCCCTGGATCAAGGACCTGAGCTACCGCACGGCCGAGGTCAAGGCCGGCCTGCACGCGCAGATCGTCGGCGGCAACACCGGGCTGTGGGACACCGCCCTCGACCGCAAGGCGAACAGCTGGCTCGGCACGTGGTCGCCGATCGACAGCAGTGCGCTGACCGCGGTGGACAGCGTCTCGATCGGTGACACCGTGCACGTGTTCGTGGTCGGGGCTGGCCGGGTCTACACGAAGGACGGCAGGGTCGGCGGCGGGTGGACCCCGTGGACGGAGGTCCCCGGCGGCGCCGCCGGTGTCAAGGGCATCACCGCGACCGCCCGCGGCAACGCCGTCAGCCTGCAGATCATCGGTTCGGACGACACGGTGTGGGACGCCACTGGCGACTACGCCGGCGGCGGCTGGTCGGGCTGGACGAAGCTCGGAGACAACACCGCGAAGTACCTCAGCAGCGCCACCACCCCCGACAACACGGTCCACCTGTACTCCGTCGGCACCACCGGCAGGGTCTACACCCGCGACAAGCCAGCCAGTGGCACCTGGACCCCATGGGGCGAGATCCCCGGCGGCGCCGTCGGCGTCAACGGCATCACCGCCGCCGCCCGCGGCTACACCGTCGACCTGCAGATCATCGGCGGCCTCGGCGACCTGTTCACCACCTACGGCCACTACGACCGCGGCTACTGGGACCCGCAGTGGCAGAAGGTCAGCGACAACCACCTGAGCGCCATCTCCAGCAGCTCCGAGGGCAACGTCGTCCACCTCCTCGCCGTCAACGAGGACAGCAGGGTCTACAGCCGCGACGCCGACTACGACGCCGGCAAGTGGACGCCGTGGACCGAGGTCCCCGGGGGCGCCGTCGGCGTCACGGCCATCACCGCCACCACCACCGGGTGAGCGGGCGCACGCACCGCTTCCCGGGGGCCGGCCCGCCACGGCCGGCCTCCCGCACCCGCCCTGTGTGAGCGCGCGAACTCCTAACGCGTACGCGGACGCGTGGGCGTACGCGTACATGTGCGTCCACGCGCGCTGGGGCCGGGTTGTGACACGCCATTCGGTTACACGACACAGGAGAGGACCATGCGACCACCGCAGAAACGTTCGTCATGGACGGTCCTACCGACCATACGGGCAGCCTGCCAGTTCCTCGTTCCAGCAGCACTGATCACTTCGCTCGTCACGGCGCCACCCGCCGCGGCCGACAGCAGCCCCGCACCGACCGACCGGGCCCGGGTCCTGGACTTCTGGCAGTCCGGCGGCCCCGCCATCCGGGCCTCCGCCGAAGCCGCGCTGACCGGCACCGACGACCAGGTCCGCGCATTCCTCGCCACCGACCGGGCCAGCGCCGAGACGGTCGACGACCGGATGATCGCGCTGCAGCTCATCACCATCAGCGGGCGCGGCGTCCGGCAGGCCACCGAGAAGGCACTCGCCGGCACCCCCCAGGAACTCCACGCCTTCCTGAAGGACGGCTGGAAGGCACCCCTCGAGCAGGACCAACGGGTCCGCGCAGCCCAACTCGTCGAAACCGGCGGCAGGGGCGTCCAGAACGCCGGCAACGCCGCGCTGAACGGCACGATCGACGACCTGCGCCGCTTCCTGACCCAGGACCAGTACGTCCAGCAGGACGCGGACGACCGGGTCCGGGTCTCCCAGCTCGAAGCAAGCGGCGGACCCGCCACCCAGCAGGCAGCGACGCTCGCACTCAACGGCTCCATCGACGACATCCGCGAATTCCTCGCCGTCGGCCAGCACATCGCCCGGGCCCGGGACCAGGAACACGCCAGCATCGAACAGCTCGCCGCCCAGGCCAAGACCGCCGGGGCCGAGGCCAAGCAGGCCACCGAAGCCGCCAAGGAAGCCTCCGAGCGCGCCGTCAGCGCCGCCCGTCTCGCCAAGGAAGCCGCCGCCACCGCTGCCTCGGAAGCCGCCGCAGCCCAGAACGACTCTGCCCGGGCCGCCAACGCGGCCAACCGCGCGGCCGAGGCCACCCGGCGGGCGGCCGACGCCGCCAAGGCCGCCATCTCCGCCGCCCGGGCCGCCAACAGCGCCGCCCGCATCGCGGCCAACGCCGCCACCGCGGCCGCCAGCGCCGCCAACGGCGCGGCCCAGGCCGCCACCCGCGCCCAGAACGCAGCCGCCGGCGCCGCCACAAGCGCCGCGCTAGCCCCGGCCGCACGCAAGGCCGCCGAGGACGCAGGCGCGGCGGCCCGGATGGCCTGCGAGGTCGGCGACGCCGCCGACCAGGCCGCCAACGCCGCCGCATCCGCGGGGGCCGCAGCCGCGGCAGCCGTCGCCTCGATCGGCAACACCGAGGCCGCCGCGGGCTCCGCCGAACAGGCCAGCACCCTGGCTGACCAGGCCGGAGCCGCCTCAGCCGAGGCCCGCCAGGCCGCCGACTCCGCCCGGCGCAACGCCCGGGAAGCCAAACGGGCGAGCAACGCCGCGTCCGCACTCGCCGCCGAGGCAGCCACCGCGGCCCACGAGGCCCGCAACGCCGCCTACTCGGCCGCAGCCCACGCCACCAACGCGGCAGCCGCCGCCAAGAACGCCGCCGACCACGCAGGCGACGCCTCGACCGCGGCACAGCAGTCAACCGCGAGCGCGGCAGCGGCGAAACAGGCCGCCGACACCGCGACGGCCGCCGTCGACCAGGCCAAGAACATCCAGGCCCTCGCGCGCAGGAGCGAACAGGAAGAGGTCAACGCCCGCTCCGCCGCCGCCGTCGAACAGGCCCGCGACCTTCGGGCCGCAGACGACCTACGCAAGGCCTCAGCCACCCGGACGGCCGAAGACCTCAAGAAGCTCGACGCGGAAGCAGTGCGCGTCGCCGCCGAAGCCTCCCAGCCGCAGACCGACCGGGCCCTGGTGATCGCCGACGGCCGCAAGATGGCCGTCGCCGCCATGAAGACCAGCGGCTCCTGGAGCCGGGCCGCCGCACAGGCCGCACTGCGCGCGGACGACCAGGCCATGGTCGACTACGCCCGCACCGGATGGCAGGAGGCAGACCGCCAGGACGAGCGCGTTCATCTGCAGCACCTTGTCGACGACACCAAGCTCACAGCCCTGCATGACGCAGCACTGATAACCCTCAACGGTGATGCCGCACAGATCCATGCTTTCCTCCAGACGGGCCGGTACCGGGTCTGCGCCCCTGACTACCGCGTGCAGATCGCCAAGATCGGCGAGAGGGGCGGGCCAGGCGTCAAGACCGCTGCTAACGCCGCCCTCAACGCCGGTTCCGTCGAAGCCCTGGTCACGTTCCTCACCACCACCCAGTACACCGCCCAGGAGGCCGACGACCGCGTCCGTGCCACCCAACTCGCCGACACCGGCGGCGCGGAGGTGAAGCTCGCCGCGAACGCAGCACTTGAGGCACCGGCAACCGGCCTGAGGGCGTTCATCGAGATCGGCCAGTACCGGGCGCAGCGCAGGGACGACCTCACCGACACCCACGTCGCGCAGGTCCAGAACCTCATCGCCGGTGCCCAGCAGGTGGCCTCGCTCGCCCAACAGGACGCCGCGCTCGCGGGCCAGGTAGCGGCCACTGCCAGGCAGGCCGCCTCGGAAGCGGACAGCTACGCCAAGCAGGCCAAAGCCTCCGCCGACGCAGCGGCCGGCTACGCCAAGCAGGCCGCCGACTCGGCGAACAGCGCCGACGCCTCAGCCGCTCGGGCCGCCCAGTCCGCAGCAACCGCACGCACAGCAGCCGCAGATGCCAACAACGCAGCCGTACGCGCGGTCGAATCCAGTACAAGGGCACAGAATGCTGCGGCCACAGCCCGGACATCGGCCACGGAAGCGTGGACCGCAGCTGGCGAGGCCAAGGCTGTGGCCATTGCAGCGGGCAAAGACGCTGTGGCGGCAGGCATCGCGGCCCAGGCCGCATACTCGGCGGTCGTCGCCAAGCAGCAGGCCCAGGATGCGCGATGGCAGCAGATAGTCGAAGAGTGGCGCAAGAAGAACGCCCAAGAGGATCAGAACGCCGACGACGGATGGCTGCCGGATTGGCTGGACGACAGCTTTCACACGGCTGCCGCCTACACCGTCTCGGTCGTCACCACTCCCGACATCTGGATCGGAGCAGGTGAAACACTTCTCGGCGCCGTAGCCGCTACCGGGGGTGCAGCTGAGGCGGGCGGCGGAGCCGTGGCCTGCGTGAGCGGAGTCGGTTGCGTCGCGGGCGCGCCTGCCATTGTCATGGGTGGGGTGGTCGTGGTCGGCGGCGTCTACATCGCCGTCGATGGCCTCCAGCGATTCGATCAGGGGCTCCGGACTGCGCTAAGCGAAGCCCAGAAGTCCACCGGCCGTACCTCCGCAGGAGGACGCCCCGAACAGCGCGCCATGGACCTCGTCAAGGAGTATCCCGAGTACGGCAGGGAACTTCCGATCACGATGCGCGATCCGGAATGGCCTGCCAAGGACGGCTGGGTCAAGATGGAGCAGATCATCGACGATATCGAGATCCACTACGTGTACAACAAGCGGACGCGCCAAGCAGCCGACTACAAGTTCAAGGACCGCAGTGAGTGAGGGCTGGTACGACGGTATCGCAACGAGAACAGAGGCTATTGGATGAACACGGACCCCTCATCGGGTCAAGGTCCCTCTTCCGGACGGCTAGCCCCCGGGACTCGCGTGGTTGTACTCCGAGACACAGAATGGGACGGCCCATGGCAACGTGAGTTCGAGGGCACGATTGACGAATTCTGGGATGCCGAACCTGTCCTCCCTAGTCCCTTCGCTCTCAGGGACGAGCTGCTGTACTGGGTCGACTTCGATGAACCACAGTACGACTGTGACGGTTGCGGACCGTATCGCAAGGCCCAGATCCGGGGACGCTATCTGAGGGCACTTCCGCAGCCCTGACCTGCCATCCTGGCTGCCGGATCGGTCCCAACAGGACAGGTTCAAGTCTGGATCGCTGGAAGCCTGATAAAGATGTTGGGCCATGGCCTCACCACACGTGGTGGGGCCATGGCCGTTTCGGCAGTATTGGGGAGTGCCGGAGAGGCGAAGGCATCACGAAAGTGACACGCAGACGCCGGCTCCAGCCTCGTGGCCTCGACCTAGTCCAGCAGAACTTCGACGCTTTTCCTGCTCAGAGGCTGCGCGGGGTGATTGTAGTGGGCTGATACCCGGTCAGGGGTGGTCTTCGTCGGACCGCCCCTCGATCGTGTGCAGGCGGCGTTGGTAGTGGCAGCTGCGGGGCAGCCTCACGTCGTGATCAATGAGCCCGCAGCCGCGATCTGGGACGACGAACTCGAAGACCTCTTCCTCCGTGTCGGCCATCGTTTCAGCCGCGTGGAGCCAAGCCGGCGGACAAGATGCGACAGGTAGAGCCATGAGTTACATCATCTCGGTGTACAGGAAAAAGATGCCGATTTCCCTGATTCGGAGGCCGATGTCTCAGATCTGGGAGGAGAGTTCCTGGCTGAACTTTTCGGAAGCTCGCTCCGGGAGTTCTCCGACGTCCACCCGATTGCACAGGAGCAGGCCGAAACTATCAGCCGGAGATCCGGGATCACGTTCGACCTGACCACCTATGACTACTTTCTCGAGATCGTGGCCGATTAGCTCCACGGCCCCGAAACGGCAGCGGCCCGCCGGTCAGACCGGCGGGCGGCGGCCGGTTGGGGGGGGTGTGGAGAGCACACAACAGAAAAACACGAACACAC
>NZ_JBFBOC010000056.1:0-13516 GCF_040685975.1 Kitasatospora sp. NPDC086791 | reverse complement strand
GGCAAAGAATAGGGCAGGAAAAGCCGTGAATTTGGCTCGGAGCGCGAAGCGCGGAGAATTGTTGAAACAGCCTGGAAAGGGCCGAGCCATTCTGGAATTCGGCGCAAAGCGCCTCATTGCCAAATTCGGAATTCCGCTTCGCGCAATTCTCCCGCCGTTCGTGACGCATTCCTCGGCCCTTTCCAGGCTGTTTCAACAATTCTCCGCGCTTCGCGCTCCGAGCCAAATTCACGGCTTTTCCTGCCCTATTCTTTGCCGAACTCGAACCGAATTCACGAGGAATTCAAGGCTGAATCCACGGCCCTTTTCAGGCGAATTCAAGGCCAATTGTCCCCGCATTGTCCCGCGTTTTCGACCCCACAGGAAATGGGGCCCGGGAGGGCCCGTTGACGATGTGACGCAAAATTCGGGTAGCAGCGTGTATCACTTCGGGGCCGTCAGAAAACCCCTGCCGGATTCGCTGTGCGGACCCCGGCCGGGGCACGAAAAAGCCCCCTCGAAATGAGGGGGCTTTTCGCCGGAATGCGCCCGCTATTCGGCCGGAACGGTGGCCGAGGGGAATTCACCAAGCCCCTCATAATAGGCGTAGATTTCCGAGAAGGTGTATTTCTGCTTTCCCTTTTCGTCGGTCTGACCGGCGGGGAAGTCCTTTCGGCGTCGCTTATTGGCGGTCATGGTGTTGGCGGGCTTCATGATGCCCTGCGCCTCCAGGCGCCGGGAGATCTCGGCGAGGCTCAGCAGCTCCTCTGCGGGCTCGGCCGGCGCCTGCTCTGCCTGCCCGGCGGCCTGGCCGTCGTGGCGCTCCAGGATGGCACCCAGAGCGTCACGGAGGGCGTCACCACCCCCGTCACCGGAGGTGTCATAGAGGCCGTCACCCTTGCTCAGTGTCACGCGCTGACCAGGCACGATGCCCGCAGGAAGGCCCGAAACCGGGGTTTCCGCGGTTCCGGCCGCAGGCAGTGACACCCGGCCCTGGAGCAGGCGCGGGATGCCCCTGGGCGAGTTGGCCGGCGGCTCGCTGTAGAGGCCGTCCGGCTCGTAGCCGTACCGCTCGCGCAGGTCCAGGTAGAGCTGGTGGTAGATGGCCTCCGAGGCTTCCTGGACGGTCTTCCCGCCGTCCTGCGGAGCGAGGGCGTCGAGGGTGAACGGGACCTGATAGCGGACCGCATTTCCCTCGTGCACGATGGCCATGCGTCCGGCCTTGTTCACGCTCGGCGGCATGGGGACGCGGCCGAAAATTCGCTTCCACTGGTTCTCTTCGTAGTTCCCGAGTGCCTTGAGGCGGAAAAGCGGAGTGAGGCTCGCGCCGCCGAATTCGTTGTCCTTGAAGTCCTGGAATACGGCGATGATGTGGACGTTGGCGTCACGGCCGAGCCGGAGAATCTTTCCGACGTCCTTCTTCCAGATAGGGTCAGCGGCGGATTCCTTGTCCTCACCCTTTTTGATGCGGGTGCTATCCCATGCGTCCTTCAGGAGGATGACGAGTTCGTTGGACTCTTCCAGAATCAGGTAGATCGGGTCGAAGTCCGAGCGGATTCCCTGCTCCTTCTCGAAGAATCGCGCTTCGGTCACCTCCGCCAGCCACTCGATCAATCGGCGCATGTCTACGGCGTTTTGCGGGTCCGCGTAGAGGTGGACGCCGGGAATTCCCCGCAGGGGCGCGAGGCTGAGCATTTTCGGGTCGATACCAAGGACGGTTCCGCGCTTCATCAGCATCTGCACGGCCAGCCATTGCAGTTTCGCGGACTTGCCGCCGCCGGTTCCGACAGACAGAGCCAGGTGCGGGGTCTCGCCGGACAGTTTCCGCACCAGCGCCTCATGGTGCTCGTCCAGGCCGAAGACGAATTCGTCCGGACCGAGCTTGGCGAGCGCGGCGAGGATGCGCGGGTCGTTGATGTCCACCGCGTCCGGCGGCTCCGGGGTCGGCTTCGGCGGAGGCCGGTGGGTCCACACCGCGTAGTGCGGGCCCTCCATGAGGTGCCAGCGGCTCACCCAGTCCCCGGGCACCCGGGAGTTCACCAGCGTGTCGAGGCCGGAGCGCTCGGCGTCGTGCCCGACGAAGGCCGGCGGAAGCTCCAGGCGAATCTCGGCGGCGCGGTCGGCCACGGAGGCCGGGATGGTCAGCCAGTCCCAGAGCTGGTCCTTCTCCGGCAGGCGCAGGGTGTGCTGGAGCGCGGCCCACAGCGACGGGCCGAAGCGCGCTTCGTCGCCCACCAGGTCCCGGATGACGGGCGCGGGCTGGAGCGTCCAGAGCGCGTGGTGGCCTCCGCCCATCAGGCGCCAGGTGCTCGCCCACTCGCCCGGCAGCTTGCTGTTCACGACCTCGTCCAGGCCGTCGCGCTCGCGGTCGGTGCCGACGAACTCGGGCGGCAGCTCCAGGCGGACCGGGCGGCCGTTCTCCTCGAACGTGTCCGGGACGGTCAGCCACTTCTCCCGGGGCTCCTCGTCGTCCAGGCGCAGGGCCGCCTTCACGGCCAGCCACAGGGCCGGGCCGTACACCTCCTCGTCGGTGGGCGGCGGCGGGGACCAGTAGCCGAGCCCGTCCGGGCCGGTGGCGGCCAGGCCGACCGCGACCAGGGCGACGGCGCCGGCGCCGAGCTGCACGCCGCCGGGGTACGCGCTGTAGAGCAGCACGCCGCCGAGCGTGGCCAGGCGCAGGACGAGCACCCAGGAGTGGGCCCAGCGCGGGTAGGTCGCTGCGGAGCGCCACAGGGCCCGGGGGAGGACCCACAGGCCGCGCAGGGCCCGGCCCAGCCAGCGGGCGCCCACGGCGGCCCAGACGGCGCCCAGGGCGGCCCAGTCGGCCAGCGTGAGGAGGAGGGCGGGCACCTTTCCCGCCAGGGTCTCCAGGTAGTCCTGGAAACCGGCCAGCTTGGCGTCCAGGTCGAACGGGGCCGGGGTCGGCCCGGCGATCGCCACGGAGGCCATGGCGGCCATGGCCTGGCGCTCGGCGACGGGGCGCGGGACGGGCTCGAAGAAGGTGGCGCCGCCCTCCTTCTTCCGGGCGTCGGCGCTGGCGGACAGCGGCCGGCCGGAGACGATCCGCCAGACGAACCGGGCGAGGGCGCCGAACGCCTTGCCGATCGCCTCGTCCCGCTCCTTGGCCTTCGCCTTCTCGCTGGCGCTCGGCTTGGGCATCTGGGTGAACGCCCAGCACAGGCCGCCGATCACCACGACGACGCCGAGCACGCCCAGGCCGGACTTCTCGCCGAGCCAGTGCAGGACGGTGCCCACGGTGTCCGCGACCGCCTTGCCCACGCCGTTGTCCGCCCCGTTGGCGGGCGCGGTAGGGCCGGGCGAGGGAGTTGCCTGAGCGAGGCCGGATACGGCGCTGTGAACGTCGTGGGCCGCTGCCAGGATGGCCATGTGGTGCTCTCCTCTCCAGGTGCTTGGGGAGCCTGCTGCCGGGCGGGGTCACGACCCGCCCGGCGTCCCCTCGTTGATCAGAGATCAGCAGGTGATCTGTCAGTGTGCGCGCCGCCTGCGACAGATGGCACGCCTGTTTCAGTCCGCCGAGTTGCGTTCGGTGATCTGCGGGATCAGCCAGGCCAGGTACTCCTGGCGCACGTACGCCCGTCCGCCCCCGGTCGCGTCCCACTCCACCGAGTCCGGTCCGAACGG
This sequence comes from Kitasatospora sp. NPDC086791, assembly GCF_040685975.1. Classification (NCBI taxonomy): domain Bacteria; kingdom Bacillati; phylum Actinomycetota; class Actinomycetes; order Kitasatosporales; family Streptomycetaceae; genus Kitasatospora; species Kitasatospora sp. NPDC086791. The sequence goes on along the minus strand of NZ_JBFBOC010000056.1, from coordinate 9,895 downwards.
TCCGGCCGACTGCTCGGGGTGCGCCTGGTCGAAGTTCTGCAAGGCGCCGGCCGCCCGCGCGGCGGCGGTCAGATCGGCCTCGGACCGGCTCTGCCACCAGCGCCGGTCCGCGACGGCGGCGATCCGCAGCAGGCACTCCCGGTACATGTCCCGGACGTCCTGGTCCTGCTCGATCTCGGCCCGGTCCTGGTCGTCCATCTGCGTCTCGTGGAACTCGGCGAACTCGTCGGCCATGGCGGCCTCCGTCGCCAGGTCCGGCGCGTGCTCGTACGCCTCGTTGGCGGACGGCGCGTTGAAGGCGGGGTAGTAGGCCATGGTCAGGCCACCTTCCGGATCTCGTAGGAGTAGCAGAGGGCCGATCCGCCGAAGAAGCCGTCCAGCTTGACGGTCCACTTCCCGCCGGTCAGCTCGCTCGGGATCATCTGGTCGTCCCGCAGGTCGTCCAGGACCTTGCCGACCTTGCCGACCGCCCATGGGTCGGTGACGCACTCCAGGACCTCCACGCGGTCCCCGGCACGGAACTCGGGCATCAGATCTTCTCCTCGGTGTCGAAGTGCGGGTAGAGCTGGCGGACCAGGCCGAGCACGTAGGCCGGGTCGGCGCCGAGAAGGCCGGCCTTCTCCATCGCGGCGTTGGCCTCCCAGGCCGCCGCGCTCAGCCGCTGCTCGGTGTCCGGCGCGGCCAGCGCGGCCGGGTCCTTGGCAACGGACAGCAGCGCCTGCTGGAGCCGGTAGTACGCCTGGACGCCCTCTCGGGTGACGTCGTCCATGGGGTTCCTCTCGTGGTCGCGGGGCGGGCCCGGGTGGGCCCGCCCCGGTGGCGGGTCGGTCAGGACAGTCCGGCGATCAGCAGCGCGGCCGGGAGCACGCCGAGCGCCAGGTGCGCGCTCTGGTCTACATGGGCGGCCCCGCCGTGGGCGGCGAAGCCTTCCTGGCGGGCCCAGACCATCCAGCGGGCGACGGGCCACCGCCGGTCGATCGCCGCGTGGCTGACGCCCAGCCAGAGCGGCGCGAGGACAGCCGCGGCCGGGCTCAGGTGGAAGCCGAGCACCCACTCGCCGAGCATCAGCAGGACGAGGGACGTCACCACGTGGGTGCCGGCGTGCGCGGCCAGGGCCCGCCAGCCGATCGGGCCGTGGCCGGCCTTGTGCTGGGCCTGGTGGTCGGTCTGGAACGGGTAGTCGCTCAGGTGGTGCGCGACGTAGAGCAGGGCGAAGGCGGCGGCGAACAGGGCGGTCATCAGGTCTCCTCGGGGTGCGGGGCGGGCCCGGCGGGGCCCGCCCCGGGTGGTCGTGGCGGTGGGTCAGAACCAGCTGTTCGCGCGGCGCTCGGCCTTGGCCTTCGCCTCCGCCTGGCGCTTCTCCTGCTCGGCCTTCTCGCGGGCCTCCTGCTCGGCGGCCTCGCGGGCGCAGGCCTTGGCCTGGAGCGCGTCGACCTGGCGGTCGTACTTCGCGGGGTCGCCGCCCCGGGCGGCCGTGACGGCGGCCTTGGCGATGATCCAGGCGGACCCGAGGATCTCGCCGGTGGTGTAGTGCTTGGGCTCGGCCATGGTCAGTTCCCCCCGGTGAAGCCGAAGCCCACGGAGGGCTTGGCGCTGCTGGTGCTGGACTTCGCGTTGCGGATCTCCCGCTTGACCGTCGCCTCGCTCACCGGCCGTCCGGCCCGAGCGGTGACCCACGGGACCGCCGCTTTTGGGTCGGTGACCCCCTCCGCCACGGCGAGGCGGGCGAGCGAGGCGATCGACGGCGCCTTGCCCTGCTCGGGGACCCGCTGGTCCTCCGGGCGGAGATCGGCGGTCTGGGCGAGGGTGCTGACCTGCTGCGGGGCGGCCTCCGGGCGGACCTCCGCCCCGTCCCCGGCGGGGGCCGGGCGCAGGGCCGCGACCGGCGTCCACATCGGCAGCTCCCACAGCGGGGCGGCCGGGGCGGCCACCTCCTCCAGGGCGCGGCCGTGCTCCTGGCCGGTGGTGTCCAGGCCGGACCAGGCGTTGGAGAGGCGGGCGGCGGACTTGGCCTGGGCCTTGGCCACCCGGGCGCCGGCCTCCGAGAGCGCGGTCATCCGGACGACCTCCACGCCGGTGCGGGCGTTGAGCGAGGCGCGGGCGATCGCGGCGTTGTCGCGGGAGTCCTGGAGCACCTGGGCGATCTCGGCGCGGGCCCGGGGGCTGATCTCGGTCCGCTCCCACAAGGAGTGGAGCCACCACAAGGCCTTGGCTCCGATCGGGAGCCAGGAGACGGCCAGCCAGGCCGCCGTGCCGGATTCGGCGGTGAGCGCGTGGGTCACCAACATGCCGGTGGCCACCAGGCCGAAGGCCCAGCCCACCAGGGTGACTCGGACGTCGTGATCGCCCTGCGCGCTCAGGCGCCGCTCGTACGCCTGGGCGGACAGCCACGCGGCGTCGAAGGCCAGGCCGATGACGACGGCCAGGAAGACCGGCATCACGCTGCCGAGCCACAGGGCCACCACGGCCACCGTGAGGACGGCCGAGAGGGCGGTGGAGACGAGGGCCGGAGCGGCGAGCCAGGCCCGGCGGGTGCGCTGGCGGATCGAGGCGGACATCACTCCGCACCTCCGAAGATCAGTCGGTACAGGGCGGAGTAGATGAGCCAGCCGGACAGGACGCCGACCGGCAGGGAGACGGCGGGGCGGGGCAGGGACCACAGGCCGTGGGCGACGTCGGCGAGGACGCCGCCGGCCGCGAAGCCGAGCCCGACCGAGACCAGGGCGAGGAGCCAGTTCAGGGCGCGACGCATCCCGATCACCCGGCCAGCGCGAGGAGCGTGCGGCGGGCGGCCTGCTTGCGCTTCCAGATCGCGGTCTCCGAGCGGCCGAGCCGCCGGGCGATCCGCCCGTCGCTCAGCCCCTGGGCCTTGAGCCGGATCACCACGGCCTGCGCGGCGGTGAGCAGGGACAGGACCATGCCCTCGCTCTCGTCGGCCGGGGCGGCGGTCGGCAGGGCCCGCGCGGTGACGGCGTCGGACCAGTCGGCCGGCGCCTCGTCGGCGCGGCGCGGGCGGTAGTGATCCACGGCGGCCCGGACGACGATCGCCCGCAGCCAGCCGTAGGCCCGGGAGTCGTCGGCGCGGAGCTGGTGGAGCGAGGCGGCGGCCCGCAGCCAGGCTTCGGAGACGACGTCCTCAGCGGTGGCGTGGTCCCGGGTCCGCGTCCCGGCGAAGGCCACCAGCCGGGCGTTGTAGAGGCGGAACAGGGAGTCGAGGCGGGCGGCGGCCTCCGGGGCCAGGGGCGCGGGGGCGGTCACTGGGCACCCCCCTGGGGCCAGATGACGCTGTAGCCGGAACCGCGCTCCAGGACGACCGGCTCGGGGGCCGGGGCGGGGGTCGGCTCGGGGGCCGGGGTCGGCTGCGGCTGCGGGCTCGGGGTTCCGCCGGCGTAGCTCATCGGGCACCCCCGAAGAGGTCGTCCCGCTCGACGGAGAAGAACTCGGTGACGACCAGGCCGTCCTGGCCCGTCATCTTCTTGAACTCCCCGACCGCCCAGGCGTACACCGTGGACCGCTTGGTGCCGGGCCGGACCTGGAGCACCCGGTCCAGCGTCCCGGCCGGGCCGGTGAGGAGACTGCCGTCCAGGCCCTGCTGGCGACCCGTGAGGATCACGTGGACGGGGATGCGCGCCTCGGAGGGCGGCGTGAGCAGGTTGGACGTGGGCTCGGTACGATCCATGACGGATCGCCCTCCTGTCTGTAGCAGGTGGGTGGTCAAGGCCCTGAGCAGGTGGTGAGACACCGGCTCGGGGCCGCTCCCGTTTGGGGAGGGCTCAACCATGGCATGAATTATCCGCGAGAACAAGTCCTCATCTCGCGAGGGAGTGTCGTGTACGCTTGCGCCATGGTTGAGATTCCGGAAGAGGCACAGGCCGCAGCGCTGCGGGCCGTCGCCACGCGCGCCCGAGAGCGCGAACAAGCCGAGTACTGGATGTTGGAGCGGGTCCGGGAGTCGGTGATCGAAGCCGTCCAGGCCGGGGCCATGCGCTCCCGCGTCAGCAAGCTCGCGGGCATCAGCCCCAACACCCTGACCGCCTGGATGCGCGACGCGGGCATCGAGGTCAGGGCGAAGGCGCCGGCCAAGAAGGCGGGGGCGAAGTGAGCGGCCGTCTGCCCGAGCCCGCCGACATGTCGCACGCCATGCTGATCGGCCTGCTGATGCATCTGGGTGGCAGCTACGACATGCCCGCCGACGCGCTGTCAGTCGATGCGCTCGGCACCCCAGATGGGACGTTCCACGCCGTTGAGCTGGGAGTTCTTGAGGACGGCCAGGTCCGCCTGTCCGTCGTCCCCCGACCGTCCGGCGACGACGCCGGGCTCCGGTTCCGTGGCGGGGAGTAACCTCACCCCCACGAACCGCGCTTAACCCCAGAAATGACTCACCCGCCCCCGGACCCTCTCTGGCGTCGAAACCAGGTGAGGGGTCGAAATCCGGAAAGGCGGGTGCTCACTAGTCGGTGTCGAGTGTAGGGGACTGGTGTCCCCGACACACCACGGCACCGGCGGGAAGGCTTGTTCTTGCCCACCCCGACGTCCCCCACCGTGCCCAAGCAGGGCACCGTGACCAGCATCCGGCCTGGCGTTTCGACCGCCGGACTCCTCCCCATCGCGGGCATGAAGAGCGGCTGGTTCTTCGACCCCGCCACCCGCCAGATCCTCCACCAGGCGAAGGCCGGCGCCGAGCTGCTGCCGGTCGGCGACGTGCCGCCGGTCCGTGGCCGGGTCACCTATCGCATGTCCGACCGCTCCCACACCCGGATCGGGTTCTTGCTGGAGAGCAAGGAGGGCAAGCGCCGGATCGCCACCACCTCCGAGATCCACGACGGCAGCTATGCCGACAAGATCGGCGAGCCCCGGCCAGTCGGCCCGGACCAGCGCCAGGCATTCGCCCAGGTCATGTCCGAGGAGGTGAAGACCGCGCCCGAGCTGGCGGGCATCGCGGTGAAGACCGAGAACGGCACGCTCGTGCTGCCGGACCCCGACGCGCAGGAGTACGGGTACCTGCGGCTCGGCGACCCCGACGAGAAGGGGGCGCGGGCGGCCTGGGACACGGTGATCCGCTCCGCCATGGCCTCCGAGCGCACCACGCTGGTGATCGGCGCCGTGATGGCCGGGCCGCTGGTCTCCTCCCTGCCCGGAGTGCACGCGCACGTGCTGAACCACCTGGGCAGCCCGCAGCAGGGCAAGTCCCTCGTCCAGATCGTTCAGGCGTGCCTGCTGGGCGACCCGAGCGACGCGGGGATGCTGTTCAAGGAGCTGTCCAGCACGGCGAACGCGCTGCCCGAACTGCTGCTGCTGGTCCGGTACTTGCCGATGATCCGCGAGGAGGTGTCCTCCGGCGGCCTGACCTTGGCTCAGCTCCGGGCCCTGGTCTCGCGCATCATCGGCGGCGGCCGGCGCGACCGCATCAGCGTCGAGGGCGCGGTGCGGTTCCAGGTCGGCGCGTGGAAGTCCGTGCTGTCCACGTCGTCGAACGAGTCGCTGTTTCACCCCGGCCAGCCCGAGTCCTGGGCGTCCCGGGTCATCGAGGTGCACGCCCCGTTCTTCGCCTCCGGGGCCGACGCGCAGCAGGCCGCCGAGCTGGCGACCCAGTTCCACGGCTGGCCGCTGCACTGGGCGAACGCCACCGGCCAGTTCACCGGCGAGAAGATCGCCGAGTGGCGCGCGCTGCACCTCCAGGTCACCCAGCGCCTGAGCGGCGCGGAGGGCGGCGTGGCGCTGACGCTGGCCCGGACGGTGGCCGCGTGGTGCGTCGGTGCCCACCTGCTCGGCGTGGTGCTGGGCATCCCCGAGCTCGGCGAGCGCGCCTTCGAGGACGCCCGCGCCGAGCTGCCGCGCATCGTGGACGCGGCCGTGGAGAACAACCAGCCGCCCGGGGCGGTGCTCTGGGAGAAGCTGGCCGGTCTCATCGGCACCGAGCCGCTGTGCTGGCCGGACTACCGCCAGCTCGGCCCGAAGGCCGGCGGTGACGACGAGCTGCCGATCCGGACCCTGCTGGGCTACTGGTACGACGGGAAGCAGGGCCTGGAGATCCACGTCCTCAAGACCACGCTGGACATGCTGGCCAAGCAGGCCGGGATCGACACGACCACGCCGGGGCTGACCGAGATGCGCAAGCTCGGCATCCTGCGCTCCACCCAGGGCGCCACGAAGTTCACGTCGAAGCCGCCCGGCGAGCACCTGCGCAAGCAGGTCCCGGGCATGGTCTACATCCTCAACGTGGACAAGGCGCGGGCCCTGTACAACGAGGCCGCCGAAGCCACCGTGCTCCCGCCCGTGGAGCCCCCGGCGGAGGACTCGCCGATCGCCCGCGCCGAGCTGGCCGCCGCGCAGGGCGCCACCGCACTCCCGGCCGTCCCGGCCCCGACCGCGTTCGCCGCTCCGGTCCTGCCGGTCCAGGCGCCGGCCGATCCGGTGGCCGCCGTGGTCCCGCCCCGGCCCGAGCTGCCCCCGCGCATCGTGTTCCCGGCCCCGGAGCGGGCCGTGGTGGACGCGCGCTGGGACACCCTGGAGAAGGCCGGCGGTCGGACCGCCGACGCCGCCGCGCTCGGCGTGCTCGGCGACGACGGGCTCCACCTGCCCAACTCCGTACCGGTGCCGATGGAGCTGCCGGAGTCGGTGGACCAGGTCGTCCCGCTCATGGACGCCTACGGCCTCAAGACGCTCTACCTGCACGCGAGCGCCGTGCGGGCGCTCGGCCTGCCCGCCTACGACCGGCGCAAGCCCGGCGGCCGGACCGCCCCCGTGGTCCACCCCTGGGCCACCCCGGCCGGGGACGGACCGGTGCTCCGCGTCGTCCAGGGCGGCCTGGTCCCGTGGATGACGCTGGAGACCGCAGACGGGCGCCGGCTGAACCTGGCGATCCCGGAGTACGAGGACCGCATGGACAAGCGGTCCCGGCACGGGACGAGGCACGGGTTCTCCGGCCCGACCGAAGCCGCGGTGCTGCTGGACGCGCTGATGGTCTACCTGCTGTCCACGCTGCACGGGAAGGCCGGGAAGCCCAAGGTCATCCCGTACTACCTGAGCCCGAACAAGACCGGCGAGGACTACGCGGGCGGCCTCTACCGCGACGACGTCACCAGCCAGGCCGTCCGGCGCGGCGAGGTGAAGCCGCTCGGGATAAACCTGCCGTCCGTGCTCAAGCTCCAGTGGGACCGCGACCCGAGCGCGGCCGAGCGCGACGCGAAGTGGCTGCACCAGTACGACAAGAGCGCGGCCTGGTTGGCGGCCTGGGGGAACACCCCGCTCGGCATCGGCGAGCCTGAGCACTACCTCGCCGAGCGCGACGGCGACCTGCCCGAGATCCCCCGGGACACCCCCGGCCTGTGGCGGGTCTCCAACCCGCCCGGGACCGGCATCCCCGGCCTGCCCGACTTCCGGTTCGAGCCGGACGACGACGGCGGGTTCTGGGTGCGCTCCACACCCGCGCTCAAGGTCGTCTGGGACACGTACCCGGACTGGGTGCCGGACGTCCTGGAGGCGTACTACTGGCCGGTCAAGAAGCGGGCCCTGTACGGCGCCTACGAGCGGCTGTCGAAGGGGCGGGTGTTCATCCTCGCCGAGATGGAGGCGGGGCGGCCCGGTGCTGAGTGGGCGCTCGGCGCGAACGGCTCGGTCTACAAGTCGTTCCGGGGCTACCTGGAGCGGAAGAAGCCGAAGCGCGACGTCGTCACCGGCGAGATCTACGCCAAGGACATCTACTGGCGCCCGGACTGGGCCTGGGCGCTCATGGACGCCGCTCTGGCCAGCACGTTCTACAACGTGCGCAAGTACGCGGAGGAGGACCAGATGTTCCCGCTGACCGTGTACGTGGACGCGGTGACGTACCCCTCGGACGAGCCGGACGCGCTGGCCGCCCGCCCGACCTCGATGCCGCTCGGGCGCACCCACGGCGGGTGGAAGCCGGAGGGCTCGGCGCCGATGGCCGAGCTGCTGCCGCTCATGGACGGCAGCGAGGACGAGCCCGGCCTGAACGCCCGGGACGCGCTGGTGGAGTACCTCAAGGGCGGTGAGCGCTGATGGCACGCTGGTGGCCCTTCGGGCGCAAGGACAAGGGCGAGCAGCCCGAGCCGACTCCCCCGGCCGAGCCGACCCCGGCCGCCCCGGAGGCTCCGGAACCGGTGGCGGAGACCGCCCCGGAGACCCCGGCGCCGGAGGCCGGGGCGGCGGCCCCCAAGAAGGCCGGCCTTTTCGGTCGGCTCTTCGGCCGGGGCCGGAAGAAGGAGGCGGAGGAGGCCGGGGAGGAGGCTCCGGCGGAGGCTCCGCCCGCTCCCCCCGCCCCTCCGGCCCAGCCCCCCGCGCCGCCCGCCGGGGCCCCTGGTGAGCCCGGCGGGGAAGAACCCGCCGCAGGTCCGGCCGGGGGCGGAGAAGGCGGAGGCGAGGGCGGAGAAGGCGGAGAGGCCGCCGAAGAGGAGGAGGAAGAGGAGGAGCGGGAGTACCCGTCCTCGCTGGACGTGGAGATGGAAGGGGACTGGCAGATCAGCTCCACCCTGTGGAACGGCGTGATCTCCGCGACGCTCCACGCGGGCGCCGTGAAGCGCTTCGTGGACGCCATGGACAAGGGCGGCCCGGACGCCCTGGAAGTCGCCGTGCACCTAGTCTGCGAGCGCTGGAGCCGCAACGTGGACGACCAGCTCGACGTGAAGCGCTCCGTGTTCGACATGCGCTACGACGAGAGCGTGCACGACTGACCAGAGCAGCACGAAGGGCCCGCCACCGGCCGGTGGCGGGCCCTTCTGCGTTCCACCCGAAGGCCGGCCTCAGTCCGTCGTGCACCCGGCGACGGCCAGGGCCTCGGTGATGACGGCCCGCTCCTTCTCGGTGAACGGGCGGGTGCTGTCCCAGTCGTTGCGTGGGTCGTAGCCCCACAGCGCCACCGGCCCCCGCGTCTCCGGGGCCTGCTCGGCCGGGAACCCAGCGACGTGGGCCAGCACTGCGGCGGCGTACGGGTTCGGCGCGTACTCCTCCCGCAAGAGCAGCGCGCAGTCGGACATGGTGATCCGCAGTCCCAGCGACGCGTCGGTGAGCCACCCTCGGCCGATGCCATGGGGGCCCATGGCCTTCTCGGCGACGGCGATGCGGTCGCCCCACTCGGCGCGACCGTCGGGGCGGATCAGGATGTACACGGGGGCATCAGTCATGCGCAGACCGTAGCGGGTGGCACCGACTGGCGGTGACGGGGGAACCCGCCGACCGACCCCGAATCTCACTCTGCGTGAGGGTGGCAGGCTGCCACCCGGGGCCCCGGAGAGCTGCCACCCGGGGTGGCAGGAGGGTGGCAGGGTGGCAGGGGTGGCAGGGGGTGGCAGGACCCAAAACGCTGTGACCTGCGGAAACGTCCTGACAGCCTCCTGCCACCCTCCGAAAACCTGCCACCCCTGCCACCCTGCCACCCGGGACCTGCCACCCCAAGGGTGGCAGGTTTTTAGGGGGTCTGACCTGCGGAAATGCAAAACCTGCCACCCCTGCCACCCCTGCCACCCTCGATTTCGGCTCTCTCTAGGAAACGGGGGTGTAGCACCATTGTGCTAGCACCCCCGAAATGGTGACGGAGAGTGACCAAAATTCGGCGACTGCCGAGAAAAGGAATTGCCGAATTCCGCCGAATTTCCAGAAAATCGGCCAGGGTGGAATTCCGGCGAAATTCCTTCCGAATTCTGAGCGGGCCCAGAATTCCTTATCGGCGCATTCCGTCAAGGCAACGAGAATTCCGCTTCGCTCCATTCTCGCCCGCGATTGCTTCGCAATCCAAAGAGAATTGACAGCCCTATTCCGGCGCTTTGCGCCAGAATAAGAAAGGCTCGGCCAGACCACGGTCACCGACGACCGGGAGGGCGAGGTCACCGCCTCGACCCCGGCCGACGCCGTCACCCGGGAGGCGATCGACGCCGGG
>NZ_JBFBOC010000055.1:0-16586 GCF_040685975.1 Kitasatospora sp. NPDC086791 | reverse complement strand
GGCGGCCGCGGTGACGTTGGCGGCGGCGGCGAGCTCTGCCGGCGGGGCGAAGCGTCGCTCCTCCTTGAGCAGGTTGGCCAGGCTCTCGTTGCTCACTCTGTACTCCTCGTGCGTTGTCGTGCGTTGTCGTCCGCGGCCCGTCGCGAGGTCGTTCGGCGCGGTGCCCGGCCGCCGATCGGCGCGCGCCGTCCGGCCTGGTCAGCGCGCCGCCGGGCCGCTCCGGTCAGCGGACCGCGGACAACCGGGCGCGCCGCTGCGCCGGAACCTCAGGCCTCGACGGAGCCTCGAACCGCGACCGGGCGCGGTCGCACAGCTCCCAGGCGGTGCTCCGGCCGGCGCCGAGCCGCTCCCGGCGCCAGAACCAGCCGCCGCCCGGGGCGCCCGGGCCGAGCCCGGCCCCGAGCCCGGCGACCTGCCGCAGGCTGCTCAGGTCGTAACCGTCGACGGGTGCGGGCGTACCGCGCAGCAGCTCGGTCAACGCCCCCGGGTCGGCGTGCCAGACGGTGACGCCGTACTTCTCGACCAGCCGCCACAGCGACTCCGGCGCGTCACCGCGTGGCTCGCCCTCCCAGATCAGCTGGGTCGCGCCGGCGGCCAGCGGCTCGCGCACGGCGGCGGGGTTCTCCACCAGCCAGTCGCTGTCCGCCGTGCACCAGAGCACGTCGCCGCCCGTGCGCAGCCCGAACTGCCCGGGGCCGCCCTCGACCGGGCGCCTGCCCCGCGGGCGGACCGGCCGGTACCGGGTGACGTCGTGCCACCAGTGGTCACGGCCGGGCGTCCAGGTGACCGGCCGCCCGGTGCGGCGTACCACCAGAACGGGCGGCGCCGACCGCCGGCCGTCCAGCGCCCGGTCGACGGCGGGCTTCCAGGCGACCGGCCAGCCCTGGCGGTAGCCGCCGTCAGCGGTGATCACGAGCTCGGCTTGTGTGCCCCGGTCGCCGCCCAGCGGCTCGTCCGCCGGTTCCGGCCCCGTGCCGGGGCGCCCGGCGAGCGTCGTGGGCAGCGCTCCGACCTGGTCGCAGGCCAGCAGCGCGACCACCAGCTCCGGGATCATCGGCAGGTGGAGCGCGACCCGGTCGTCCCGGCCGACGCCCAGCGCCCGCAGGGCGCCGGCGGCCCGGTCGACCTCGTCACACAGTTGCGCGTGCCCGATCCGGCGGCTGTCGCCGGCGTCGCCCTCGAAGTACAGGGCGACCTGTTCGGTCGGCGAGACCTGGCCGGGCCGTTCGGCGCCGGACAGGGCGATCGGTCGGTGGTGCGGCACGCGACGTGCTCCTCGGTGTGGGGTTCGTGTGGGGGCCGGTGTGGGGCTGCGCCGACGGGGGCCGGGCTCGGCGCGTGCGTGCGCCGGATCGATCACCGGTGGCTGAAAAAAGGGAGTGCGCCGAGCAGGCTGGGGATGAAGCCCGTTCTCCTGCTCCGAACTGGCGATGTGCCCGGCCCGCCGGGGGTTCCGGGGACCTCACGATCGCCCCCCACCAATGTGCACGGCGTTAACATAGAGCCAAATGTGCACAGCGTCAACATCGGCGGGCGTGCTCCGGCAGAATGGATGACGTGTCCAGTACCCCTGCCGCCACACCCGGCGCGACCGAGCCGCCGACCCGCCGCAGCCGTTACCACCACGGAGACCTCGCCAACACGCTGGCCACCGAGGCGACCGCGCTGGCCCGCCAGGGCGGCCCCACCGCCGTGGTCCTCCGCGAGGCGGCGCGCCGGGCCGGCGTGTCACCGACCGCCGCCTACCGCCACTTCGCCTCGCACGAGGATCTGCTCGTCGCCGTGCGCGCACGGGCCCAGGAACAGCTCGCGGGGGCCATGGAGCAGGCGCTCCGCTCGCTGCCGGTGCTGCCCGACCCCCGGGCCGACATCCTGCGGCGGACCCGGGTGATCGCCCGTGCCTACGTGCGCTTCGCCGTGGACGAACCCGGCCTGTTCCGAACGGCGTTCAGCAACAGCGACCCGGCGCGGACCCGGGCCCGCGCCGCCGCCGCTGTGAGCCCGCCCGGCAGCGCGGGCGGCACCGCGGGCGGCACGGACATCTACGAGTACCGCTCGTTCCACATCCTCGGCGAGCTGCTCGACGAGCTCGTGGCCACCGGCGTGGTCGCACCCGAGCGCCGTGAGGGCGCCGAGTTCCCGGCCTGGTCCACCATGCACGGCCTGGCCACCCTGATCATCGACGGGCCGCTGGCGGTCCTGACGCCGGAGCAGCAGGAACTCGCCGTGCGGGTCACCTTGGACACCGTGCTGGCCGGTCTGGCCCGCTGATCACCCGGGCCGGGTCCCGCACCCCGGCCGAGTCGCGTCGTCCGTCCCGGGCCGAGTCACGTCGTCCCTCCCGGGCCGGGCCGCGTCGTCCGCCCGGACCGCTCCGAGGCGCGGGACCGCGGAAACCCTTCGCTTCCGCAACGAATCCGGCTTTCCGCACCCGACGTGCGTGCACGCTCTGGTAGGCAGGTGACGGCTGCAGGCGGGTGGCCGCGCGGTGCGGCCCCCGCAGGAGGGGAAGCACATGAGCACGTCGTCGAGGTCGGCCGTCATCGCCATCGAACAGCGGGCGGTCGACCGCGCATACGTCTGTTACGAAGCCAAGCTCGCCGAACTGTCCGGCGACGCGTCGGCCCGGGCGGCGGCCAGCGGGAAGGACGGCATCGCGGCCCGGGTGGAGTCCTCGGCCAGGGCGGAGGCGTTCCGTCTGGAAGGCGAGAACCTCGTCACGATGCGGGTGGACACCCGGTCGGACGAGACGGATGAGCCGGAGGTCTTCTACATCGGGCGGCGGACGGTGCACGACGCCGAGACCCGTGACGCCGTCGTCATCTCCTGGACGAACGAACTCGCCACCGCGTGGCGCCTGGCCACGCCGGACGCCCCGGGAGAGGTCCGGCTGCGGCGGCGTCTGGACTGCGACCGGCGGACGGTCCGGGACTACCGCGACGAGATAGCCCCGCCGGTCCCCGCCGCCCCCGGCGCGGGAGCGGGCGTGCCGTCGCCCGGTGACGTCTTCGGCCCCGCCGCCGGGGCACAGCAGCCGGCCGTGGACCCCCTGCTGCTCCGGGACCTCGACCGCGCCCGCCGAAGCCGCATGCGCGACATCGTCGAAACCATCCAGCCCGACCAGATGGCGCTGGTGGCCGGCCCGTCCACGGACGTCCTGGTCGTCCAGGGCGGTCCCGGCACCGGGAAGTCGGCCGTCGGCCTCCACCGGGTCACCTGGCTCGTCGACAACAAGCGCTTCCAGGCTCAGGACATCCTGGTGGTCGGCCCGCACCGGAGGTTCCTGGAGTACGTCGGCCGGGTCCTCCCCACCCTGGGCACGCGCAACGTCACCGCCGTCGAGCTCTCCCTCCTCTGGGAGGGGACCGTGCGAGCCGAGGACGCCCCGTCGGTGCGGCGGATCAAGTCGGACGAACGCATGGCGGAGGTGCTGCGGCGCCGGGTCGAGGGCAACTGCCGGCCCGCCGCCGTCGATGCCGCCGTCACCCCCGCCGCGGACGAGCACGGCGAGCCGATGTTCACCGTCGTCCTGGGCAGCGCGCCGCTGAGGATTCCGGCGTCCGAGGTCCGCCGCGTCTTCGAGGCCGCCCGCAGCGGGCCGGGCCACTACCGGGCCCGCCGGGACCGCTTCCGCGACGTGCTGGTCGACCTCCTGCTGGCCGCGCTGCGGCAGGGCTTCCCGCAGCGCGCTCGCGACCGGGCCGTCCGGCAGAGCATCGAGCGCCACCGCCAGGTCGCCACGCTCGTCGAACGCGCCTGGCCTCCGCTCAGCCCGGAGGAGGCCCTGCGGAGCCTGCTCAACTCGCCGAGCAGGCTGGCCGAGTGCGCTGCCGGGGTGTTCGACACGGCCGAGCAGGCGCAACTGTCGCGCCCGGCCGCCGAACGCGCCGAGGACGAGCCCTGGACCCTGGACGACCTGGTGTGCCTCGAAGAGCTGCGGACCCTCATCTCGGGCGAGACACCGCAGCGTTACCCGCACATCGTCGTGGACGAGGCCCAGGACCTGACTCCCATGCAGGCCCGGTCCCTGCGGCGGCGCAACCCGAAGGGGTCGATGACGGTGCTCGGCGACCTCGCGCAGGCCACCGGACCGCACGGCTACCCGAGTTGGGAGCGGATCGGCCGGATCCTGGCGGGCGACGGGGGCGGCTGGCACCTCGAAGAGCTCACCACCAGCTACCGGGTGCCGGCGCAGATCATGGAGTTCGTCGCCCCGCTCGCCCGGGCCGTGGCCCCGTCCGTTCCCTTCCCGGCCGCGGTGAAGGAAGCGGACGGGGAGCCCGTGCGGATCGTGGAGACGACGCCGTGGCAGCTCCTCGCCGAAGCGGTCGGGCACGCGGCACGGCTGGCCGGATCGGACGGCCACACCCAGCGCTCGATCGCCCTGGTCGTCCCCGACGATTCGGACTGGCTCCAGCAGGTCCAGCTCCTGGTCGACTCCGCGGAGACGATGACCGACGAGGTCCGGGAGGCGGTGACCGTCCTGACCGCCGGCGAGGCCAAGGGCATGGAGTTCGACCACGTCCTCGTCCTGGAGCCCGCGACCATCACCGCCCGCGGTGCCGAGGGCCCGCGTCAGCTGTACGTGGCCCTGACCCGGAGCACCCAGACGCTGACGGTGCTGCACGCCTCGCCCCTGCCCGCGGTCATGCTGCCGGCCGCCGACCCGTCCCCCCCGGCCGGACCGTCCCCCGCCGCCGACCCGTCCCCCTCGGCCGAATCGTCCCCCTCGGCCAGCCCGGACGACCCCGCCCCGGAGCCCTCGGGCGACGCGGCGGGCGGCCGCGTCTGCTCCCGCTTCCACCTGAACGGCGACCGCTGCGAGCTGCCCACGGAGCATGCCGACGGCTGGTGCCGTGACGCTTCCTGCGGCGGCTTCCGGACGAGCACCGCGCCGGACCGGCCGGCGCACCGCTACCTGCCCAGGGTCCCCGCCGACGCCGACCTCGGGGCCGGGCTGGACGCGTCGGACGCCTTCCTCGGCAGTCTCCGGGTGACCAGGGCCGCCGTCCGGGCCTTCGTGACCGCGCACGGCGGCAGTGACCAGGAGGCCGAGGCCGAGATCCGCGGCGTGATCGCCACGTTCCTGACCGACGGGCGCCAGGCGCAGCAGGCGGACGGCTACCGACTCGTCGACCTCAACGGCTACCGGTTCGTCCTGAGCCACGACGGGACGGCCCTGACCGGCTACCGGAGCGTGCACGGCGAACGGAGCCCGGCGCAGTACTTCGCCGGGGTCCCGTCCCGGTACAGGCCCTCCGGGCTCGCTGCCGCCGACCACGGCCCCGCTCTCCAGGACGCGGCGGCGGTGCGCGCCCTGACGGTCGAGGAGATCCAGGTGAGCGCCGAGACGCGAACCGCGTACGCCGACCTCACCTCGGACCGGTCGGACCAGTCGGACCCGGTCTTCCTCGGCCGGCTCCGCAAGGCGCTCGCGGCGGATCTGTCCGGCGGCCACATCGAGACCCGGACGCGGGGCAATCACCTCGTCCTCGGCTCCTCCCGCACCTGGAGCCTCTCGCCGGACGGCAGTTCGGTGCTCTTCGTCCGCAGGCCCACCCCGCTGGACGCGGAGACCCTGGCGGCCGCCGGTCTGGAGGAGGCGGACGAACTGACCCCCGGTACCGAACTGCGGGTACGCGCCCTCGCCCACGGTGACCAGGTCCACTGGAGGGTCACCCCGGTGCCGGAGGACCGGCAGCGGCGGTACATCCTGAAGCTGCGGCCCCATGACCAGGTGCCCGAGGCCGGGCAGGAACTGGACGTCTGGGTCCTGCGACGCCGCTCCGGCGTGTACGTCGTGTCGGCGAACGACTTCGGGCGCCACCCGATCTCCGAGCGCTCGGCCGGGCGGTACCGGGCCGCCCTGGCAGTCCTGGCCGCCCTCGGTGACGGCGTCCCGGCCGACCTGCCGGAGACCGGCCTCGCGGGGCTCGACGGCCTGGTCGGTTGCTGCCTGCGTCGCGACCAGGCCGACTGGCTCCCCGTCTGGCAGCTCCTGGGATCCCCGTCCTCCGCCGACCTGACGGTCCTGCGGGACCTCTCCCGCGGCCTTCCGGAGGCCATGCGGTCGGCGGACGCGGCCGAGCTGGAGCGGCTCGCCGAGGTCATGGAAAGCAGCGGCTGGCGGGACCGGGCGGTCACCGCCCTGGCGAGGCTCACCGGCGAGGCGTCCTCCACGGCGTCCGCCGGGGCCGTGCCGGCCGCCGTCCTGACCGCCGACCTCACGGCCGCGGCCGAGTCCGACCGGACCTGCCTCCGGCACGAGGCGGTGCGCCACCGGCTCATGGCCGCCCTCTTCACGGCGGGCCACACGCCGCAGGACTCACCGATCATCGATGTCGTCCGGCCCGGGGAGCGGGGCCCGATCGTCTACGAGGTCCTTCCGGCCGGCCACACCTCGTACCACGCCGTGCGGGCCGGTGCCGTGCGGGTCCGGGAGATCGGGCAGGTGGCGGGCGGGACTCCCCAGCGGCTCCACGTCGTCCTCGCCTCGCCTCCCGACGAGCCGTGGATCCCCGACCTGGTCGAGCGGGTCCTCGGCGTCTCCGTCCTCTGGCACTCGACGGCCGGCTGGCAGGGCCCGGAAAGCTCCTCCGCCACCGGCGCCGACGACTGAACAACCCGACGACCGAACAACCGATCGTCCGGTCGCGCGGCGCCGGGGACCGGAGCAGCGGCCACTGCTCCGGTCCCCGGCCCGCACCGGCGGGATCAGTACGCGTTGTCGTACGTGTAGAACGTGGTGTGGTCCATCAGGTCGGCCGGGGTGACGTCGTTCCACGGCTTCATGGTGTCGTTCAGGGCGACCACGTTCCTGGTGCGGCGGACCGGCTGGTAGCTCTGGCCCGCGTGGCGGCTCTGCCAGGCGGCCCAGAGGCGGTCGATCATGCAGTGGTGCATCCAGAACACCGGGTCGTTGGGCGACATCCCGGTGCTCATGGTGCCGCCGACCCAGACGTGCACCCGGTTGTGCACGTTGACGCCGACCCAGCCCTCCAGGTTGTTGCGGAAACCGGCGCTTGAGCTGTTGAACGGCGCGGCGTCATAGGTGGGGATCGCCAGCACGGCGTCCACGTCGGCCTTGGTCGGCAGGCCCTGTCCGCTCTGGCCCAGTCGGCGGATCAGGTAGTTGCGGGTGTCGGGCCTGACGGTGAGGGTCCAGTTGCCGGAGCTCTGCGCGAACGGGCCGGTGGTCACCCGGCCGTCGGTGCCGGCGCCGTCACCGCCCAGGAAGTCCGGGCCCCAGAGCGAGGAGTCCGGGGCGCGGTCGGTGGTCCAGTCCCAGTACGGGAGCGTGACGGTGGCGTCGATCGCCTGCAGTGCCCGCTCGAAGCGCAGCAGGAAGCTGCGGTGCCAGGGCAGGAAGGACGGCGAGCGGTGGCCGGTGCGCTCGGTGGTGTCGGTGTCGCTCATGATGAAGTCGTTGTGCGTGCTGACGAACGCGTCGTAGGCACCGCGGCGCTTGAGTTCCAGGACCGCGTTGACGAAGGCGCGCTTCTCGGCGGCCGTCAGGGTCGCCTGGCTCTTGCGGACTGCCATGATTGTTCCTTTGAGGGTGGTCTGTGCGGAGGCCGGAGTGCGGTCCGGAATCAGGCGGCGAGCGGGGCCAGGTCGGCGCCGTCCAGGGAGTTGACGGCGGCCCGGACCAGCGCACGCGGCGTGGTGAAGGTCTGGTAGTGGTTGATGACGCTGATCCAGGTGCCGTCAGCGTTGCGCATCATGTGCAGTTCGCGGCCGTCGATCAGCACCATGTAGCCGCTCATCGCGTGGTGGCCCTCGCCGGACATCGGCATGCCCTGGATGCGGCGGCCGCGGAAGACCTCGTCGAAGCTGTCGCCGCCCTCCGTGTCGGCGCCGCTGGCGGGCGTCACGGAGGGGCCGGTGAGGCCCAGGGCGACCGTGCCCGCGGCGACGACCGTCGCGGCCACGGCGCCTTGCAGCATCCGCCGGCGGGTGACTTCGGTGGTGGTGGTGTTTTCGGACATGGTGGTGCCCCCCAGATGAAAAATGTGAAGACCTTTTCAGTTCCCCCGTTTTCGCGGACCGGTCGGCGACGTCGACTGCCTGACGCCTCGTCGGCGCTGGTCAGGACGATCTGGTGGCGCTCGGCCCGCTCGAAATCATTCCTACCAGGCGTGAGCGAACAACTCGGATGTGTGATCGCCCCGAGGGCCGAAAGTGATCATTTCAAGACGGTCGCGTGAAGAATGTTGCATCTTTTACAGAAGGCAGAGCTTCGGTCCACAGGGAACCCTTCGCATGGAAACCGAAGATCCTCCGCCCGAAAGGCCACCACACCGCAAGACCTGCGGCCTTGACGCACCTTTTGTGACGATCGCTACACGAACAGGATGACGCGATGCCGACAGGCGATCACGCGCCTGTGTGAAGGCGGTGGATCGCGAGGAACCCGCGGCCGTGGCGGCGGGCACGGAACGGGTCGGTGAGGTCCTCGACCTGCCGGCGGCCGTGTCGGGGGGCCGCTGGGCCGACTGGCGCGCCACGGGCGCGGCCGGGCGCCGTTGGCTCGACGCCCACCGCGCCCCCGCCTAGGCAGTTTCCTTTGGGTCATCTCGCGGACCGGATGAGGATGGCGGCGATGTGGAGTCCGGCGAGGCGGCTGGTGGCGGTCGTGTCGTAGCGGGTGGCCAGGCCGCGCCACTGCCCGTGGCTCACTCGGACCAGCCACGCGGTACAACTATCCCTCGAAAAGATCGAGTTATCGGGCAACTGGCGCCCGTCGCCGGCAGCCTCTCCTGTCGGTGCTGCCGTCATCCGGCATCGCCGGCGACGGCAGCACCGAACGACGGTGTCCGTCAGTACGAAGCGCTGGTGGCGCACCGACCGAGGTCGGTGTTGCACACGACGACGTACGAGGTGATTCCGGAGTCCTGGAGCTGGAGGGTGTAGTGCTCGTCGCCCCGGACGTTGCTGTAGGCGCTGGACCAGCGGCCGTTCGACTGGTGGAGGACTACCGTGCAGTAGTTGCCCATGGTGGAGATCACGTAGCCCTGCACCCAGTCGTGCCCGTTGTAGTACTGATCGATCATGCCTCCGGCACAGCCGGGGACGTTGGCGGGGTAGGTGGCGTCGGCCGACGCCACCCCCGTGCCGAGGCCCAGACAGCCTGCGGCGACGGCGGTCACGGCGGCGAGGCGGACGGCGGTGCGCAACCCAATCATCTTTTCCCCCTGCGGAGTTGACGGCTTGCTACTTCGACCCATGCTGCCATCGAACCCCCTTGAAGGCACGTCTCCCGCACGAATCCACACACGCCTGGGACGACCTGCCGCCCGCGGCGTAGCGGCAGCCGAGTTCGGCGAGCCGGCGCGCCGTCTCATGGCCGATCCCCGGTTCGCGCCCGTGACCAGCACGACCGGCGCGGTGGCATCCTCGGTGTCCGGCTCGGCGCCCAGCCCGAGCACGCCGGACGAGACCGTGCGCGGGAACGGGCTCCACCGGGCGGGGGGCGGGTGCGGACTGCCCGGTGGAGTCCGGCCGCTACCGCGTCAGCAGCTTCTCCAGGACGTCCGCCCCCTTTGACGCGCCGCCCGCCCCGCGCACGGTCCGGCTCAGGGCCGCCGCCCAGGGGCGGCAGGACCGGACGTCCTGGACGGCGTCGCGGAGGCCCTGCACGGTCGGCTCGGCGAGCGTCCTGCCGACCTGCAGCTCCTCCGCCCGCCGGGCGATCGCCCGCTGTTCCGGGATCTGCGGCACCGCCACGAAGGGCACCCCGTGGTAGAGGGACTCCATCGCCGAGTTCATCCCGGCGTGGCTCAGGAACACCTCGGTGTGTCGCAGCACCGCCACCTGCGGCACGTGCGCGTGCACTTCGACGTTCGCCGGGATCGGGCCCAGCGACTCCTGGTCCAGGCCGCCCACCGCCATGACGACCTGCCAGTCGCTGTCCCCGAACGCCGCGATGCAGGTCCGGTAGAACTCGGGCCGGTCGTTGAAGACGGTTCCCAGCGATATCAGCAGCACCGGGGCCTGCGACCGGGGGCTCCACTCCTCAGCGGTCTGCCGGCTGCTCGGCGACGGCCCGACGAAGTGGAAGCGCTCGTCGAAGGTGTCCCCCGAGATCTGGAACTCCCGGGGGATGAACACCAGGCTCGTCGGGGCCACGTAGCCGAACATCAGGTTCGGGTCCTCGAGGAAGGTGTGGCCCTGCGCGAACTTCCCCATGTCCTGAATCGCGGCCACCAGCCGGGGGTTGGTGTGGTCGAAGTCGGCCGGTAAGTACACCTGCGCCGCCGAGAAGGACTCGTTCTCCGCGAAGGTCGGCACCAGGGAGATCTCCGGCACCTCGAGCAGGTTCGCCAGCATCCTCCCGGTGAAGGTCACCGAGTCGTAGCACACCGCGTCCGGCGGGTCGGCCGAGAAGTGCTCGGCCAGGACGGGGAAGGAGGCACGCGCGTCGTCGAGGTAGTACTCCATCGTCACGGCGAGCTGTTCCGCCGTGAACTCGCCCCGCGCCGCCATGTCGGGCGGCAGCTGCGAGGGCAGGGTCACCGGCGACGCCCCGGCGGCGACGGCGGCGTCCATGGTGGCCGGTCCCGTGGCGTAGCTGACCCGGTGACCGCGCCGGACCAGCTCTTCGACCAGCGGCAGGGTCGGGTTCACATGCCCGGACGCGGGCGCGCTCACGAAGGCGAAATGGGCCATCAGCTCTCCTCCAGGATGACCGGCAGAGTCTTGTGCCCGTTGGTGAAGAAGGAACCCAGCGGCTCGAGTTCGGACGACGGGACGGCCAGCCGCAGCCGGGGGAACCGGGAGAACAGCGCGGACAGCGCCGTCGTCGCCTCCAGCTTCGCCAGGGGGCTGCCGAGGCAGTAGTGCACGCCGTGCCCGAAGGTGAGGTGGTCGCCCCGCGACGACCGGGTGACGGAGAAGTCCTCCGCGTCGGCCCCGTGCTGCGCCGGGTCGCGGCCGGCCGCGCCGTAGGACAGCAGGATCGCCTCGCCCTTGCGGATCCGCACGCCGTCCGCGGAGATGTCCTCCACGGCGTACCGCAGCGGCAGGTTCGGCACCGGCGCCTGCCAGCGCAGGGTCTCGTCCACCACGTCCTCCCACGTGCTGGTCCCGGACCGGACCAGGGCGAGCTGAGACGGGTGCGTGGCCAGCGCGTGGACGGCGTGGTCGAGCAGGTTGACCGTCGTCTCGAAGCCGGCGGAGATGGTCAGCAACAGGGTGTCCAGCAGTTCCCGCTCGGACAGTCGTGTGCCGTCCGCCTCCTGCGCGGCGATCAGGTCGCTGGTCAGGTCGTCGCCGGGGTCGCGCCGTTTGGCGGCCGCGAGTTCCTTGAGCAGCATGTACAGCTCGCCGGAGGCGGCCTGCACGCCCGCCGGGTCCGCGTCGAGGCTGAACACCGCGTCCACCAGCCGCCGCAGGTCCGCGCCCGTCTGCGCGGTCACCCCGAACAATCCGGTGATGACCTGGATCGGCAGCGGGAACGCGAACCGTGCGCGCAGGTCGACCGTCTGCCCCGGCGGCACCGTGGCCAGGTCGGCGATCAGGCCGGCCGTGATCTCCTCGACGCGCGGCCGCATCGCTTCGATACGGCGCGGGGTGAACGCCTTGGCCACCAGGCTGCGCAGCCTGGTGTGGTCGGCCCCGTAGGCGGTGAACATGTTCTGCATCGCGACCCACATGATCAGCGGCCAGTCCGGCGGGATGTCGCCGTCGCGCCACATGGGCCAGTGCTTGTTCGCGTCCTTGGAGACCCTCGGGTCGAGCAGCAGCTTCTTCGCCAGGTCGTGCCCGGTGACGGCCCAGGCCGGCACGCCACCGGGCAGTTCGACGGGCGTGGCCGGGCCGCGCTCGCGCAAGGCGGCGGCCTCGCCGAAGACGTCGCCGCCCGAGGGGTCGATGACATACGCGTCGGCGGGCGGGGCCTGCGCGCGCACCGGCTCGGTGAAGGTGGTGGTCGTACGGGGCTTGGGCGGCTCGGTGACCTCCAGCAGGGACGCGGTGAACCGCGAGCCCATGCCGAGGCCGATCGACATGATGGTGTCGCCGGGCCTGAGGGTCTCGTCGTGCAGCAGGTGGTCCATGCCGAGCAGTTGGTCGCACGGCCCGACGTGGCCGAGCTCGCGCAGCATCGGCCAGGTGGTGCGGCCCAGGTCGATGCCGAGCGGCTCCAGCACGACGACCTCCAGTTGGGCCAGGCCCAGACCGGTGACGACGAACCTGGTGATGTCGGCGACGCTTACGCCGGCCTCCTTGGCGGCCTGCTCGACCGCGGTGACCAGTGCCCCGCTCATCAGCGTCAGATAGGGGGCCAGGCCGGTCACCTCGATCGGCGTACGGTTGCGGTGGCCCTCGGGGTCCGGGATCGTCGGGGTGGCGAGGACCTCCATCTGGGTCGCGGAGCTGTTCGCGGTCGCGACCAGCCGCGCTCGGCCGCCCTCGCGGTTGAGCACGGCCGCGGCCGCACCGTCGGCCAGGAAGATCCCGACGGTGGGCTGCCAGCGTTCCCACCGCGGCGGCAGGAACCGGGCGGTAGCCGTGACCAGGGTCGCGGTCGCGGCCGGGTCGGCCACCAGGTGCGCGGCGGCGGACTGCAGCGCGGCCGAGCCGCCGTTGCTGGTCGCCTCGACCTCGTAGACGAGGGCGTGGCCGAGGCCGAGGACGCGCTGCAGGTGGCAGGAGGACGCCATGTGGTCCTGGTGGTCCATCTGGGCGTAGGCGGCCATGGAGATGTCGGCGCCGCTGAGGCCGGACTCGCGCAGGGCTCCGATCGCCGCGTGCACGGCCATCGCGTGCTCGGTGACGTCGTCGGAGCGGGTGAACGACACGAAGTCCGAGAGCGCGAGCAGCCGCCGCATGGTCTCGGTGTCCGGCACGGCCTGCGTCGCGGGCGTGCGGGGCGGCAGATACCGCCCCGTTCCGCCGATGTAGACGTTGTCCCAGATCATGCAGAGTCCTTTCCCCTGAGTGCGGACAACCCGGCCCCGTATCCGCTGAAGTCGAGGAGCCATGTGCTGATCGCCAGCGCCGTGGCCGCGGAGTGCTCCTCCAGTACGGTGAAGTGGTCGCCCGGGACGGTGAGCACCTCCTGGACGGTGGTGGACAGCCGGGGCCACGAGCGCTTCCCGGTGCCCACCAGCAGCACCGGCGCGGTGACGGGCTCCGGGGCGCCGGCCAGATCGAGGTAACGGCCCATGGCCACCAACCGGTCGTCGTCGACCGGCTGGACCTGGTGGCCGGCGTCGAGCATGCCGGTGAGCACACCCGGCAGGTCGTCGGGGTAGCCGTCGATGAGCACCACGGCGCTGGGCCGGGCCCCCCGCCGTTCCAGTTCCCCGGCGGTCGCCAGCGCCAGCCACGCGCCCACCGAACGGCCGACCAGCACCGGCGCGGCGACGGCCGACGCGGCCTCGGCGAGTGCCTGGACCAGGACGTCGGCGTCCGCGGGCAGCGGGTCACCGGCGAAGCCCGGCAGGGTGACCGCCGTGACGTCGCGGGCGGCCTCCAGTGCCGCGGCGAACCGCCCGTACTCCTCGATGCCGCCGGACGCCAGCGCGGACGGCAGGCAGACCAGCGACGGCTGGAGGAAGCCGGCCGCGAGGGCGACCA
The DNA here is from genome assembly GCF_040685975.1 of Kitasatospora sp. NPDC086791. Lineage (NCBI taxonomy): Bacteria > Bacillati > Actinomycetota > Actinomycetes > Kitasatosporales > Streptomycetaceae > Kitasatospora > Kitasatospora sp. NPDC086791. The sequence continues at coordinate 3,005 of NZ_JBFBOC010000055.1, read as the reverse complement.
CCTCGGCCTTGGGCGCGTCGGTGGCCGGGCTCAGCCGGGACGCCGTGGCCAGCAGGTCGAGGCCGTCCTGCGCGCGGCCGACGTCGACGGCCTTGCGCAGCAGGCGCTCCATCGGCCCGGCGACCCGGTTCTCCGACGAGCACAGCTGCCCGTAGAGGTGGTTGACGAGCTGTTCGGGCGTCGGGAAGTCGAAGACGAGGGTCGCCGGGAGCTGGAGCCCGGTGGCCGCGTTGAGCTGGTTGCGCAGCTCGATGGCGGTCAGCGAGTCGACGCCGTGGTCGCGGAACAGCTGACGCGGGTCGTCGATCCCGCCGGGGGCCATCCCGAGGGTGCTCGCGCTGTGCGTGACGACCAGGTCGAGCAGCAGGGCGCGCTGCTCGGGCTCGGGCAGGGCTTCGAGCCTGGCCCGCAGGTCGCCGGGGCCGGCCACCGGGGCCGGCGCGCGCCGCGGCCGGGCGAGTCCGCGCAGCAGCGCGGGCGGGGTGTCGATCGCCGCGAGGTCGAGGCGGACCGGCACCAGCGCCGGGCGTTCGCCGGCCAGGGCGGTGTCGAACAGGTCGAGGGCCTGCTCGGTGGCCAGCGGCAGCATCCCGGTCCTCGCCAGCCGGCGGTGGTCGGCCTCGGTCAGGTTCCCGGTGATGCCGCTGGACTCGGCCCACTGGCCCCAGGCCAGGGAGGTGACCGGCAGACCGCGCGCGTGCCGGTGCTCGGCGAGCGCGTCGAGGAACGCGTTCGCGGCGGCGTAGTTGGCCTGCCCGGGGGCGCCGAACACCCCGGACGCCGAGGAGAACAGCACGAACGCCCGCAGGTCCAGGTGCTCGGTGGCCTCGTGCAGGTGCCACGCGGCATCGGCCTTCGAGCGCAGCACCGTGTCGATCTGCTCCGGTGTCATCGATCCCACCACGGCGTCGTCGACGACCCCGGCGGCGTGCACGACGACCCGCAGGTCGGGGATCGAGGCGACGAGATCCCTCAGTGCCCCGCGGTCACCGGCGTCGCAGGCGACCACGGTGAGGGCGGCGCCCAGCTCCTGCCGGAGCCCGGGCGGCTCGACGCCGCGGCGGCTCGCGAGCACCACGTGCGGGGCACCGTGCCGCGCGACGAGGTGCCGGGCGACCAGGACGCCGAGGGTGCCGGTGCCGCCGGTGATCAGCACGGTGCCGTCCAGGGGCGCGCCGTCCAGGGGCCCGGCCGGCCCGGTCGGGGCGGCCCTCACCAGCCTCGGCACGAGGGCGGTTCCGTCGCGCAACCGGATCTCGGGCTCGCCGTCGCTCACGGCGGCGCGCACCGCGGCGGGGATCGCCCGTCGTGAGGCGGCCGTGCCGTCGTGCCGGACGGTCAGGATCCGCCCGGGGTTCTCGCTCTGCGCGCTGCGCAGGAAGCCGCGGGCGGCGGCCGAGGCCAGGTCGTCACCGGTGAGGACCACGAGCCGGACCGGCGTGTCGGTGGCCAGGAACTCCCGGACCCTGCCGAGCAGTTCCCGGGTCACCGCGTGGGCGGCCGCGACCGGTTCGCCCTCGGCGGCGACCTCGTGGAGGACCGTCTCGGTGTCCGGGCCGTCCGGTGCCGCCATCGGGGTCCAGTCGACGGCGAACAGCGTGTTCGGCCGGCGCCCGGCCCCGTGACGCGCCGCTTCGACGGGCCGCAGGACGATCTCGTCGATGCTCACGACCGGCATCCCGGCGGTGTCGGTGATCCGCACCGCGCAGGTGTCCGGCCCGGTCGGGTGCAGCACCACGCGGACCGTCGCGGCCGACCCGGTGACCGACACACCGGAGAACGAGAAGGGCAGCCGCGCCGGGCTGCCGCCGGCGCCGCCGTCCTCGGCCGCGAGGCCGGCGAGCAGGGTCAGCGGCTGGATGGCGGCGTCCAGGAGCGCGGGGTGGACGCGGTAACCGGTGAGCTGCGCGGGGTCCGCCGGGAAGCTCACCTCGGCGTGCAGGTCCTCGCCGTGCCGCCGGATGCCGGTGAGCCCCTGGAAGGTCGGCCCGTAGTCGTAGCCGGCTTCGGCGAGCCGGTCGTAGAGCGAGCCGATGTCGATCGGCGCGGCCTCGCTGTCGTCCGCCCCGGGCACGGCCGTCCGGTCGACCCGTGTCGCCCGGTCCGCCGGCGGACTGAGCACGCCGGTCGCGTGGCGGGTCCACTCGTCGGGCTCGGCGGAGGTGCGGGAGTGGACGGTGACGGGTCGGCGACCGGTGTCGTCGGGCGCGCCGACGGTGACCTGCACGTGCACACCGTCGCGCTCGGACAGCACGAGCGGCGCCTCCAGGACCAGCTCGGACAGGACGGGGCTGGCCGTGTGCTCGCCGGCGTGGACGGCCATGTCCACGAACGCCATCGCGGGCAGCAGCGTCGAACCGAGCACGGTGTGCTCGGCCAGCCACGGGTGGACGGACGCGGAGAGCTTCCCGGTCAGCACCACGCCCTGCCCGTCGGGGAGCTTCACCAGGGACCGCAGCAGCGGGTGGTCGGGCGTGTCGAGGCCCTCCGACGGGGTGGTGGGCTGGAGCCAGTAGTGCTCGTGCTGGAAAGCGTACGAAGGCACCCGCACACCCGACGCCCCCGCCGTCGTGGTCACGGGCGGCATCCAGCGCACGGCGCCATCCGCCCACAACCGCCCCAGCCCCGCGAACAACCGCTCCGGAGAATCACCACCACGCCGCATCAACCCGGTCCCCACCAACAACGGATGCGGACCCACCTCCACGAACCCCGTGACACCCTGGCCCGCCAGCCACTCCACGGCATCGGCGAACCGCACCGGCTCCCGCACCTGCCGCACCCAGTACCCCGGCTCCCCCATCTCCACCGGACGCCCGGCCACCGTGGAAACCACCGGGATCACCGGCTCACCGAACGACAGACCCGCCGCCACCCGACCCAGCTCCTCCAGCACCGGATCCATCCGCGCCGAATGGAACGCGTGACCGACCGCCAGCCGCCGCACCCGGCGCCCACGGCCCCGCCACACCCCGGCGACAGCCTCCACCGCGGCCTCGTCCCCC
>NZ_JBFBOC010000054.1:0-22566 GCF_040685975.1 Kitasatospora sp. NPDC086791 | reverse complement strand
TGGTGGAACTGGGCATGCCGGGGGAATCTCCTCTACCTCGCCATCCAGACTAACCCGACATACCGGGCGTCTCAGCCGAGACTGTCAGAGAGGGCCGCGCTGGCGGACGCTCGCACTCCTGCACCGAGCTCGGTGGCCTGGAGTCTGATCGAACCACGACGACCGGGGTCTCAGCATGGTCGCTTCGGGTCGCTCCATGCTTCGTTGATCAGCCAGTGACCGTCTACACGCTGCGCGACACCGCCTTCGACGACTCGGTGCCTGTCGCTGTCGAGGGTTCGGCCGGTGACCTTGTCGGTCTTCAGGTAGTTCGTTGAGTCGTAACAGCCCTGGATCTTGACCGTGGGCGGCATGGAGGCCAAGTCCACAGACGTCACCTCGAGTGATGAATGTCCGGGGTTGCCCTTCATGACCAGGTTGTTCGCCTCGAAGTAGCCGACGCCGACCTTGACCACCGTCAGGGCGGACCCTCGGGCGTACACCGTCGGGTCGATTCCGGTCAGGGAGCCCTGCGCGTAGGCCTTGGCCGTTATATCCAAATACGCCTGGTAAGCAGCCATCGCCTCGTCCCTCGCGTCGGCGATCGGATCTGGGGTGGTGCGAATGGATGGTGATGACGAGCACGAGGTCAGCAGGAGCGCCGGACACAACATGACGGCAGCAACCGCCACACTTCTTCCGCTCAACACGAGTGCCATGCGAAACCCCCTCCAGACCGACCGAACCCGCCTGAGACTACCTAGAGCCTAGTCCCGCGAGACATGTTGCTCGCGGGACACAGGCGTGCCGGAACAAGGACCACCGTCGGCGGCCCGATTCTGGTCACCAGCACCAAGCTCGGCGCGGCCGCGTACGTGGACGACCGCGCCGTCCACCACGCCGGAGACTGGACCGACACCCTTGCCACCGTCAGCCGAGCGATCGGCCTCGACCGCGCGGGCGTTCTCGCCCCGGCCTGACCCCGAGCACAGTGAAGGGCCCGCCTTCCCCGGCTTCGACGCCGGAGGAGGCGGGCCCTTCTGCGTTTCCGGGGTAAGAATTTCTTACCCCACTCGGCCAGCTACTCGACTACCTCTGCGTCGACCGGGATCAGCTTGCGGGCGGCAGCGATTCGAGACTGCACGCGGCCGATCTCGGCTTCGAGGCTGTCCAGGTAGCCGGCGAGGGCGACCGGGTCAGCCTCGGCGGCAGCCTTCACCGCTGCCGGTGCCAGCGGCTTGTACGCCCGCTCGCGCATCTCGTCAGTCGCCTTGCTCAGCGGAAGCAGCTGTGGTGGCACCGGCTGGGCCTTCGGCTCCGACGGCTCCCGGCCACCTTCGCAGTCGGCGGGCTGCGCCGGGATCGCAGGCTTGCTGAACAACTCGCGGGCCGCCGCACTGAGCATCGCGGCAGTGGGACGCTGCTTGCCCTGCTCGGCAGCTACCTTCTGCCCCTCCTCGATGACCACCTCGGCGTGCTCGACGTCCGACTTGGCGATCACATCGGCGATCACCTTACGCGCGGACGCCTGGGTGAGCTGCGCGCGCAGTTCAGGCTTGAGCAGCGCGAGGGTCCGGATTCGCTGAGCGTCCTTCAACAGCTCGAAGATGTACTGCTCCGCGACGTCGAGGACGTCAGCCGCCCACCGCGCGAACTTGCTGACGCCCGCCTCCTTGTGGAGCTCCCGCTCCTTGGCGACCTCCAGCAGCACGCTCTTGGTGAGGACGACGTAGTCCTCTGCGGCCGTACCGAGCCGACTGATCTCCCGCAGATGGGCGGTGACGAACGCCAGCTGCTCCTGCCGTGTGCCGACGATATCCGCGGCGCTGAGCAACCGGCCCCCGGCGAAGCTTGAGGTCTCGTTGCCGGTCCACACCGCGACGGCGCCCGGCTGAGGTGCCGACTCTTGGGTCTGGTCGGTGCCATCCGGCTGGCTGTTGTTCCTGCGGCGTCCGCCCAGCGCTGATCCGAGACCGGACGCACGCCCGGTGCCGGCAGGCCGCTCGGTGTCGGCGGTGCCGAACCGCTCGCCGGGGCTCTTCTCGGTGTCGCCGGTCCTCAACGTCCCCAGGCCGCTCATGCCATCTCGCTTTCCTGCTCGCGCTGTGCAATACGGGAGAAGATCTCCCGGGTGAGGGCAGCCATGTCCTCGGAGACCGATGCGGACGTCGGGCTGACCACCTGGTCCCGCGATGCGGTGCCGGCGCGTAGCTGCCAGAACTTGGGGTTGTCGTTGGCGGCCTGCTCGAGTTCATGGAGCAGTACGCCGCGCTTGCGGGCCTGACGGGCTACCGCTTCGGAGGCCCGGACCATGCTCTCGAACATGAAGCGGTCGGACCCGAGAACCTCGGCGACCTCTTGGCGTACCTCGCGCTGGATGGCGGTGGCACTGGACCCGGACGCGAACAGCAGGACACCGAGCATCGCCAGGTTGGGATTGGAGAACTCGCGGACGAGCTCGAACTCCGTGCTGATGTCGCCCAGGCCGTCCGAGATGCTGCCCGAGTCGGACTTCACCGGCACGACCAGCCAGCGGGCGGCCGCCAGGCACAGCTGCACCAGCGGCGGGTTCTCCGGCGGGGAGTCGATGACGACCAGGTCGTAGTCCGGGGCGATGCTCTGCAGTGCCACGGCCAGCATCAGGGACTGCGTGATCGGCTTGTTCGGGAAGCGCAGCGCGAGGCCGCCCGGCAGGTCGCCGACCTTCTTGCCGCCCACCACGACGTCGAGGTTCGGCCGGACGTCCCGGACGGGCGCCAGCGGCCGGCCCCAGAGCACGCTCTCGTGCAGCGCGGTTCCGCCGTCGTCCAGATCGCTGCCCCGGAAGCCCAGCTCCCGCCCGACGTGCCCCTATCCGTTGACGTCGACCAGCAGAGTCTTTACGTCGTCGGCGGCGGCGAGGCCGGACATGTTGCTGGCGACCGTGGTCTTGCCCACGCCGCCCTTGCCGTTGGCGATCACGACTACTCGGTCCAGCGCCTCGCGGTCGACCTCCGGAGGCACCTCCCTCTCGTGTGCGGCCAGCACTTCACCCTCCGAATCCGCGGTTCCTTGCGGCGCCATGTTGCCATGCGCCCGTGGCTTGACTGCCGCACACCACCGGATCGAGGGCGCGGTTGTCTGACTAGTGCGCCGTTCGGCGAGCCGCCAGTACCCTCGGGGACGACCCGTGGCTTGCTGGCCCCATGGACGACATCAGCGACTACATCAAGTTCCGCAACAGGCTCGGCGACTTCATGCACGACCGGTTCCGGCAGGAACTGCCCACGGACTACCAGGCGGCGACTGGCGTGGCCAACCTACTGGCCGAAGTCCTCCCGGCCGACATGCTCGCCACGTTCTTCCGCGTCGCGATCGAAGCCGAAGAGGAGTCCCGGCAGCCGGCCCGCTTCCTGGCCGGCATCTACTCGGACTGTCTCGACCGCGGCCTGGGCCGGGCGTTCAAGGAGCTGTACGAGAGCGACCCCGGACTCAACGTCGCGTGGCATCTGGGACGGGTCTTCCCGAACCTCCTGCCGGACGGGGAGTTCATCCCGTTCATCCAGCTCGCGCAGAAGGCTCTGGAGCAGGTCGTCCCCGCGCCCGCCCGGTAGTCGCGGCGGCTGGGAACTCGGGGCGGGGTAAGAAATTCTTACTCCACCCCCCGAGTAGCGGCCCCGAAAGCCGGCCGGGAAGGTGGGGGTATGGCCATCATCGTGTTGGAAGAGCCCCGGCGGGTGATGAGCGAGGACTTCGGCCCAGGCCGGCCTGAGCCTCGGATGGGAGTCATCCACGCGGCCCCGGCTGACCCGTCCATCCCAGGCGACCCGACCGACCAGACGTTCTGCGGCAAGGACACCGGCGGCATGGAGAAGATGCCGTACAGCGCGTCCCGACCGGGTGCCTCGTGGTACCCACAGAACCTGAGCCAATGGGTGTGTCCGCGATGCGCTGCCGCCCTGCGGTCGGCCTGACCGCTTCTCTCGGCCCGAGGTAAGAAATTCGTACCTCGGGCCCACTCATACCCTCGTGCCGCCTGGCTGCGCCCGCGCGCCCTTGACGTGCCGTCACCTGCGGGTGGAACGTCGTGCAAAACCGCGCAACCGACTTGGTACGGGAGGGCATCATGACGCTACGGTTCGCCGGGGTGGACCCCAACACCGGCAAGGACGAGAGCCCGATGGTGTGGGTGGACGACGCCAAGAGGGAGCTCGTCTTCCAGGGCCTCAAGCCCGGCGAGGAACTCCTGACGGAGATCGGAACGACCGAGTGGGTACCCGGCCACTCCGTTGGCACCCCCGACCACGAAAACGTGACCCGCATCCCGCTGCGCATGGCGCAGATCATCAGGAAGGCGCTGGACGATGCCGAACGTGACGGCCTTCTCTGATCTGCTGGCCGGCGCCGAGCACTCCGCGGTGCACCTGGAGATGCGCGACTCCTACGGCATCGCCGGCGAAGCCGAGGAGTTCGAGCAGTTCCGGCGGACCGGCGTCCACCCGGACCTCGATCCCGAGGGCGAGGGCTGGTCCGGCTGGGTGTCGATGATCCGGGCCGCCGTCGCCCGCGGTGTCGTGGTGCGCCGTGCCCGGATCGTCTCCGAGCCGGTCACCGAGTACATCCGCTACGAGCACGCCGGAACCGTGGTCAACCTCGTGGCCGGCGAACAGGTCCGCTGGCTGCCGCGCCGCCGGGCTTCCGACATCGCCCTGCCCGGCAACGACTTCTGGCTGTTCGACGGCAGGATCGTCCGGTTCAACCACTTCACCGGCGACGGGGCCTCCGCCGGGCCGGAGATGTGTGAGGACCCCGCCGTCGCGAAGCTCTGCGCGGACGCGTTCGAGGCCGTCTGGGAGCGCGCCGTCCCGCACGAGCAGTACACCGTCTGACCCCCGGACCGGACGACCAGCTCCATGCCCGCCTCCCCGTCCTCCAGCGCCCAGGAAGCCCGCCTGGCCGTCGCCGCACGGCTGCGCGAGATCATGCAGGACGCCGACCTGACGGGACAGGAGCTGGCCGCCCGGTGCGGCTGGAACGGCGCCAAGACCTCCCGCATCATCAACGCCAAGACCGCGCCCTCGGACGCCGACATCCGCACCTGGTGCCGGGCCTGCGACGCCGACGACCAGGCCGAGGACCTGATCGCCGCCAACCGCGCCGTGGACTCCATGTACGTCGAGTGGCGCCGCCTCACCCGCACCGGCCTGCGCCGCCTCCAGGAGTCCGCGGCACCGCTCTACGAACGCACCCGCCACTTCCGCTCCTACTCCTCCCGCGTCGTGCCGGGCGTGCTCCAGACCGAGGCGTACGCCACCGCGCTGCTCGCCACGGTGGCCGACTTCCGCCGCACGCCCAACGACGTCGCCGACGCCGTCAAGGCGCGCCTGGCCCGCTCCCGCGTCGTGCGCACCGGCCACCACCGCTTCGCGATCCTGGTGGAGGAGTCCGTCCTCTACTACCGCCTCGGGACCGTCGAGACGATGGCCGAGCAGCTGGAGCACCTGCGGGACGCCATGGCGCTGCCGGCCGTCTCGCTCGGCGTCATCCCGTTCACGGCGCAGCGCACCATGTGGCCGGTAGAGACGTTCAACATCTTCGACGACGCCGAGGCCGGGGTGGAGCTGCTGTCCGCCCAGGTGACCGTCACCACGCCCAGCGAGCTCGCGCTCTACGCCCAGGCGTTCGACCGGCTCAAGGGCTTCGCGGTCTACGGCGCGCAGGCGCGGACCCTGATCGCCCGGGCCGCTGACTCTCTGGGCTGAATTCCTGCAAACGCGTGCAAACGCATTGAGGGCGAGTTCGCTCACTCCCTACCGTCGAACCGTCGCCCGCAGTGACGGACCGGACACCCGGACCCGACGGGCGAGCTGGGGCCGCTGCGCCCGCCTGCCCCCCGTCGGGCGGGCGCAGCCGTCACCGCCGACGAGAGAGCGGAGAACCGCCGTGGCCGCGCACCGCATACCCCGCCCACCGGTTCGGGCTGCGGCCGAACCCGGGTGCTGGCGGATGCGAGGTGCCCGGTGACCACGACCGTCGAGACCCCGACGCTTCCCCCGGTCGCCGACTCCGCCAGGGCGCTGCTGCCGTATCAGCCGCAGTCCGCGGCGGCGGCCCGGCGCCTGGTGCGGACCGCGCTGCGCGCGTGGCAGCTGCACGACCTGGTCGAGGCCGGCGAACTCATCGTCAGCGAGCTGGCCGGCAACGCCGCGAAGACCGGCTGCAAGCTCCGCATGACCATCACCGTGGACCGCGTCACCGACCGGTGCGTGCGTATCAGCGTCCGCGACGGCTCCCGCATCCTGCCGTGCCTGATCGACGCGGGCCCCGTGGCTGAGTCGGGCCGGGGACTGGCCCTGGTCCACCACCTCACCGGCGGCCACTGGGGCGCCACACCGGAGGCGTTCGGCAAGACGGTCCACGCGGATCTGCGCACCCGCTCTCCCAGCCCGGCGTAGCGCAGGCCATCTACTCCTCCCGGTCCCGGGAGGGCACCATCACAGCGACGGAAGGAGCTCGGCATGGACCACGACGGAGGCCACGGCGGCGGAGGCTCGGGCGGCGGTGGCGGCGAGGGGGACGGGCACCCGGGCACCCCGTGGACGCCGCCCTCGGACCCGCCGAACCCCGACGGCAGCACGCCGCCCGGTGACGGAGGCCACCGCAAGTGACCAGCACCGCGCAGAAGGAGGGCCGCCCCTGCCCGGGGCGGCCCGCCCGCACGTGGGACGCCGCCTTCACCGCGGTTCCCCGCTCCCTGTTCCTGCCCGACCTGATGTGGGCGCACGACCTGGCCACCAACACCAGCCGCCCCGTCAGCAGGACCGCCGACCCGGACGGCTGGGCGGCGGCCGCCGCGGCCGACATCCCGATCGTCACGCAGTGGGACGACGGCCGGCACCACGGCGAGCAGCCCGGCAGCGTGCCGACCAGCTCGGCCTCCCAGCCCTCGGTGGTCGCCGCGATGCTGGAGCACCTGGACGTCCGGGCCGGGCAGCGCGTCCTCGAGGTCGGCACCGGCACGGGGTGGAACAGCGCGCTCCTGTCCCACCGGCTCGGCGACGCCAACGTGGTCACCGTCGAGATCGACCCCGACGTCACCGCCCGGGCCCGCACCGTCCTGCACGAGGCCGGCTACCGGCCCACCGTGGTCTGCGGCGACGGCGCCGCCGGCTGGGCACCCGGCGCCCCGTACGACCGGATCGTGGCCACCTGCGCGCTGCGCGATATCCCCCACGCCTGGATCCGCCAGGCCCGCCCCGGCGCCCTCATCCTCACCCCCTGGGGCACCCACTACAGCAACCTCGACGCCCTGCTGCGCCTGGAGGTGGACGACGACGGCGCGACCGCGTCGGGCCGCTTTCTGGAGCCGGTGGAGTTCATGAAGCTGCGCTCCCAGCGCCTCACCTGGCCCGAGCCGCCCGGAGGCGGCGGCACTCTCGCCGAGGGCAGCACGACGACCATGCCGCCCGAGCACGGCCGGCATGCCGCCTTCACCTTCCTGATGGGGCTGCTCCTGGACGGCGTCACGCACGCGGTCCAGCCGCACGACGACGGCGCCCGCACCCTGTGGCTGTACTCGCTGACCGAACCGGCCTGGTCGGCGACGACGTTCCGCGACGGCGAGCGCGAGCACCAGGTGCGCCAGTACGGGGCCAGGCGGCTGTGGGAGGAGTTCGAGACCGCCTACGCCTGGTGGACCGCAGCGGGCCGGCCGGGCCTTGCCCGGATCGGCCTGACCGTCACCCCGGACGGGCAGCGCCTGTGGCTGGACGACCCCGCCCAGCTCCTGCCACGCTGACCGCACCCCCACCCAGCGAGACGAGAGGGGACCGGGCCGTGGAGGACGAGCCGCTGAGCGAGTGGGCCGCGCGCCGCAACCGGCGCCTGCGCCTGGTCGGAGCGCGACGGGTCGTCACCACGGCCGCCGCGCACATCGACCCCACCGCCCCTCGGCTGCTGCAGGAGTGGGACGGGCACGCCTGGGTGGCGGTGGCGCTCACCGACGAACCACCGACAACCGCGGTGGCGACCGGCTCCGGCCGCCACCGCCGACCCTGACCTCCGCACCGACCACACCACCCGCCCGATCCACGGCAGCCAGGCGGGCCCGTTCTGCCGCCGGCTGATCCCGTTGCCCGATCGGCGGCTGCTCGTTGGACCTGCCGAGCGCCCCGACCAGGGCGTGCGGCTGCGCCTGCTCCACACCGCCCGGCACGAACACCCCCCCACGGGCCGGGCGCCGCACGGTGAAGCCCTCGGGCGGCCGGGCCCGTACACAGCCCGGCCGCCCGGCACGGTCTCCGTCGTGGGCGCGGCGAGTCGGCCGTCGGGGCCGCGTCGGTGCGGCCCCGGTACGGAGGCGGGGGCGGTCTTCATCACGCCCTGCCAACGCATCGCTGCCTACGCCGGACACGGGGACAGAGCACCTGGCGGCGGGGCAGCGATGCGCTTGATCAGCCCAGCGGAGCTTCCTCGGCCTTCTTCGGCTCTGTGCCGCCGTGGTCCGGGTGGTCGGCATGGCATGTGGGGCACAGGCCGCCGTCGGTGGTGTAGCGCCGGGCCATAGAGGCGCACTGGCCGCACCAGGGGATGAGGTAGTTGAGGACCTCTCCACCGTCCGACTCCGTCCCGTCCTGGTGTACGAGGACCCAGCCTCCAGACTCAACGGAACCGACCGCGAGCAGTGGCAGAGTGCCTCCGTCGGAGAAGGCCAGCCAGCCGACGACGGGCACGGCCCAGGTGGTCCAGGCCGAGCACTCGTCGTCTCCCGTGCTCCAACGGCGCACCCGAAAGCCCGGTTCCGCCGGCAGGACACCGACCGCCGTCGGGACAGCCTTCAACCCCGCGTAGCCGGGCTGCCGGTAAGCCGCGACCAGGCGATTCTCCTGACTGAGAACCATCGCCGCGCCGTCGTCGAAGGCCACGACTGGCTTGGAGACCATCCGATTCTCCGGCCGCTCGAACCGCGCTACCAGCCCTGTCTGCTGACTGCCGGTTGGTGGGGGACGGTACACGCGCTCTCCCTTTCGCCATGGTGCGCGCTGCCAGTTGGACCGCGCTCGTGGTGACCGTACGGGCAGCGCGAGCGCGGGGAGGCCGGTTCGGCGGATCTGGCTGCTTCCGTCAGACAACGACCAAGGCATGCTTGTACGACTTACTAAAAAGGCGTGGAAAGTGTCGGAGTGGAGGCGTAGAGTCGCCCTAGCGTTTCAAGCTAGATGAATAGGCGTGGAGGTTGTGGGTGTGTTCGTGACGACCGGTCAAGCCGGGACGGCCCTGGGCTGCTCGATCCCGACAGTGAAGAAGCTGATGGCCACCGGCGTGGTCCCCGGTGTGCTCGAGAGCGGCCGTCAGGTGTTCCCGCTGGCCGCACTCCAGGCGCTCCAGACCCGGCCCACCGCTGACCTGACCGTGCTCGGCACGCCCGAGGTCGCGGTGCTGCGCTCGGACGCCCCGACCCGGGTGGACGAGCCGGACCGGCAGTGGATCGGCTTCGGCATCGCGCTGGACCAGGCGCAGCTGCTGGCCGCGCTGTCCGGCTGGTGGCGGTGCGACCCGGCCCGGGTCGCGGCCGGCGGAGTGCTGCCGGTGACGGTGGCCGGGTTCGTGGTCGCGGTGCTGACCGGCCTGGCCGAGTGGGAGTCCGACGGCACGGTCGGCACCGCGGGCCGATACCGGTTCCCGAAGGCTCGCTTGGCCGGCTACCTGACCGACCTCACCGCTCCCGCCAACGCCGCCGCCCCCACCGACCCGGAGGACGCCCGCCTGGCGGGCCTGCTGCTCGGCACCCGCCTGCAGTCGGTCTCCGGCGGCCCGATCGCCTACGTCCCCACCACGACCACTATCGACCAGCCCGACACCGAGGGGGAGTGACCCGCTGATGGACCGCAAGACGTACACCGCCGAGCTCGCCGGTCTGCGCGAGCTGCGCACCGAGATCACGGCCGCCGAGAAGGCCGTCGCGGCCGCGCAGAAGGAGCTGGACAAGCTCACCGCCCAGCGTGCGCGCCGTGTGGCCGGGCTCGCGGGGTACGAGGGCGCCCAGGCGCCGGCCATCGCGAAGGCCTCCGGGTTGTCGGTCGGCGATGTTGTGCGGATCGCTCCGCTGCTGGACCCGACCCCGGCCGCCGTCCGCGCCGCCAAGGCCGACGACCAGGCCGCCACGCCCGCCCAGGCGCCGGTACCGGAGGCCGCGCCGGTCGCCGAGTCCGCCGTTGCCCCGGCGCTGACCCGTCCCGCCGTCGTACTCGAGCAGCCCCCGGCCGTCCCGGTGGTCGAGGTGCCGCGCGAAGACGAGGACCAGGCCGTCGCCGAGCAGCCTCCGGCCGAGCCGACCGTTGCCGCGCCGGTCGTCCCGGCGGCTTCGGTCGCTCCGGTCGCTGTCGGTCCGCGTGAGCTGCCCACCCTCCCTGAGGGCCCGGCCGGTGCTCGGTTCGAGGCCGTGACCACCGGGCTGGTGTCCAAGCGCCCGAATTTCGTCCAGCAGGCCCGCAGCACGGTGTTCCTGGACGCGGCGACCGGCGACCTGGCGGTGCGCGACCGCGTGGTGCGACTCGACCTCGGCGCCCGCACCCCGGGCGAGATCCTGGACGCCGTCCTGGCCACCGCGCCCGGCACCGAGCGGATCTACATCACCGCCGGCGCCCCCTGGCACGACGGCGCCGAGCGCTACAGCACCCTCAAGGACGCCGTCGCCGCCTGGCTCAACACCCCGTCCGAGCGGTGGACCACCGCCGTGGGCTCCGGCCGGGACAAGCTCGCCGGGCACTTCGTCCACCAGCGCCAGCCCGTCGGCCGCTACGCCCCCGCTGCCGCGCCGGACGGCGGCACCACGGAGATCCGCTCGATGGGGGAGTGGTTCGACCCGGACGGCGCCGACGTCGTCACCTGCCGCCAGGCGTTCACGCTGCTGTGGCAGGCGCTGCGCCGCCACTGGGACGACGCGGTCCTCATGGGCTCCCCGAGCCAGACCGGCCGGGACCTGTGGTCGCGCACCATCCCCACCACCGGCAAGTGGGCGGGCGGCTACCCGGTGCTGTCCGAGGAGCTGCGGGGGCTGCTGCACGCGACCGGCGGGCAGGGCCGCACCGAGCTGATCCTGCCGCCCCGCGTCCCGGAGCAGCTGCCCGCCCTGGTGGAGTACGACCGCACCTTCGCCTACGCCAAGCACCTGTGGAAGTCCCCGGTCGGAACCCCGACCCGGATCACCGCCGCCGCGTTCGCGGCGATGACCGGGCAGGAGCAGGTCAAGGCGCTGATGTCCTGCTCGCACTGGCACGTGCGCGTGACCGTCCCGCAGGACTGGCAGCACGTCGGCCTGCTCCCGGCGCCGGTCACCGGGGACCGCGCCTGGGTCTACCCGTCCGAGCCCGGCACCACCTTCACCACCTGGGCGGGCGGCGCCGAGGTCCACCTCGCGCTGTCCAACCACCTGATGCCGTGGAAGGTCGAGATCCTTGGCGGCCTGCTGTTCGAGGACGGCAAGCCGCTCGACGAGTGGGGCAAGCGTCTCAAGGCCGCCTGGGCGGACCTGACCAACCTGTCCCGCATTCACGGCGACGAGCGCCAGCGGCGGGCGGCCTACCTCGCCTCCCGCGCCGTCCGGTCGGTGCTGCTGTTCGGTCTGGGCGGCTTCGCGCAGCGCCCGCGCCTGGTCTCCGGCACCACCCCGCTCGGCGAGGCGCTCCCGGCCGGGGTGGAGATCCTGGGCCAGGACAACGACGTCGTCACGTGGCAGCGGCAGGCCGGGTTCTCCCGCGACCCTTACGCGCACCCGGAGTGGGCGGCCTACGTGTGGTCGGGGGCGCGGGCGGCGCTGCTGGACATGAAGTACCGCCAGGGCAAGGAGGTCATCGGCTACGCCGGCGCTCTCCACGCGAAGCCCGGCACGGTCGTGTACTTCGGCACCGACGGCATCGCCCTGACCGAGCGCCAGCCCTGGCCCTACCGCGGTGAGCCGGGCGACTACCTCCTCAAGGGCCACCTCACCGGCCCGGTGGAGCACCCGACCTCTCAGGAGCAGTACCTCCAGCTGCGCGGCCTGGGCCGCGCCGAACTCGCCCAGAAGGGAGCTGACCAGTGAGCCCGGCCGACCCGAACAACCCCAACGAAGCCGCCCGCCTGACGCAGGAGCTGCTCGACCAGGGCTACACCAAGCGCCAGGTCGCCAAGATGCTCGGCCGCGACGCCTCCCTCGTCTCCCAGTTCTTCACCAAGGGCAAGGGCAAGGCGTTCGTCGGCGCGCTGCGCCAGGTCGTGCGCGCAGTGCGCGGCGGCGAGCGCGACACCGAGGCGCTGTCCGGCATCGCGGAGGCGAACACCACCCGCCGCCGCACCAAGACCGGGCAGAAGGCCCGAGTGCGCGGCAAGGACACCGTCGGCAAGCCCGGCGAGTCGATGGCCGGCCGCGCCGGGAAGCAGGCCATCAAGTCCGGCGCGAGCCACCTCGCCCCGGTGGTGCACGAGACCGGCCAGGCCGGCGGCCGCCTCGCCTTCACCGTCCGCATGAAGGCCAACCAGTACGTCTACAGCGCGGGCTCGGAGAAGGACTCCGGCGGCATCCGCCGCGGGTTCATCCCGCGCTCCGATGGCACCGAGGAGCGCACCTACGGCTCCGCCAGCACCGGCGGCTTCGACGCCGCGGATTGGTCCCAGCGGGTCGCCGACCACCACGGCGACGTCACCGAGGCGATGAGGGAGTGGCTGGTGGAGACCGGCCGCGCCGTCGAGGACGCCGACATCGCCTACCTCGAGGTCCGCGGCTGGATCCCCGAGGACCAGCAGTAGAGAGTCCGGTCGGCCTCTCCCCATCCATGACCTGGCCCCGGGGAGAGGCCGCCCGCCCCTGACCCTTCCACAGCACCGAGCGCCTCGCTCCGCCGTCTCAGCATCCGAAGGAGAAGCACCGCCGTGGAGACCACCACCGCCACCGCCGAGCGGACCGTGCCGGCCGGACCGCGCGCCCAGGCCGTACCGCCGCTCCCGGTGCAGCCGTCCGGCACCGTCGTGAACCCGCTGCCGCTGCACTGGTTCCAGAAGGACGCCGTCGCGGCCGCGGTGCGCGAGGTGAAGGACGGCGGCCGCGCGACGGTCGTCGCGGCGACCGGCTCCGGCAAGACCCTCATCGCCGCCGGCTGCGCCCGGCGCCTGGCGGCGCGGGGCCGGGTGCTGGTGCTGGTGCCGACGATCGAGCTGCTGGAGCAGACCGCCGAGGCCTGGTCGCTGCGGGGCGGCCGCCGGGGCCTGGCGGTGGCGGCGTGCTCGCGGGAGGAGGCGCTGGAGAGCGCGGAGGCCGGCGGCCGCGTCCACGCCGAGGTGACCACGCAGGCCCCGCGGATCGCCGACCTGGTCGCCACCGAGAAGGCGGGCGAGCCGGTCACCGTGTACGCCACCTACGCCAGCCTGGAGCGCATCGTCCAGGCCCACCGGCTGCATGGCCTCCCGGAGTGGGACCTGGTGGTCATCGACGAGGCCCACCGCACCGCCGGCGCCGAGGGGAAAGCGTGGGCCGCGGTCCACGCCGACGACCAGGTCCCCGCGAAGCGCCGGCTGTACTTCACCGCCACCCCGCGGATCGCGGACGACCGGCGCGCGAAGGACGGCCTGGCCGACCTCGCCGACGCGGACAGCGCGGAGAATCTGCCCGCCCTCTGCTCCATGGACTCGGAGGAGATCTACGGCAAGACCTGCTTCACCTGGACCCTCGGCCAGGGCATCGAACACGGCTACCTCGCCGACTACCGCGTCCTCGTGCCGGTGGTGACCGACGAGGACCTGCGCGAGCTCCTCAACCTCCCCGCCGTCGCAGACCTCCGCTCCCAGCGCAGCAACGAAGAACTGCTACGCCTGGCCCTCCAGATCGCGGTGCTGCGCGCCGTCGCCGACCTCGGCCTCCGAAGGGTCATCACCTTCCACTCCCGGGTGACCGCGGCCCGGGAGTTCGCGAACACCCTGCTGGACGCCTCCCAGCTGCTGGAGGACGCGGACCGCCCGGAGCGGATCTGGGCGAAGGCGGTAGCCGGCACCGACCGCCTCAAGGACCGCCGGGCCGCGTTCGCCGACTTCAAGGCCCACACCGGCGAGGACGGCGAGGAGTGCGGCATCCTGTGCAACAGCCGGCTCCTGACGGAAGGCATCGACGTCGCCGCCGTGGACGCCATCTGCTTCGCGGACCCCAAGAGCTCGGTCATCGACATCGTCCAGGCCGTCGGCCGCGCGCTGCGCCAGTCCTACCAGCAGGGCAAGGTCTCCTGGGTCATCATCCCGGTCTACCTGCCGACGCCGGAGATCGGCGACGACACCGCCACCGCGGACCCGGCCGAGGTCCACGACGCCGGCGAGGCCGTGAAGGCCGAGGCCGACGCCGAGATCGAGGCCAGCTCCTTCCGCACCATCTGGCGGGTCCTGCGCGCCCTGGCCGCGCACGACGCCCGGGTGGTCGGCCGGATCACCGAGCTGCGCGCCTCCCGCTCGCACGGCACCGCGTACACCACCGTCACCAAGGCGGCCGAGAGCCGGGCTACCGGGGACGGGGAGGGCGAGGGAGAGCAGCAGCCGGCCCCGGTCGAGTCGCCGATCGAGTGGCTCAAGATCAACGCGAAGCAGCACGCCGCACGGATCCTCCAGACCGTCAAGCTGCGGGCGTTCAACCCCAGGGCGGTCGAATGGCAGCGCATGCACGCGGTCGCCGCCGTATTCCACCTCCAGCACGGCCACCTCGACCCCACCGACAAGGCCAAGCACGCCGAGCTGATCTCCTGGCTCACCCGCCAGCGCCACCTCCATGGCCAGGGCCTGCTCGACGCCGCCCGCGTCAGCGAACTGGACGCCCTCGGGATGATCTGGTCGAAGAACGCCAACGCCTGGGAACGCGGCTACGCCTACGCGAAGGCCTTCCACCACCAGCACAGCCACCTCGCGATCCCCGCCACCGCCAAGCTGGACGACTACGCGGTGGGCGCCTGGATGCGCCGCCAGCGCAAGGCCGACAACCTCACCAAGGACCAGGTGGCCAAGCTCGACGCGCTTGACGAGCTGTGGCGTCTGGAGCCGGACTGGAACAGGTCGTACCGCCGCCTGCTCGCATACCTCGCCGCCGGCGGAACCCTCGATGGCCCCGCCAACCGCACCGGCGGCGAAGCCGACCCCGCGTTCCGCCCCGGCACCTGGCTGCGCAAGCAGGACAAGGCTCGCACCGAAGGGAAGCTGACCGACCACCAGAGCGCGCTCCTGGACGCACTCAGCCGGCACGCCGAGACCGTCACCGGCTGACCCCGCACCAGCCGACGCCCGCCGTCCCAGCCCACCCAGGCCGGGACGGCTCGCTCCCTGGAAGGAGACAAATGACCACCACCCAACAGCCGAAGGTGTCCTGGTACGCGCAGTACCTCTGCCACACCTGCGGTGACGGCGGCGACGCGCTGTTCGACGACGGCACCATCGTGGACGCCGACCACGACTGCGACCACGGCGAACCCGAGATCGCGTGGGAAGGCCGCGCCGAGTGCGGCAGGTGCGGCTGGTCCCTGGAGACCGACTTCGCCGACGGCGACTACGTCGAGGCCGACCACGACTGCCACGCCGACCAGTAGCACCCACGCCATCGGGGCGGCCCGCGTGCCTGGCCGCCCCGCCCCGATTTCGCGAAGGAGGACCCGGATGCGCGGCGCCGGCTACACCCTGCTGACCCAGCTCCTGGTGGCCGCCGGCCACGGCCCCGAGGCCGCCGCGGCGGCCATCGCACGGGCCGAGTTCGACGTCCTGGACTGGGCTCAGAGCAACGTCACCAGCACCGGCTGGCGATGCCCGGACGGCCGGACGCCCGACTACGATGCGGGCTGGCAGGAGGCCACCGAGGCGGCGAGCGCCCGCCTGGCCGAGTACGCCGAGCGGGCCCGCCTCCAGGCCCGCAGCGGCGGCCTCGCGGTCCCACCGGGACCGACGCCGTGCGAACCGGAGCCCGCCACGGCGGCCCCGACCGAGCCGGTCGACGTGCTGGAGACGGCACTGGGACTGTTCCACGGCCTGGCTGGCCCGCAGCCGCACGACGCCGAGCTGACCGACGCCGTCCTCGACGTGCTCGTTCCTCTCACCACCCACCCCGGCTACACCGACACCCTGACCGCCTTCGTCCGGGCCCGGAATCGGGAACTGCGCGAGCTTCACCGCGACTTCGGGCACGGCACCACCCACGACCGCGACCCGGACGGCTGGCCCGGCCCCCGCTACGTCCTGGTCCGCCAGCCCGAGGGTCTGGTCCTCGCCGAACTGCTCACCCGCCAGCCTCTGGCCGTCGCCCAGGCATGGAACGGCGTCCTGCCCGACGTCCTCCTTGAGGACATGGCAGAGGCGTGGCCCTTCCGCAGCTGACCTCCCATCACCCCGCACCCAGGCCCCGACTTGCCGGAGAGCACCCGCGATGACCGACATCACCACCCCGACCATCTCGACCACCACGCGGTCCACCCCCGTACCGACAGCGGCCTGGCCGGGCGCCCAGCGTTCCCCGGCCTCTACTGGCACCAGCACACACAGTTCCCTGCAGGTGCTGGTGCTGGACCCCCGCGCCATCGCCGACCCGGTCGAGCGGGAGCGGGCGCTGGTGCAGCTGCTCCGCTACCAGGCCCAGGTCCTCACCAGCCACGTGAGCCTGGAGGAAGGGGACCGGGTCGAGCTGCTGGAGCCGGTGCGCGCGTCGTGGATCGACGAGGACCTGGCGGCCGAGGAGTACTGGGAGGAGGACGCCCGCGTCCGCGCGGACGTCCCGGCCGGCACTCTCGGCGTCATCATCAGGGTCCGCCGCTACCCGACCCCGTTCCCGTACGTCGTCGCCTTCGACCGCGGCCCCGAGTGCGGTGTACGCAACCACCAGATCACCCGCTGCGCCGACCAGTCGCTCACCCCCGCCGCGCCGCCCGATCCGGCCCCGGAGCCGTGGAGGCGCTGACCGCCCACCACCCGCCACCACCTGGTGGCGGCCTCCGTTGAACTGCACAGCCGAGAAAAGGGGAGGCACCAACATGCCAGAAGCCGTGAAGCCGGTCCCGTCCTACACCTGGTGGGGCGCCCTGCCCGTCCACCTGGTCACCAAGACCCAGCTCGCCGACCTCGACCTGCCGCGCCAGCCCGGCGGCCCGGTCCGCGCCCACATCACCGCGAAGGGCCCTTCCGGCCGCAAGGACACCTTCGCCCTGTTCGACGTGCGCGAGTCGGTGCCGACATCGGCCACTGCCGCCCAACTCGCCGCGGCCGCCGCCCGCCGCACCACCGGCGCCCGCACCTGCGAGCAGTGCGGCGCCCGCCCCGAGATCCCGTGCGCCAAGGTCGACGGCTGGCTGCTGTGCCGCACCTGCGCCCACATCCACCACCTGCGCCAAGCACAGAAGCAGGCCTCCGACCAGGCGGCCACCGTCCGCGAGCAGGCCGCCCGCCTCCACGGCGACGAGCACCTGGCCGTCCTCGCCGCCACCTACACCCACCGCCCCGCCGACCCCGCCACCGGCCACCACCGCATCCCCACCCCACCCGGCACCGCCGACCGTCTCCTCTACCTGCTGCGCCAGGTTGCCACCGCCGAACAGGTGCAGCACCTCGGCGAGCCTCCACGGCCCACCACTCGCTGAACCGCAAGCAAGCCGAAGCGCCGGTCCACCGTCATGGCGGCCGGCGCTTTTCCGTACCTAGCACGAGGCAGGGTTCGACATACGAGCCGATCTGTGACTACGCCGCCGTTTCCTCACCGGGTCTGGTTGGTGTTGTGGTCAGCGGGTTGCCAGGATGCCCGCGTGGTAGAACGGGCCAGCGTCGTGGCTTCCCTGGTGGCCCAGAGGATGCAGGCAGAGGTCCTCTTCTTCACCGACGTACGGGCACGGTTCGAGCACGGTGATCTCGTAAGGCTCCTGGGCGCCAGGCCAGATCAGCCACCAGTCGGCCTCCAGCACGCCTTCTTGTTCCTGGCTCTGCAAGAGCGTGAAGTGCGGGCCGGGGTGGCCGGCCTCGAGCCGGCACCGCTGCTCCGTTTCCGTCTCGTGGACGGCGTTCGGGAGGTTGTCGAGGCGTTCGGCTTCGGCGGCCGTGATCGCGGTGGCGACACCGCAGTGCGGGTAGCGGGGGGCGGAGCAGCCGCTGCCGTCGGGATGTGAGGCGGGTAGTGCGCAGTTGGCGCACGAGGTGCCCGGGATCAGTTGGTAGCCGGTGGGATCCCAGCTGAGCCAGACGGAGGTGAAGGGCGGTTCTTCGTCGAGTGCGCAGTGGTCGGCGAGGCCGATGTGGGGGCCGGGGTGGCCTGCGAACAGATCGCACATGTAGTGGTCTTCGTCGACGAGTTCTCCGCCGGGCAGGCGGGCGAGGCGCGTGAAGTCGTCGTCTGTGAGGGTGAGGAAGGTGCGGCAGGATGACATGTGACGGATGGTCGCATCGATCACTGACAATGACGCCATTGTTGCGGAGGGTTATTCAGTCGGTGGTGACGCCAGGGCAGCACACCGCGCCGGCGTCCGGCGGCGTTTTGCGAGGTGGTGGTGGGCGGCCGGGCGATGTCTGGTGTCAGCGCCGTCTGGGTGCGGGCCGGATCGGTCGGTGGTGTTGTTCGGCGAGGTGGTCGAGGGGGCCTCCACCCCCGCAGCACCCTGCCCCTCTACGACCGCACGCTGCGCCTGACCGGCCCCCGCACCCTCGGCGCGCCCGCCGACGCCGTGGACGCCGCCCCGGGCCTGGCCGACCTGACTGCCCTCCTCGCCGAGCACACCGTCCTGCTCTGGACGGATAGCGATCTCAAACCCCTGTACGCCCTGTGCCACCTCGAGTTGAACACCGGACCCCTCCTGCCGTCCGGGCACGAGCGCGTGCACCGCCTGCGGACGCTCGCCGCCCTGTGGCGGGCCGACATCGACCCCACCACCGGCCACCCCCAGACCCCCACCCCGCCCGGCACCGCCGACCTCCTCCTTTACCTGCTGCGCCGGATGACGACCGCCGCCCCGTGCAGCACAGCGGGCAGCGAGCCGCCCCGGCCCGCTGCCCGCTGAACGGAACGAGCGAAGCGCCGGCCACCGTCATGGTGGCCGGCGCTTCCTGCCGTTTGGAACCGGCCAGAGCCCGGCACGTGAGCCGATCCGCCGACTACGCCACCCCGACGACGCCGGGCCGTCGATGCGCTGGAGCTCGGAACGGACGGCGACACGATCCTCACCCGGCAAATTCGCCCAGTACCTGTCGGCCCACACCACATGGGCGGCCGGCCGTTGATGCGCGGATCGAGGTGACTACAGGTCGAGAACGGCGACCCCGCGCTCGTTGAGGCCGAGCTGGTCGCGTGGGTGAAGGCTGCAACCAAGGAGGGCTGGGGCTCCGCAAGTGGACGCGCCTCCGATCTCGAGGTTAAGTTTGTGGCCCGGATGCATCTCGAGGAAATCAAGAATGCCGAGCTGGTGATCAATATGCCGGGCGGGCCGTGTGGCCAGCCACGCGGATGCGATCAGTCTCTGAATTATCTTCTCGGTAAAGATGGAAAAGAGAAGGGCCTCACCGTCTATTTTCCGAAAGAGGACGGAAGCGGGTGGACCTGCCTGCTGTATGGAACCCACATAGTGAAGGGGTGCGGTGGACGTGGCGGCGGTTGCGGAGATTAGGTACAGGCGGGGCCGGATAAAAAGTCCTGACTATATCCATTCCGTTGAGGAAGTCGACGCTCTGATCGACGAACTCTTGGGTGGACCGGCAAGCGAAAACCTGGCCCAGATCATCCACCTGGGGAGGAAGGAATTCATGCCTGGAATTCCGGATCATGAGTTCCAGATCGGAGTGGACAAGGAACATCAGGTCGGGGTGGTGCTCTTCATCGACCATAGCGGAAACTATGTATCGGCTGGACCTCTGGATTCCCGGAATGCTCCTGAGTACTACCTCGCCGGCCACTGGACTCAGTTTCGAGACCAGGTCGAAATCCCCATCGATCTCGCCCGCCAGGCCGTAAAGGAGTTTCTGATTTCCGGGGGTCAGCGTCCCGCCTGTATTGCCTGGAAAAACCAGTATGCCGCGGATGACCCGGACGTGAATCCGTAGCCTTGTGGCCTCGCCAAGAAATCCTGGCGAGGCCACAAGTCGGTCTACCTTCCCACGACCGCCTCGTACGCGCCGACGGAAACCGGTGTGAGTGGGTGGGGTGGTGTCAGCCGGATGGTCAGCAGCGTGCTGATCGCGGTAGATGTCAAGTAAAATGAGACGATTGTGTTGCTATGAGCCTTGTTGTGCGGGTTCTCGGCGGCGGGCTGGGTCGTTGATCCACGCCTGTTGGGGTATCTGGGGTGGTCGGGGTCGTTTCGCGAAGCGTTCGGGGTGGCGCTGGTAGGCCTCGGCGAGGGCGACCGCGCGCTGGTCACGGACCTCGTCGGCGGTGCCGAAGTGCACCGAGGCGGGGCTGTGCAGGCCGATCCCGGAGTGCCGGTGCTGGTGGTTGTAGTAAGCGATGAACGCGTCGAACCACTCACGGGCGTGGGCCAGGGAATCGAACCGCTGCGGATAGTCCGAGGCGTACTTGGTGGTGCGGAAGTGCGCCTCGCTGTAGGGGTTGTCGTGGCTCACCTTGGGGCGGGAGTGGCTCCTGGCGGGGTGGGCACCGTGGCCGACTGGGCGACCGAGGTCGAGTTCCTGCTGCCGGGCGGCCGGCGCAAGGTCCGCCCGGACGCGGTGCTCCAGGCCCCCGAGATCGGGGTGCCGGTGCTCATGGTCGAGGTCGACCGCTCCACCATGGCGCCCGAGCGGGTCGCCGCGAAGTTCACCGCCTACCGCGAGCTGTTCCGCACCAAGGTGAAGAGCACCGACCCCGCGCTGGCCGACTGTGAGTCGGCCGACGGCACCGTGCATTGGTGGCGCCGTACCTGGCCCGGCCACACCCGTGCCGGGTACCCGCCGGTCGCGCTGGTCGTCACCGACTCCGCACCTGGCGCTCAAGCGCCCGACCGGCTGGAGCCTGCCCTCCACCCGCGGCCTCGGCGACCCCGACCGCGCCGCCCTTGATGTCGGTCTGGTCCACCTCACCTGGCCCGGCCACCCGGGCGTCCAGGAACTCCAGCAAGGCGGCCGACCCGTCGGCTGGATCGAGGAGTACGACGTCCAGCGCGGCACCTGGACCGCCCTGATCGACAGCAGCATCGTCGCCAACGCCGCCAGCGGCGAACCCCTGCGCTGCCCCGACGCGGATGCCGCCCTCGCCCTGCTGCGCCGGGCACTCGGGGAGCACCGCACCCGCTGGTAGACCCGCTGCCGCAGACTTCGGACGGTTCCGGTGTCCGTCCGCAGGTGTGAATCCTCGTGTGCGGTGGCTTCCCGCATCGCATGAGGCGTGGGGACCGGTTCCGGGAAGCCTCTATTGGATGTGTACTTGGCGGGCGGGTGGTCGATGATGTTGTCGGGGCAAGCCCTGCCGGGACGGCGGGGGTGGTTTTCGGGGAGGGTGGAGCTGTCGGTGGAGGTCCGGGGGAATCCGTGGGAAAAGGGTTTGTCAGCGAAGGACCGTTTTGAGTACTGGCGGGACGTGCTGGCGAAGTCGAGGGAGTGCGAGACGACCAGTGCTCACGCGGACAACTTCGAGGCGGTCTTGCGGCGGTCGGAGCTGGGGCCAGTGGTGCTGATGGGGTCGTCGTTCCCGTCAGCGCAGTTCCGGCGTACCGAGAAGATGATTCGGCGTTCGGATCAGGAGCTGTACCACCTGACCCTGATCACGTCGGGGAGCCACGGGCTCAGGCGCGGACGGGACCAGGCGGAATCGTTCCGTGTCGGGGACCTCGCCCTCATCGACAGTTCCACCCCGCACGTGGTGCGGATGCTCGGGAACCGGACTGCCGGTGGAGCAGGTCCGGAAGTCACCGCCATCGGTATCGACATTCCTCAGTCGTTGTTGCCGGTGCCCCGTCTTGTGCGTGATCTGCTGGGCCGGAGGCTCTCCGGTCGTGAGGGTTCGGGTGCGTTGCTGGTGGATTTCCTGCTCGGGCTGGAGCGTCAGGCCCACACGCTGCGACCTGCGGAGGCGGCGCGGCTCGGGACGGTGGTGGTCGACCTGGTGGGGGCCTGGGTCGCCCGGGAGCTCGACGCCGTCTCCGTCCTGCCGCAGGAAGCCCGGTGGCGGGCCGTGTTGGAGAGCGTTCGGGACTTCATCCGGCATAACCTCCATGACCCCGATCTGACCCCGGCGACGGTCGCCGCCGCGCACCACATCTCCCTCAGCCATCTCCATCACCTGTTCACCCGGCACTCCGATGGTGAGACTCTCGCCGCTTCGATCCGCCGACAGCGCCTGCACAAGGCCCACCGCGACCTGGCCGACCCCGCGCTGCGCAGCGTCCCGGTCCAGATCGTTGCCGCGGCCTGCGGCATTCCGCGCGCGTCCGAGTTCAGCCGCGCGTTCAAGGCCGCGTACGGGATCTCCCCTCGCGAATACCGTCACCGGGCGCGGCTCGCCGCAGCCCCCGACGGCAGCGGCCCCACCGCTGGCCCGGCGCCGGCCTCCTTACCGGGTCCCGGCACCGGGTCACCGTCCGGCTCACCGCGGACCGGGCCTCCGGTGAGGCGGTCCTCGACGTGGCCAACGACGGACCCCCGATCGACTCCGCC
>NZ_JBFBOC010000053.1:0-27266 GCF_040685975.1 Kitasatospora sp. NPDC086791 | reverse complement strand
AGCCCCAACACTCTTCCCCCACCCTACTCTTTTCCGACCTGGTCAGAGCACCCCGGCTCGGCCGAGCCGGGGTGCTCTGACCGCTCAGGCCGGGGTGCCGGGCTCCTCGGGGGTCCAGTCGGCGAAGGCGACGACCTCCTTGAGGAAACCGCGCACACCGAGGAACTGGGACAGGTGCTCGCGGTGCCCGTCACAGGCGAGCCACGTCTTGCGGCGGTCCGGGGTGTGCAGCTTGGGGTTGTTCCACACCAGCACCCAGCCGGCGTCCGCCCGGCAGCCCTTGGCGGAGCAGCTCGGCGTCTGCGGGGTGTCCATCGGGCCGTCCTCAGCGATAGGCGGGAAGTCTGCACCGCCAGTCTGTCACGCTCGTCCGGGACGGCCGGATCCGGGCATGGCGACGCCGGGCAGCCACGGGGGGAGCCGCCCGGCGTCGGTCCGTCGCTCCGACGGGGGATGCGGAGCGCGTACGCAGTATGTCACGCCAAGACCCTCGGTTGGGGAGGTCTTGCATGATTAATCTGAGCTTCTTCTGAGCTTTCGTCCAGCGGGACCCGGGTGAACCGGGGTGAAACGGACGGTCAGTTCACGTCCTGTGAAGGATCGGTGGCAGCGGCCTTTGCCTCGCCTGTACCGGTGGTCGCACCGGCCCCGCCCGCCCCACCCCTCCCGCCCGTCCCGCCGGGGCCCAGCATCAGCGGGGTGTCCAGCGGGATGTCGAAGGTGCTCGGCAGGCCCGGGGCCCGCTCGCGGCCCGCGTTGGCGATCAGCACCGCGAAGTACGGCAGCAGGACGCCGCCCGCCAGAGCCGCGAACGCCAGCCAGCGCTGGACGTCCCACAGCACCACCGCGAGCAGCACGCAGACCGTCCGGAGCAGCATCGAGATGACGTAGCGGCGCTGGCGTCCCCGGACGTCCTCGCTGAGGCTGCTGCGCGCTCCCGTGATCCGGAAGACCTGCCCGTCACCGGCGCTCTTGCCCATGTGTCCTACCGCCCTCGTCACGCACCCGCGCGCCTGGCCGCGCGGCCTCCTCACGGTACGCCGGGGCGGTGGCGGCGACGAGACCGGGTGGGGCGGACGCACCCGGTCGGGTGCGCGAAGGGCCTGTCCGGCGGAGCGGACAGGCCCTTCGGGCGCTCCCGGGCTACGAGCGCCGGGAGAGGTACTGCGGGGGCACGGCGTCGGTGAGCCAGACGCCGTTCTCGCTGACCCGGAACTCGTGACCGGCCGTGGTCATCGCGGCCGCGTTCACCGTCAGCACCACCGGGCGGCCGTGCCGGGCGCCGACCCTGGTCGCCGTCTCGGTGTCGGCCGAGAGGTGGACGTCCCGGCGGGTCATCGGGCGCAGGCCCTCGCGGAAGATCGCCGCCAGGTGCCGGTCGGCGGTGCCGTGGTAGAGCACGTGCGGCGGGACGGCGGCGGCCAGACCGAGGTCGACCGCCACCGTGTGGCCCTGGTTGGCGCGGATCGAGAGGCCGTCCGCCGAGTAGCCGAAGCGGCGCTTGTTGTTGGTGGCCACCACGTGGTCCAGCTCGGCCCGGGTGAGCGGCCTGCCCTTCGCCGCGAGCGCGGCGAGCAGGTCGTCGACCCGGACCCAGCCGGCTCCGTCCAGCGTGATCCCCACCAGGCCGGGCTCGTGCCGCAGGATGCGCGACAGCATCTTGCTCGACCTGACCAGCCGTCTCTCGTCCATCATGTCTCTCGTATCCCCCGTCGGTCAGCGGCTAAGAGGCCTGGCTGACCGAACTCATGTTGAAGTCCGCGACACGCACGGGTGGCATCGCGGTGCGGGTGAAGTCGTCGCTCCACTCGCGGGGCAGGCAGCGTTCGGTGCGGCCCACCTCGGTGATCCGGCCGAGCAGGTCCACCGGGGACTCGTTGAACCGGAAGTTGTTGACCGCGCCGACGACCTCGCCGTTCTCCACCAGGTAGACGCCGTCCCGGGTGAGGCCGGTGAGCAGCAATGTCGCCGGGTCCACCTCGCGGATGTACCAGAGGCAGGTGAGCAGCAGGCCGCGCTCGGTCCGCGCGATCATCTCGTCCAGGGTCGGCGCCGACTCCTGGCCGGCCGACTCCAGGACGAGGTTGTCGACGGCCGGGCGCACCGGCAGCCCGGTGAGGCCGGCCGAGTGGCGGCTGGTGACCAGCTCGTTCAGCACGCCCTCGCGGATCCAGTCGGTGGCGGTGATCGGCTCGCCGTTGTCGAAGACCGAGTCGTCCCCGCCGGTGGCGTGGGTGAGCACGAACGGCGGCGCCTGGAGGCCCGGCTCCTGCGGGTCGGAGCGCAGCGTCAGCGGCAGGCCGCTGAGCTTGTCGCCGATCCGGGTGCCGCCGCCGGGCTTGGAGAAGACCGTCCTGCCCTCGTGGGCGTCCCGGCCGCCGGAGGACCAGCTGAGGTAGACCATCAGGTCGGCGACGGCCGAGGGCGGCAGCAGCGTCTCGTAGCGGCCGGCCGGCAGGTCCACCTTGCGGGCACCCCAGCCGAGGCGCTTGGTCAGCTCGGTGTGCAGGGCGGCGACGTCGACGTCGGTGAAGTCCCGGGTGGCGGCGCCGACCCAGGCCGAGCCGGACAGGTCGGCGGTCTTGGCGTTGAACTCGACCATGCCGGTGGGCTGGTCGTGGCGCAGCCGCAGGCCGGTGGAGCTGCCCAGGTAGCTGGAGGTCAACTCGTGGCGGGCGAAGCCGTACAGCAGCTCGCCCCGGGCGGCGGCACGGGCGAAGGCCTCGCCGAGGGCCGGGCCGAAGGCGTCGAAGACCGCGATCGAGGTCTCCGCGGGCGGCTCGGTGAAGTCCGGCGAGACCGGCCGGTCGGCGACCAGGGGCTGGGCGTCCTCGGCCGGGCCGGCCGCGCGGGCGGCCGCCTCGGCGGCCCGCACCAGGTCCTCGACCTCCGCCGGGACGACGGCCTCGCGGGAGACCACGCCGGACGCGGTGCCCTCGGCCCCGGCCACGGTGGCGATCACGGTCAGCCGACGGCCGCGGGTGACGCCGTTGGTGGTCAGGGCGTTGCCGGCCCAGCGCAGGTTCGCGGTGGAGTCCTCGTCGGCGATCACCACGCAGCCGTCGGCGCGGGAGAGGCCGAGCGCCAGCTCGACGAGTTCGTGGGGCTGCATCGCGGTCATCAGTGACCCGCCTCCTGCTGGGTGTTGAGCACGTTGACGTTCCGGAACAGCGCGGACGGGCAGCCGTGGCTGACCGCCGCGATCTGGCCGGGCTGCGCCTTGCCGCAGTTGAAGGCGCCGCCGAGGACGTAGGTCTGCGGGCCGCCGACCGCCGCCATCGAGCCCCAGAAGTCGGTGGTGGTGGCCTGGTAGGCGAAGTCCTTGACCTGGCCCGCGAGTTCGCCGTTCTTGATGGCGTAGGCGCGCTGCCCGGTGAACTGGAAGTTGTAGCGCTGCATGTCGATCGACCAGGAGCGGTCGCCGACGATGTACAGGCCGTTCTCCACACCGGCGAACAGGCCCTCGGTGTCCGGGCCGTCGGCGGCGGGCCGGAGCGAGACGTTGGCCATCCGCTGCACCGGGACGTGCGCCGGGGAGTCCGCGAAGGCGCAGCCGTTGGAGCGCTCGAAGCCCTTCAACTTGGCCATGCCGCGGTCCAGTTGGTAGCCGACCAGGACGCCGTCCCGGACCAGGTCCCAGGACTGGGTGGCGACGCCCTCGTCGTCGTAGCCGATCGTGGACAGGCCGTGCTCGGCGGTGCGGTCGCCGGTGACGTGCATCAGCTCGGAGCCGTACCGGAGCGTGCCGAGCCGGTCGAAGGTGGCGAAGGAGGTGCCGGCGTAGGCGGCCTCGTAGCCGAGCGCGCGGTCCAGCTCGGTGGCGTGGCCGATCGACTCGTGGATGGTCAGCCACAGGTTGGACGGGTCGATGACCAGGTCGTACCGGCCGGCCTCGACGCTCGGGGCCTTCATCTTCTCGGCCAGCAGGACCGGCAGCTCGGCGAGTTCGGCGTCCCAGTCCCAGCCGGTGCCGGTCAGGTACTCGAAGCCGCGGCCGACCGGCGGGGCCAGCGTGCGCATCGAGTCGAAGGCGCCGGTGCGCTCGTCCACCGAGGTGGCCGTCAGCGTGGGGTGCAGCCGGATCCGCTGCTGGGTGGTCACGGTGCCCGCGGTGTCCGCGTAGAACTTGTTCTCCTGGACGGTCAGCAGGCTCGCCTGGACGTGCGAGACCCCGTCGGCGGCCAGCAGCCGCGAGCTCCACCCGGCGAGCAGCGCCGTCTTCTCCGCGTCCGGCACCTCGAACGGGTTGACCTCGTACGAGGAGACCCAGGTGACGTCCCGGTGCACCGGCTCCTCGGCCAGCTCGACGCGCTCCGCGGATCCGGCGGCCCGACTGATCCCGCCGGACAGCCGGGCCACCGCGACGGCCTGCTCGGCGACCTGCGCCGCCGCGGCGGTGGTGAGGTCGACCCCGGCGGCGAAGCCCCAGGCGCCGTCGAGCAGCACCCGGACGGCGAAGCCCAGCTGCACGCTGTCGGAGGTGCCCGCCGGGCGGGCGTCGCGCAGCCGCCAGGAGGCGCTGCGGACCCGCTCCAGGCGGAAGTCGGCGTGCGAGGCGCCGAGTTCACGGGCCCGGGTGAGGGCGGCGTCGGCGAGGGAGCGCAGCGGGTAGGCGAGGAACAGCGGGTCGACGGCGCGCCCGTGCGGGGCGCCGGAGCGATCGGCCGGAGGGATCGGAGGCAATCGGGCTCCCAGGTTGCGGAGGGTGGCGGTGCGGGGCCACAGGGGCGCCCGCACCGCATCATTTCCCGTCCACCGGGTTTCCGGCCAGCGCATTTCGTCCGGCGCGCTGGGGAAGTCCTGGTGGGAGTCCTGGGGTGGGAGTCCTGGGGGGAGCCTGGGGGGAGTCCTGTTGGGGGGCCGTCAGCCGACGGACTCCCACCAGCCGTCGAGCTCCGGCGGGTTGTCGACGTCCACCCGCTCGCCGGGGCGCGGCACGGCCAGCGGGACGGCGCGCTCCTTGGCCTCCTTCACCAGCCGCTCGACCGGCTCCGCCCACGGGTGCAGGCCGAGGTTGAAGGTGCACCAGTGGACGGGCACCAGCAGGCCGCCCGAGAGGTCCCGGTGGGCGAGCACGGCGTCCTCGGGGGTCATGTGGATGTCCGCCCAGGCCACGTCGTAGGCGCCGATCTGGACCAGCGCGGCGTCGAACGGGCCGTGCTGCTCGCCGATCCGGGCGTAGCCCTCGAAGTAGCCGGAGTCGCCGGTGTAGAAGACCTTGCGGTTCGGGCCGCCGATCACCCAGGAGCCCCAGAGGGTGGTGTTGCGGGTCAGGCCGCGGCCGGAGAAGTGGTGTGCGGAGGTCAGGGTGAGCACCAGCTCGCCCAGGTTGCAGGTCTCGTCCCAGTCCAGCTCGATGATGCGGTGCTCCGGGACGCCCCAGCGGCGCAGGTGGGCGCCGATGCCGAGCGGCACCGCGAAGGGCGCGGACTGGCTGCGCACCAGGCGCTTGACGGTGGCCATGTCCAGGTGGTCGTAGTGGTCGTGGGAGATCAGCACCGCGTCGACCGGCGGCAGCTCCTCCAGCTCGACCGGCACCGGGTGCAGCCGCTTGGGGCCGAGGTGGGCGGCGG
Organism: Kitasatospora sp. NPDC086791; assembly: GCF_040685975.1. Classification (NCBI taxonomy): domain Bacteria; kingdom Bacillati; phylum Actinomycetota; class Actinomycetes; order Kitasatosporales; family Streptomycetaceae; genus Kitasatospora; species Kitasatospora sp. NPDC086791. The sequence continues at coordinate 21,693 of NZ_JBFBOC010000053.1, read as the reverse complement.
GGGAGCAGCGGTCGCTCCAGATCGGGTCGAGCAGCACCCGGAAGCCCTCGATCTCCACCAGCGCGGAGGCGTGCCCGTACCAGGTGATCTCCACGCCCTCGGCGGCCGGACCGGGCGGGGTGGCGGGGCGGACGGTCGGCACCGGGCGGGCGGGGACGCGGCCCTCGCGCTCGAAGAGCATCCGACGGGCGGTGGCGCCGTCGAAGCCCGGGGCCCCGGTGCTGCGGGCGAGGGTGGAGGGCGCGTTGTGGAAGACGCCGTCGCGGTACTGCGGGGAATTGCGCACCCGCTCCTCGCGCTCGCCGTCCGGCCGCCGGCCGAACGCCGCGGGCAGGTCGCGCAACGACCAGGCGGCCGCGCCGAGGCCGGCCGCCAGGGCGGTGAGGGCCAGCAGTCGTCCGCGTCGGTGGGTGCTCCCGAGCCGTGCCTTGGTCATCCGCTCTGCCTTCGTCGCTCGCCGGACATGGTCGGGGTGAACCGTACGGCAGGTCCACGCCCGGCCTCCACCACGGGGCAACGGGTGCGGTCGCCCGTGTTGTTCCCGCACAGTGGCCCCGATCCGGGCGCGGCCGGGGCCTGGGCGGTGCCGCTCGGCCGGGCGCGAGCGGCGGGGGCGGATTGTCGGATTGCGACAGTTCCTTCGGTGCGGCGCTGTGGGAGCCCGATGCGCCGCCACCGTCGACCGCCCGATAGCGTCACACTGCGTACGCATTCCGACGTACGCGCTCACATACGGAGAGAGGTGGATCGTTGAGCCGCTCGGTTCTCGTCACCGGAGGAAACCGGGGCATCGGCCTCGCGATCGCCCAGGCCTTCGCCGAGGCGGGCGACAAGGTCGCCATCACCAGCCGCTCGGGCGAGGTGCCCGAGGCCCTGGCGAAGTACGACGTCCTCGCGGTCCGCTGTGACATCACGGACACCGCGCAGGTCGACGCCGCCTTCACCGAGATCGAGCAGAAGCACGGCGCGGTCCAGGTGCTGGTCGCCAACGCGGGCATCACCAACGACACCCTGCTGCTGCGCATGTCGGAGGAGGACTTCACCTCCGTCGTGGACACCAACCTGACCGGCGCCTTCCGGGTGGTCAAGCGCGCTTCCAAGCTGATGATGCGCGCCAAGAAGGGCCGGGTCGTCCTGATCTCCTCCGTGGTGGGCCTGTCCGGCTCGCCGGGCCAGGCCAACTACGCCGCCTCCAAGGCCGGCCTGGTGGGCTTCGCCCGGTCGCTGGCGCGCGAACTCGGCCCGCGCAACATCACCGTCAACGTGGTCGCCCCCGGCTTCGTCGACACCGACATGACCGCCGTGCTCAGCGACGAGCGCCGCGCGGAGATCGTCGCGGACGTGCCGCTCGGCCGCTACGCGGCGCCCGCCGAGGTCGCCTCCACCGTGCGGTTCCTCGGGTCGGACGAGGCCGCGTACATCACCGGAGCCGTCATTCCCGTCGACGGCGGATTGGGCATGGGTCACTGATCATGAGTGGAATCCTCGAAGGCAAGCGGATCCTGATCACCGGCGTGCTGATGGAGTCCTCCATCGCCTTCCACACCGCCAGGCTCGCGCAGGAGCAGGGCGCGGAGATCATCCTCACCGCCTTCCCGCGCCCGAGCCTGACCGAGCGGATCGCCAAGAAGCTGCCGCACCCGGTCAAGGTGCTGTCGCTGGACGTCTCCAGCCCGGAGGACCTGGCGGGCATCGCCGACCAGGTCCGCGAGACCCTGCCGACCCTGGACGGCATCGTCCACTCGATCGGCTTCGCCCCGCAGGACGCGCTGGGCGGCAACTTCCTGGACACCCCGTGGGAGTCCGTGGCCACCGCGATGCACGTCTCGGCGTACTCGCTGAAGTCGCTGACCATGGCGCTGCTGCCGCTGATGCAGGACGGCGGCTCGGTGGTCGGCCTGACCTTCGACGCGCAGTACGCGTGGCCGCAGTACGACTGGATGGGCCCGGCCAAGGCCGCCCTGGAGTCGACCAACCGCTACCTGGCCCGCTACCTGGGCTCGCGGGACATCCGCTGCAACCTGATCTCGGCGGGCCCGATCGGTTCGATGGCCGCCAAGTCCATCCCGGGCTTCGGCGACCTGGCCGACACCTGGAACCACCGCTCCCCGCTGAAGTGGGACCTGAGCGACCCGGAGCCGGCCGGCCGCGGCGTCGTCGCGCTGCTGTCGGACTGGTTCCCGAAGACCACCGGCGAGATCGTCCACGTCGACGGCGGTCTGCACGCCATCGGCGCCTGACGCCCCGCCCGTACGCCGCTGCCCGGCACCCCTCCCGCAGGGGGTGCCGGGCAGCGGCGTTCCCGGCGCGCCGCGGGGCTCAGGCCTCGGCGGTCGCGCAGGCGCCGATGGCGCGGCCGGCCTCGACCGAGGCGCGCTGGGCGTCACCGGCCCGGATGGCGTCCAGGATGGTGTCGTGGCCGGTGAAGCGCTCGGCGATCAGCTCCGGGCCGACGTCGTGCCGCAGGTGCGCGCGGGTGACCTCGCCGAGGTCGGCGTAGACGGCGAGCAGCACGTCGTTGTGGGCGGCGGCGACCACGGCCTGGTGGAAGGCTGCGTCGGCCTGGATGAAGTCCTCGGCGTCGCCGGAGTGCCAGGCCGCGTCCCGGCGGGCCAGCGCGCCGTCCAGCAGCTCCAGGTCGCGCTCGGTGCGGCGCCGGGCGGCCAGGCCGGCCGCCGAGGTCTCCAGGGCCACCCGCAGCTCGGCGACCTGCGCCTGGTCGGCGTCGGCGAAGCGGCGGTGCATCACCCCGGCCAGCTCGCTGGTGGCCAGCACGTAGGTGCCGGAGCCCTGGCGGATGTCGAGCAGACCGTTGTGGGCGAGGGCGCGGACGGCCTCGCGCACGGTGTTGCGCGCGACGCCCAGCTGCTCGACCAAGGCGGCCTCGGTGGGGATGCGCGAGCCCACCGGCCACTCCCCGGAGGTGATCTGGGCGCGCAGCTGGGCGATCACCTGGTCGGACAGCGGGGTGCGCCTCGGCGAGGACAGCGCCACGGGGACTCCTTGCGACTACGGCTCGGGGCGGCCTGGGTGACAGGTGGCCGCCGGATGAACGGTCGGCACATCATGCCAATTCCAGGGTGCATCAATTCATCCCATCATTCTATGATGGCGCCCATGCCCGCAGCAGAGACCACCGCTTCCCCGCGGAACCAGGACCGGCCGCAGACCGAGCGGCTCGCCGAATCCGCCCCTTCCGCCTCGTCCGCTCCGTCAGGCCCTTCGGGCCCTTCGGCGCCTTCCGCCAGGTACCTGGGCTGGCTGTTCGCCGCCGCGATCGCCGCCGCCGCCTTCAACCTGCGACCCGTGGTCACCAGCCTCGGGCCGCTGCTCGACCAGGTCCGGGCCGACCTCGGGATGAACCCGAGCCTCGCCGGGCTGCTCACCGCCGTGCCGTCGCTGTGCTTCGCGCTGTTCGGCTTCGCGGCCCCGGCGGCGGCCCGCCGGATCGGCCCGATCGCGGTGATCACGGCCGGCATGGGCGCCATCACGGCGGGCGTGCTGGCCCGTTCCTTCGCCGGCGGCACCGCGGTGTTCCTGCTGCTGACCGCGCTCGCCCTGGCCGGCGTGGCGGTCTCCAACGTGCTGCTGCCGGTGGTGATCAAGCGGTACTTCCCGGAGAAGGTCGGTCCGATGATCGGCCTGTACTCGATGGCGCTGTCCGCCGGCACCGCGCTGGCCGCGTTGGTCAGTGTGCCGCTGACCGACTCCCTCGGCGGTGACTGGCGCTACGGCCTGGGCGTCTGGGCCGTGCTCGGGGCGCTCGCCGTGCTGCTGTGGCTGCCGCTGTTGTTCGCCAAGCGCGAGCGCGGCGAGCGGGAGGGCGGCGAGCGGGAGGGCGGCGAGCGGGAGGGCGGCGCCGTCGCCGCCGCCCCGGCCAGGCTGCCGATCACCCGCAGCCGTACGGCCTGGGCGCTGGCCGGCTTCTTCGGCCTCCAGGCGACCGGCGCGTACGTGGTGATGGGCTGGCTGCCGAAGATCTTCCAGGACGCCGGCATCGACAAGGGCACCTCCGGGGCGCTGCTCGCGGTGACCATGGTGATCGGCGTGCCGGTCTCCTTCGTGCTGCCCAACCTGGCCGCCCGGCGCGGCGACCAGCGGCTGTTCGTCGTGGTGCTGGCCTCCTGCGGCATCGCCGGGTACGCCGGGCTGATGCTGGCCCCGGCCGGCGCGCCGTGGGCCTGGGCGGTCCTGGTGGGCCTGTCCAACTGCGCCTTCCCGCTGGTGCTGACGATGATCGGCCTGCGGGCCCGGACCGCGGGCGGGGTGGCGCAGCTGTCCGTCTTCGTCCAGGGCGTCGGCTACCTGGCCTCCGTGCTGGGCCTGGTCCTGATCGGCCCGATCTACCAGCTCACCGGCGAGTGGAACTGGCCGCTGGGCTTCCTGGCGCTGCTGCTGGTGCCGCAGATGCTGCTCGGGCTGCGGGCCGCGCGGGCCCGGCACATCGAGGACGAGGCGGTCCACCCGGCGGAGCCGGTCGAGGCCTGACGTGCGGCCTGACGTGCGGGCCGGGGCGCGGGGCTCGAAGGTCAAGGTTCCGGCGCCGAAGGTCAAGTCCCGGCCAAGGCGGCGGGGCCGCCGCAGGACGGGCCCGTTCGGGATGGGAGGATTCCCGACATGCCCGTTCTCGACCCGAACCCGACCGACGGCCGCAAGCAGCTCGGCCGTATCGCCCTCGCCTTCGGCGCCATCGTGCTGCTGGTGGCGGTCATCGCCTCCATCGCCACCTCGATGGGCTGACGACCGCCGACCGCGGCTCAGGCACTGTTCGATCACAGCCCGTCCACCGTTCGCCGTCCCGGTGAACGGGCCATGACGGCACCCGACACCCGGGGGAGTGGCGGCAACCGGGAGCATCGCGCCACCGGGCGGCTTTTCTGCCAAGCTTGCTGGGTATGAGCGCCGACACGCCCCGCAGGATCATCGTTCTCCGTCATGCCAAGGCCGACTGGCCGAACGGCGTGGACGACCATGAGCGGCCGCTGGCCGACCGGGGCCGCCACCAGGCCCCGGACGCCGGCCGCTGGCTGGTCGACTCCGGCATCAACCCCGACTACGTGCTCTGCTCCTCGGCCCTGCGCACCCGGGAGACCTGGAAGCTGGCGGCGCACGAGCTGCCCAAGCGGGCCCGCAAGACCGTGTACGAGGACCGGATCTACGAGGCCAGCCCCGGCGAGATCATCGCCGTCCTCCAGGAGACCCCGGAGGAGTACGCGGACGTGGTGCTGGTCGGCCACAACCCCGGGGTGCTGGGCCTGACCCAGGTGCTGGCCGGGGACGCGGGCGACCGGGACGCGCTGGAGCGGCTGCGGCTCGGCGGTTTCCCGACGGCGGCGATCGCGGTGCTCAGCTTCGGCGGCTCGTGGAAGGGCGTCGAGCCGGGCGTGGCCGAGCTGGTCTCGTACTACACGCCGCAGGACTGACCCGGAACGTACGAGAGGGGCGCGCGGATCCGGTCCGCGCGCCCCTTCGGTACGTCCGCAGGACCCGTTCGGCCGGGTCCTGTCCGGCCGGGTCCTGTCCGGCCGGGTCCCGGTCGGTCAGTCGTCCTCGGTCGGGGTGCCGTGCAGCGCGTCGGCCGCCTCGACCTCCTCGCGGGTGATGCCCAGCAGGTACAGCACGGTGTCCAGGAACGGCACGTTCACCGCGGTGTCGGCGGCCTCGCGCACCACCGGCTTGGCGTTGAACGCCACCCCGAGCCCGGCCGCGTTCAGCATGTCCAGGTCGTTGGCGCCGTCGCCGATCGCCACCGTCTGCTCCAGCGGGACCTTCGCCTGCTCGGCGAAGCGGGCCAGCCAGCGGGCCTTGCCGGCCCGGTCCACGATCTCGCCGACCACCCGGCCGGTGAACTTGCCGTCCACCACCTCCAGGGTGTTGGCCGCCGCGAAGTCCAGCCCCAGCTGCTCGACCAGGTGGTCGGTGACCTGGGTGAACCCGCCGGACACCACCGCGACCTGGAAGCCGAGGCGCTGCAGCGTACGGATCAGGGTGCGCGCGCCCGGCGTGAAGCGGACCTCCGCGCGGACCTTCGCGGTCACCGAGGCGTCCAGCCCGGCCAGCAGCGCCACCCGGGCGTGCAGCGACTCGGCGAAGTCCAGCTCGCCGCGCATCGCCGCCGCCGTCACCTCGGCGACCTGCTCCTCGCAGCCCGCGTGGGCGGCGAACAGCTCGATCACCTCGTCCTGGATGAGCGTGGAGTCCACGTCCATGACCACCAGGCGCTTGGCCCGGCGTTCCAGTCCGGCCGCCACCACCGCGACGTCCACCCGCTGGGTGGCCGCCTCCTGGGCGAGCTCGGCCCGCAGCTCCTCGGTGGCCACGCCGGAGACGGCCAGCTCGACCGCCGTCACCGGGTACTTGGCGAGCCGGAAGACCCGGTCGATGTTGCCGCCCGCCGCGGTGATCCGGGAGGTCAGCGCGGAGACGGCGGCGGCGGTCAGCGGGTGGCCGAGCACCGTGACGTGCGAACGGCCCTCGCGGCGCGGCCGGTTGTCGCCGATGCCGGAGAGGATCTCGGCCTGGAGCTTCTGCTCGTCCGCCCAGCGGTGGACGGTGGCCCGCAGGCCGCCCTCGGCGCCGGCCGCGGTGGGCGGGGTGACCAGGGCACACAGCGTGATGCGGCCACGGGTCACGACCTGCTCGATGTCGATGACGTCGACGCCGAACCCGGCCAGCGTCGCGAAGAGGCCGGCGGTGATGCCGGGGCGGTCCTTGCCGAACACCTTGACGAGCAGGGTGCGCTCGTCCGAGGTCCGGGGCTGGGCGGCGGGGAGGGGCTCAGCGGCCAGGGGCGATGCGTTCATGGTGTGTCCCACGCTACCCGTCGTCCGACGGCCCGAGGGCACCCGTCCCACCTCGCGGGACGCCGCCGGTCCGGGCTCCGGTAGCAGCCTGGTCACAGTCACCCGGGGTGACTTTCACCCTCGGTCGGCGGGCTGGAATGATTCCCCCCGTCAGTCGCAGGAACATCGCACCCCGGCCGGGGGCCACAATTCGGGGGAACCGAGAGAGCGGGGCAGGCGCGCAGTGCCGCAACTCGTCATTGAGATCAACGGACAGCAGCGGACTCTGGAGCCCGGGCGGTCCTACACCATCGGGCGCAACCCGCAGTCGGACTTCCCGTTCGACGACGCCAGGGTCTCCTGGCAGCACGGGACCATGAGCTTCAACGGCAGCGGTTGGCAGCTGGACGACCACGGCAGCACCAACGGGACGTACGTGGCCGGAGCCCGCACCATGCAGGCCCGGTTGTTCCCCGGAGCCGTCGTCAACCTGGGCAACCCGGAGAACGGCCCCCGGCTCGGCTTCTCCGCTCCCGCGCCCGTCGTCGCCCCGCACGCCACCCCGATGCACGAGGCCGCCACCAGCCGCGGCCCGGTGCCGCAGCCCCAGCAGCCGTACCAGCAGCCGCAACCGCAGCCTCAGCAGCAGGCCTGGGCCGGTCAGCCGCAGGTTCAGCAGCCGTTCCCGCAGCAGCAGCAGTACGCGCCGCAGCCCCAGCAGGGCGGCTTCCCGCAGGACCAGGGCCGTCCGCAGGACCAGGGCTTCCCGCAGCAGCAGGGTTTCCCGCAGCCGTCGCAGCACGGTGGTGGCGGCCCGCAGCCGACCATCATCCGCAACCTGACGGCGGGCATGAACACCGTCCGGATCGGTCGCGCGCTCGACAACGACATCGTGGTGTCCGACCTCCAGGTCTCCCGCCACCACGCCGAGCTGCGCCAGCTCCCGGACGGCCGCTACGAGATCGTCGACCTCGGCAGCCACAACGGCATCTTCCTCAACGGCCAGCGGGTGCAGCGTCAGCTGATGGGCCCGCAGGACCGGCTGACCGTCGGCCACTCCAGCTTCGTGCTGGTCGGCGACCAGCTGCAGGAGTTCGTCGACACCGGCGCGGTCTCCTTCTCCGCCCGCCACCTGACCGTCGAGGTCGAGCACAAGGGCGCCAAGAAGATCCTGCTCAACGACGTCAGCTTCGGCGTCCCGGAGAAGTCCCTGGTCGCGGTCATCGGCCCGTCCGGCTCCGGCAAGTCGACCCTGCTGCGCGCCCTCACCGGCTACCGCCCCGCCGACCGCGGCGAGGTGCTGTACGACGGGCGCAACCTCTACAAGCAGTTCGCCGAACTCCGCTCCCGCATCGGCCTGGTGCCGCAGTCCGAGATCCTGCACCGCGAACTCACCGTCCGGAAGGGCCTCAAGTACGCGGCCCGGCTGCGCTTCCCCGGCGACACCGAGGCCCGCGAGCGCGACGCCCGGATCGACGAGGTGCTGTACGAGCTGCGCCTGGACAAGCGCGCCGACAACAAGATCACCGCGCTCTCCGGCGGCCAGCAGAAGCGCGTCTCGGTCGCCCTGGAGCTGCTCACCAAGCCGTCGCTGATCTTCCTGGACGAGCCCACCTCGGGCCTCGACCCGGGCATGGACCGCGAGGTCATGCAGATGCTGCGCGGCCTCGCCGACGACGGCCGCACGATCCTGGTCGTCACCCACTCGGTCGCCGAACTCGCGCTCTGCGACCGGCTGTTGGTGATGGCGCCGGGCGGCTCGGTGGCCTACTTCGGCCCGCCGGACGAGGCGCTGCACTTCTTCGGGTACGAGACCTGGGCGGACGTCTTCCAGGCCTTCGAGAACTACCCGGACCACGACTGGGCCGGCCGCTACCGCGGTTCGGTGCACTACCAGCAGTACTCCGCGCCGACCGTCGAGGCCGGCGAGGTGCAGCACGCGCAGGTGGCCCAGGAGGCCGTCAAGCCGCCGAAGCCGCAGAGCTGGGGCTCCCAGCTGTGGACCCTGATGCGCCGCTACATGTCGGTGCTCGCCTCGGACCGCGGCTTCCTCGCCCTGTCGGTGCTGCTGCCCGCGGTCATCGGCGCGGTGAGCGTGCTGATCCCCAACGCACCGGGACTCGCGCCCAACCCGAAGTCGCAGCTGGGGCTGAACAGCGGGGCCGCGACGATCATCCTGATCCTCGCGATCGGAGCCTGCTTCTCCGGCGCCGCCAACTCCGTTCGAGAACTGATCAAGGAACGGGCGATCTACGAGCGGGAACGGGCCACCGGGCTCTCCCGCTCGGCGTACATGATGTCCAAGATCATCGTGCTGGGCTTCTTCAGCGTGATCCAGGGCGCCATCATCTCCGCCGTCGGCTTCCTGCCGCGCAAGCTCCCCGCGCACGGCCTGATCGTGAAGAACCTGCCGATCATCGAGATGACCATCGGCATGATCCTGCTGAGCTTCGCCGCGATGATGTTCGGCCTGATGATCTCCGCGCTGGTGAAGACCGCCGAGAAGACCATGCCGCTGCTGGTCATGTTCGCCATCGTCCAGGTCGTCTTCACCGGCTGCCTCTTCCAGATCTTCGGCAAGCCCGGTCTGGAGCAGGTCGCCTGGCTGATGCCGGCCCGCTGGGGCACCGGCATCGTGGCCACCACGCTCGACCTGTCGCACCTCATGGGCCCCTGGAACAAGGACTTCCAGAACCCGAACTACGACCCGCTCTGGGGGCACACGGTGGCCCAGTGGGCGATCGATGCGGGCGTGCTGATCGTGATCTCGGCCCTGATCGGGATCCTCGTCACCCGGCTCCAGCGCCGGCACGAGCCCGAGGTCATGCAGAAGGGCTGAGCCGAGACGGGCCGAGCCCGTCCTGAACCGCCGAGGGGCGGCCCTCCCGTTTTCGGGAAGGCCGCCCCTCGGCGGTTCTGCCGCCGGTTCTGTCGCCGCCCGTCCGCCAGCCCGCTCGCCCGCCGAACCGGAGGAGCGGTCGGGCCCAGTGGCCTAGGTCCCCGGACCTGCGCCCGGGGCGGCCGCAGGCGGACGCGGCCGCCCCGGCCGCGGCGGTAGCTTGGCGGTATGCCCAGCACCACCGGAGACCACCTGGCCCACCGCGGCCCGCTGCCCGCCTGCGACCCCTGCCTGTCCGGGATCGAGGCCGTCAGCCGGGCGCTGCTCGCGATGAGCCGGCACCTGGAGGTCCGCGAGGTGCTGCGCCGCATCACCGCCTCCGCCCGGGACCTGCTCGGCGCCGAGTACGCGGCCCTGGGTGTGCCCGACGACCACGGCGGCTTCGCCCAGTTCGTGGTCGACGGCGTCACCGACGAGGAGTGGCGGGCCATCGGCCCGCTGCCCCGCCAGCACGGTGTGCTCGCCGCGATGCTGCACGAGACCGGCCCCACCCGCCTCGCCGACGTCCGCCGGGCGCCCGCCTTCGAGGGCTGGCCCGCCGCCCACCCCGAGATGGACGCCTTCCTCGGCATGCCGATCCTGGACCCCGACGCGGCCGAGGACGAGTCGCAGGTGATGGGCGTCATCTTCCTCGCCAACAAGCGCGGCGGCGGCCTCTTCACCGACCACGACGAGGAACTGCTGCGGATCCTCGCCGCGCACGCCGCCCTCGCCCTGTCCAACGCCCGGCTGTACGAGCGCAGCCGCGAACTCACCCTGGCCGGCGAGCGCGCCCGGATCGCCCACGACCTGCACGACGCCGTCTCGCAGAAGCTCTTCTCCCTGCGCCTCACCGCCAAGGCCGCCGCCAAACTCGTCGACCGCGACCCGGCCCGGGCCCGCGCCGAACTCGCCGAGGTCGCCCGGCTGGCCGCCGAGGCCGCCGACGAACTGCGCGCCGTCGTCGTGGAACTGCGCCCCGCCGCGCTGGAGGAGGACGGGCTGAGCGCCACCCTCGCCTCCCAGGTGCAGGTCCTCGACCGGGCGCACACCGCCGACGTGGCCTTCGCCGCCGACGGTGTCCGCGCCCTGCCGCCCACCCAGGAGGCCGCCCTGCTGCGGGTCGCCCAGGAGGCGCTGCACAACGCGCTGCGCCACTCCGGCGCCGGCCGGGTCACCGTCACCCTGGCCGGGACGACCGCGCGCGGCGCCGTGCTGCGGGTGCGCGACGACGGGCGCGGCTTCGACCCCGAATCCGTCCGCCGGGCCGGCCGCCACCTCGGCCTGGCCTCGATGCGCGACCGCGCGGCCGCCGTCGGCGGCACGCTCACCCTGGAGTCGGCCCCCGGCCGGGGGACGCTCGTCGAGATGGAGGTCCCCGGTGCCTGAGAGCACACCGTCGATCCGCGTCCTGCTGGTCGACGACCACCAGGTGGTCCGGCGCGGACTGCGCACCTTCCTGGAGGTCCAGGACGACATCGAGGTGGTCGGGGAGGCCGCCGACGGGGCGGAGGGCGTCGAACGGGCCCGCGCACTCGACCCCGACGTCGTCCTGATGGACCTCAAGATGCCCGGCGTCGACGGGATCGAGGCGCTGCGCACCCTCAAGGGCGAGGGCAGCCGCGCCCGGATCCTGATCGTCACCAGCTTCACCGAGCACCGCACGATGGTCCCCGCGCTGCGCGCCGGGGCCGCCGGGTACGTCTACAAGGACGTCGACCCGGAGGCGCTGGCCGGAGCGATCCGCTCGGTGCACGCCGGCCACGTGCTGCTCCAGCCGGAGCTGGCCGAGGCCCTGCTCTCCGACGAGGGCCCGCGCGCGCCGCAGGGCCGCGGCGGCACCCTCACCGAGCGTGAGCGCGAGGTGCTCGGCCACATCGCCGACGGACGCTCCAACCGGGAGATCGCGCGCAGCCTGCACCTGTCGGAGAAGACGGTGAAGACCCACGTCTCCAACATCCTGATGAAGCTGGACCTGGCCGACCGCACCCAGGCCGCGCTCTGGGCCGTCCGCAACGGCGAGGCCCGGGAGGCCGCCCCGTCGGCGTGACGGACCCACGGACCGCCATGGCGGAGTGGCCCACGGGGCCCACGGGCCGCCGGGCGGAGGGACTGCCGGGCCGGGTGCGGGGGTCGGTTTCCGGCCAGGTACGAAGGCCGGGCCCGGCGGATCCCTCAGCGGGCCTCGCGCTCGTCCACCAGGGCGTTGTAGGCGGCCACCTGGGCCCGCCGGGCGGTGCGCCACAGGGGGGCCAGCACGGACTGCCGCGCGGCCATCTCGGAGGCGCTGACGGCCGCGCCGTGGCCGTCGGAGGCGATCGACAGCAGGGCGGACACCTGGCGGGCCGACTCCAGCACCCGGACGGCGCGCGGCGGGTAACCGGGCGCGAGCAGCTCGCTGTGCCCGCGCCGGCGGTACGCCTCCAGGGCGCGCAGGGCCTCCGGTCCGGCGCCGGCCACGTCGAGCCGGGTGAGCAGCACGGTCGCCTCGCGCAGCCCGTCCGCCAGCTCGCGCTCGGCCTCGTGCAGCGAGGGCACGTCCGCCGGCGGCGCGTCGTTCACTTCGGCACAGCGCCACAGCACCATCGCCGAGCGGTCCCCGGCCGGGCCGAACACCTCGACCTCCGGCACCAGCCCGAGCGGCACCCCCACCGCCAGCACGGCCTCGCCCGCGGCCATCGCGCGCTCGTTGAACGGCGCCGGACCGGTCAGCCCCAGCGGGTGCCCGGCCGAGGGCAGCGCCAGGCGCAGGCCGGTCACCCCCAGCACCCGCAGCCGGCCGAGCGCCCAGGTCAGCCCGTGCCGCTCGCCCGGCTCGTCCCCGGGCAGCCCGGTCACCCGGTGGCTCTCGTCGGCGCCCAGGACGGCCGCGGCGGCGTTGTCGGGCGGCACCAGGCCCGCCAGCAGGGCGTTGCCCCAGGCGGCCAGCCGCCCCGAACGGGGCTCTTCGTACGGATTGTCGGCAGGAGTCGCGAGCATCCGGCCAGCCTACGGAATCGGCGGTCATCCGCGTGGCGTAGGTTTGCCCATGCGCGTGCGGCGCACCCACCCCGTGCCCACCGGCTGCCGGAGTCGGCGTGCCGCCCGCACCGACGGCCGAGAATCTTGTTTTTGGGGAAGGCATAGGCATGAGCGACGTGCTGGAGCTGGTGGACGTATCCGTGGTCCGGGAGGGGCGCGCGCTGGTCGACCAGGTCTCGTGGTCCATCTCCGAGGGTGAGCGCTGGGTCATCCTCGGCCCGAACGGCGCCGGCAAGACCACCCTGCTGCAGATCGCCTCCTCGTACCTGTTCCCGACCTCGGGCAAGGTCACCGTGCTCGGCGAGAAGCTGGGCGAGGTCGACGTCTTCGAGCTGCGCTCCCGGATCGGCCTGGCCGGCGCCGCCATGTTCGACAAGCTGCCGGCCGAGCAGACCGTGCTGCAGACCGTGCTCACCGCCGCCTACGGCATGACGGTCAGCTGGCAGGAGAGCTACGAGCAGTCGGACGAGTCCCGAGCCCTGGCGCTGCTCGACCGCCTCGGCATGTCCAACCTCACCGGCCGCAAGTTCGGCACCCTCTCCGAGGGCGAGCGCAAGCGCACCCTGATCGCCCGCGCCCTGATGACCGACCCGGAGCTGCTGCTGCTCGACGAGCCCGCGGCCGGCCTGGACCTCGGCGGCCGCGAGGACCTGGTCCGCCGGCTGGGCGCGCTCGCCCAGGACGAGTTCGCCCCGGCGATGGCGATGGTCACCCATCACGTCGAGGAGATCGCCCCGGGCTTCACCCACGTCCTGATGATCCGCCAGGGCAGGGTGCTCACGGCCGGCCCGATCGACACCGAGCTGACCGCCCGCAACCTCTCCAAGTGCTTCGGCCTGCCGCTCACCCTGGAGCGCCACGGCGACCGCTGGTCGGCCCAGGGCCTGCCGCTGGGCTGAGGCCCCGTCCGCTGCTCCCCGCCCCGTCCACCGCGCGTCCCGGGACCGTCAGTTGCCCGTCCCGGGACGTGTTCGCCGTCCGTCCCGGGGCCGTCGGCCGGCCGCCCGTCGGTCGTCCCGGGGCCGTCCTCCGGAAGGCGGTCGGAACCGGTCGCACGTGCGACCGGTTTCCGCCCCTCGACCTGCGGGAACTGTCCGCCTCGAAGGCCTTCGCTCCCTAGGATGGACGTGTGGACAGCTGGATCTGGTGGCTCCTGGCCGCCGCGGCGCTCGGCATACCGCTGGTACTCACCGCGATGCCGGAGTTCGCCATGTTCGCGGTCGGAGCGCTGGCTGCCGCCGGTGTGGCCGGACTGGGCGGGGGAGTGGTCCTGGAGACCGTGACCTTCCTCGTGGTCTCGGTCGCGCTCGTGGTCTTCGTCCGCCCGATCGCCTACCGGCAGCTGCAGAAGGGCCCTCACATCAAGATGGGCATCGAGGCGCTGCACGGCGCCACCGCGGTCGTCGCGGAAACCGTCGACGGGGAGGGCGGACGGATCAAGCTGAACGGCGAGATCTGGTCGGCCCGCGCGCTCCACCCGGACCAGGTGTACCAGCCCGGGCAGCAGGTCGACGTCGTCGAAATCCAGGGCGCGACCGCCCTGGTCGTCTAGGGGAGAGCCCGTGGAACCCGTCCTTATCGTCCTCGTCGTCCTGGTCGTGGTGGCCTTCATCGCGCTGATCAAGACGATCCAGGTCATCCCACAGGCCAGCGCGGCGATCGTGGAGCGCTTCGGCCGCTACACCCGGACGCTCAACGCGGGGCTGAACATCGTCGTCCCGTTCATCGACCGGGTCCGCAACCGGATCGACCTGCGCGAGCAGGTCGTGCCGTTCCCGCCGCAGCCGGTGATCACCCAGGACAACCTGGTCGTCAACATCGACACCGTCATCTACTACCAGGTCACCGACCCGCGGGCGGCCACCTACGAGGTCGCCAGCTACATCCAGGCGATCGAGCAGCTGACCGTCACCACGCTGCGCAACATCATCGGCTCGATGGACCTGGAGTCCACCCTGACCTCCCGCGAGGTCATCAACGCCGGTCTGCGCGGCGTCCTGGACGAGGCCACCGGCAAGTGGGGCATCCGGGTCAACCGCGTCGAGCTGAAGGCGATCGAGCCGCCGACCTCCATCCAGGACTCGATGGAGAAGCAGATGCGCGCCGACCGTGACAAGCGCGCCGCGATCCTCACCGCCGAGGGCCAGCGCCAGGCGCAGATCCTCAAGGCCGAGGGTGAGAAGCAGGCGGACGTGCTCAGGGCCGAGGGTGAGGCGCAGGCCGCGGTCCTGCGCGCCGACGGTGAGGCGGCCGCGATCCGGACGGTCTTCGAGGCCATCCACGACGGCGACGCCGACCAGAAGCTGCTCGCCTACCAGTACCTGCAGACCCTGCCCGAGCTCGCCAAGGGCGACTCCAACAAGCTCTGGATCATCCCCAGCGAGGTCGGCGACGCGCTCAAGGGCCTCGGCGGTGCCTTCACCGGTCTGACCGGCAACGGCGGCGGGGTCAACGGCGGTGCCGTCAAC
The DNA here is from genome assembly GCF_040685975.1 of Kitasatospora sp. NPDC086791. Taxonomy (NCBI): domain Bacteria; kingdom Bacillati; phylum Actinomycetota; class Actinomycetes; order Kitasatosporales; family Streptomycetaceae; genus Kitasatospora; species Kitasatospora sp. NPDC086791. The sequence goes on along the minus strand of NZ_JBFBOC010000053.1, from coordinate 6,544 downwards.
GGCGGTGCGGTCGCGGCGCCGAGCGTCCCGAAGGCGGCCCCGGCCACCCAGGTGCCGCTCGACCCGGCGTCCGGGCCGCGGCCGGTGGACACCGAGAAGGGCGCCGCCCGTCCCCGGGTGGACCCGACCCGGGAGTACCCCAAGATCGACCCGGAGTGATCCGGCCGCAGTGACGTGATCGGAGTGACCGCACTCCACCGAGGGCCCGTCACCGTACGTCTCCCGTACGGCGGCGGGCCCTCGGGGTACACGGGCCGGTTCCGGACGGTGTGGCGTACGTCCCGAATGGCGGGCGGGCCTGGCCGGGCGGGCGCGCGGTCCGGCATGATCCCCCTCGGACAGGACCGAGAGGAGAGATGACCCATGACGCCCTGGGAGGCGGTCGCCGTCCTGGTGGCCGGGGTCGGCGCCGGGATGATCAACGTGATCGTCGGCTCCGGGACCCTGATCACCTTCCCGGTCCTGCTCGCCGTCGGCATCCCGCCGGTCACCGCCAACGTCTCCAACTCCTTCGGCCTGGTGCCCGGTTCGCTCAGCGGCGTGATCGGCTACCGCCGCGAGCTCGCCGACCAGGGACGCCGGGTGCTGCGCCTGGGCACCGCCTCGCTGCTCGGCGGGCTGCTCGGCGCGCTGCTGCTGATCAAGCTGCCCAGCGCGGCCTTCGACGCGATCGTCCCGGTGCTGATCCTGCTCGCGCTCGTCCTGGTGGTGGTCCAGCCCCGGGTGGCGAAGGCCGTCGCGGCCCGCCGCCGGCCGGACGGCGACCCGGACGGCGGCGTGCTGCTGCTGGCCGGGGTGTTCCTCACCGGCATCTACGGTGGGTACTTCGGCGCCGCACAGGGCGTCCTGCTGATGGCGCTGATGGGCATGCTGCTGCAGGAGGACCTGCAGCGGATCAACGGGGTGAAGAACGCCCTGGCGTTGATCGTCAATGCCGTGGCCGCCTTGTTCTTCTTGTTCACCTCGACCGTGAACTGGGCGGCCGCCGGGCTGATCGCGGTGGGCTCGCTGGTCGGCGGGCTGGTCGGCGCCAAGGTCGGCCGCCGCCTGTCGCCGACCGTGCTGCGCGGGGTGATCGTGGTGGTCGGTCTCGCGGCCGTCACCAAGCTGCTGGCGGGTTGACCGCTCGTCCGCTCGTCCGGTGGTCCGGTGGTCCGGTCGTTCGGTTGTGGGGACGTCCGGTTGTGGGGACGTCAGATCGTCGGAGAGTCGGAGGAGTAGGCCATGGCCCTGGAGATGCGCGAGACCTGTGAGCGCTGCGCGGTGTCGCTGACCGGGGACGGATCCGCCTCGATATGTTCCTACGAGTGCACCTTCTGCCCGGACTGCACCGAGGCCCTGGCCGGCGCCTGCCCCAACTGCGGCGGCGAGCTGGTGGACCGTCCGCGTCGGAAGGCCGCCTGACCCGGCACCCCGGAACACCCGGAGTTCCCGGAGCGCTCCGGGAACTCCGGGTGTTCCGGACGACTCCGGACCGACGACCCAGCAGGAGCGCAGCGATGAGCAACAGGGCACGGCTGAGCGAGGACGAGATCACGGCGGGGCTGGCTGAACTGCCGCACTGGACCCGGGAGGGCGACAGCATCGCCCGCAGCGCCGACGCCCCGGACTTCCCGGCCGGGATCCGGGTGGTCGTCGCCGTCGCCGAGCAGGCCGAGGCGCTCGACCACCACCCCGACATCGACATCCGCTGGCGCACCCTGCGCTTCGTCCTGTCCACCCACAGCGCCGGCGGTCTCACCAGTCTGGATCTCGCCCTGGCCGCCCGCATCGACGAGGCCCTGCGCGCCGAGTCCGCGGCCTGAGGCCGCCGGCCCGGGCCCCGGAGCGTACGCCGAGGGCCCGGGTCGCCCCTCTGGACGGGCGTGAGATGCTGACTGCCGCATCGGCTGGCAGGTGAGCTCGGGAGGGACGGATCGGATGGCGCAGGAGCCCTTCGGAGACGCCCACACCGGGCAGCAGCCGTGGTACCCCCAGGGGCAGTCCGACCAGGGCCGGCCGGACTGGCAGGACGGCGGCCACTACGGGCAGCAGCCGCAGGACCAGGCGCACTGGCAGCAGCAGACGGGCTACGGCGCGGCCGGGTACGGGCAGCAGCAGCCGCAGTACGACCAGGCCGGCCAGGACCAGTCCGGCTACGGTCAGGCGGGCTACGACCAGAGCGGGTACGGGCAGGTCGGCTACGACCAGAGCGGGTACGGGCAGACCGTTTACGCCGAGGGCGTGTACGTCCCGGGGCAGTTCGGCGGCCAGGAGCAGTACCAGCCGCTCCCGGGGTACGAGCAGTACGAGCAGTCCCCTCAGCAGCCGCAGTACTCCGAGCACGCGCAGCAGCAGTACGCGCCGTACGCCGTGGCGCCGCAGTCCGCCGAGGACGCGCTGTACGTCCCGGCCGGTGCGGAGTACTCGGCGGACGGCTACCTCCACCTCCACGAAGCCGAGCCGGAGCCCGCGCCCGTCCCGGAGAAGGACTCGGCGACGGCGGAGACGACGGAGGAAGCGGAGAAGACCCCGGAGGCGAGCCCGGCTCCCGAGGCCGGGTCCGGCAGGCGGTCCCGGGCCGCCGGCCGCCGGGGCGGTGACGGCGGTTCCAGCTCCAGCTCCAGCTCCAGCTCCGGTTCCGGTGCGGATCCGGCGTCCGGCGCGGTGGGCGGCTCCTCGCTCTCGGCCAGGGCCCGGAAGGCCGCCGACGCGGTGCTGACCGGGGAACACGTGCCCAGCCGCAAGGCGCTGCTGGTGCGGGCCGGCGCCGGGGTGGCCGCGCTGGGGGTGCTGGTGGCGGCCGGGCTGATGGTCGGCGCCGAGGGCGGTGGCAGCGCGGCCGCGAGCAGCGGCGGCGAGCCCGGGTTCACGGTCGCGCACGCCCGGGCGTGGTCCGCGCAGCCCGCCGCGGCCGGGCTGCCCGCGGGCGACGACACGCTCGTCGGCAGCTGGCTGCTGGCGGACGCGGTGGTCCGGGCCGACGGTTCCGGGGTGCGCGCGTACGACCGCGCGGGCGGCAAACCGACCTGGTCGGTGGAGCCGCCGGCCGCCGGGGCCGTCCCGTGCGGGCTGTCGGCGAGCGTGAACCGGGTCGGCCTCGGCGCGGTGCTGTTCCGTCCGCAGGCGGACCCGAAGAGTCCCTGTTCGATGGTGGCCGTCGTGGACACCAGGACCGGCAAGACGGCCTGGACCAAGAGCCTCTCGGACGCCAAGGGCAGCTATTCCGCGCGGGTCGGCGTCACCGAGGACAAGGTGGTCGCGGTCGGTGACGACCGGGTGGTGGCCTGGGAGTCGGCGGACGGCAAGGACGTCTGGCAGTACACCGGGCAGGGCAAGTTCTGCACCCTCTCCGGTGGCGTCAGCGGCAAGACCGTGCTGGTGGCCTCCTCGTGCGCCGACTCGACGCCCGCCGACCAGGCCGTCGCGCTGAACACCGCGGACGGCAAGGTCGGCTGGTGGCGCGGGCTGAACAACCAGCCGAAGACGGTGACCGTGCTGTCCGCCGAGCCGGCCGTCGTCCTCACCACCGGCGACAAGCCGGAGAACGACCGGGTGTTCGCCTGGGGCGCCGCCGGCGACCCGGCCGCCGAGATCCCGGTGGTCACCGACGGCGGCCGGCTGGACGTCTCCCACGGAACCTTCGCGGCCACCCCCGAGGTGTTCTTCGACGGCCGCACGATGGCAGCCCTCCTGACCTCGGGGAAGGGCGGCGGGCCGGTGGCCGCGGTCGGCTACGACCTGGACACCGGCAAGCAGCGCTGGAAGGTGCCGACCACGGCCAAGGGCACCGTCCGGGCGGTCGGCGTGGACGGCGGCTCGCTGGTGCTCGCCGCCGACGAACGCCGTGACCAGCCCGCCCACTTCATCCGGTTCCCGCTGGCGGGCGGCCAGGAGGCGACCGGCGGCAACTTCCCGCCGGGGACCGGCTCGCTGCTGGTCTCCGGGCGGGTGCTGATCGGCGGTGGACAGGTGGTCGTGGTGCCCGAACACTCGGCCAACTTCGGCACGGCGGCCGGGTACCAGGCGAAGGACTGAGACAGCCCTCCGCACCCGGCCGGGCGGCTACGCGGCCGGGACGGGCCGGCCCGGCACGGGCGGCAGCCAGTCGGCGAGCTCACGGGCCTCCGAGCCGCGCAGACCGAGCGCCAGCATCAGGCTGGCCTGCGGGGTCGGGACGAACGGGCGGCGCAGCAGCTTCATCCCGGCCTGCTCCGGCGTCCGGTCCGCCTTGCGCTGGTTGTCCTCCGCGCACGCGGCCACGGTGTTCAGCCAACTGTCCGCACCACCGCGCGACTTGGGGTGCAGGTGGTCCACCGTGGTGGCCCGCCGCCCGCAGTACGCGCACAGGTGCTGGTCCCGGGCCAGGACACCCCGCCGCGACCACGGAGCCTGTTGTCGGAACGGCACCCGTACGTACCGTTGCAGTCTGATCACCCTCGGCACCGGGACGGCGACGCCCGTCCCCCTGATCGAGCGCAGTGGGTGCGCCTGTTCCACCACCGCCTTGTCCTGGAGCACCAGGACGACGGCGCGCTGGAGCGACACCGTCGTCAAGGGCTCGTAGCTCGCGTTCAGAACCAGCGTGTTGCGCACTCGGCACACCCTTCCCACGGGCGTGCCACGGCGGCACGACCGTCTCCACACACGTCACTGCCGCCGCGCGGCGGTGACACCACTCTGAATGGGCACCCAGCCGACGAACAACGGAATTTCCGGTATCGCGGAGGGGCCCGGGGGAGTGGGCCGACGGAACCGGCGGGGTGCCTCGGGGAAAACTCGCCGGCCGGAACCGCGTAGGCTCTATCAGGCTGGAGTCGCACCGACCCGGGGCCCGACCGAATCGGGCCGCCACCGGCCGGGCGCCCGATAGAAGGAGAAGCGTGACCGTGACGGACATCGTCGACGAGCTGCGGTGGCGAGGGCTGATCGCCCTGTCCACCGACGAGGACGCACTGCGCAAGGCGTTCGCGGACGGCCCGGTCACGTTCTATTGCGGCTTCGACCCGACGGCCCCCAGCCTGCACCTCGGCAACCTGGTGCAGATCCTCACCATGCGCCGCATCCAGCAGGCGGGGAACCTCCCGCTCGGCCTGGTCGGCGGTGCCACGGGCCTGATCGGCGACCCGAAGCCCACCGCCGAGCGCGTGCTCAACGACCCCGAGACGGTGGCCGGCTGGGTGGAGCGCCTGCGCGGCCAGATCTCGCGCTTCCTCGACTTCGAGGGCCCGTACGCGGCACGCATGGTCAACAACCTGGACTGGACGTCCGGGATGTCGGCGATCAGCCTGCTGCGCGACGTGGGCAAGTACTTCCGGGTCAACAACATGATCGCCAAGGAGGCCGTCGCCCGACGGCTCAACTCCGACGCGGGCATCAGCTACACCGAGTTCAGCTACCAGATCCTGCAGGGCATGGACTACCTGGAGCTGAACCGCCGCTACGGCTGCGCCCTGCAGACCGGCGGCAGCGACCAGTGGGGCAACCTGACCGCCGGCACGGACCTGATCCGCAAGGCCGACGGCAAGTCCGTCCACGCGCTGGCCACGCCGCTGATCGTCAAGGCCGACGGCACCAAGTTCGGCAAGACCGAGTCCGGCACGGTCTGGCTCGACCCCGAGCTGACCACCCCGTACGCCTTCTACCAGTTCTGGCTGAACGCGGACGACCGGGACGTCCCCAACTTCCTGCGGATCTTCAGCTTCCGCTCGAAGGAGGAGATCGAGGAGCTGGAGCGCGAGACCGCCGAGCGCCCCGCCGCCCGTCTCGCCCAGCGTGCCCTTGCCGAAGAGCTCACCACCCTCGTCCACGGCGCCGAGCAGTACGAGCGTGCGGTCGCCGCCTCCAAAGCGCTGTTCGGCCAGGGCGACCTCGCCGACCTGGAGGCCCCCACCCTGGCGGCCGCCCTGGCCGAGGTCCCGAAGGCCGAGGTGCCCGAACTCCAGCCGGTGGTCGACCTGTTGGTCGCCGTCGGCCTGGCGCCGAGCCGCTCGGCCGCCCGCCGGACGATCAAGGAGGGCGGCGCCTACCTCAACAACGTCAAGGTGACGGACGAGGAAGCGGTGCCGACCGAGGCCGACCTGCTGCACGGCCGCTGGCTGGTGCTGCGGCGCGGCAAGCGGAACCTGGCGGCGGCGGAGCTGGTCTCCGCCGGCTGAAAGTGCACCCGCTCTGAGCTGCGGCTTCGAGCATCGAGGGCCGGATCTGGACAGATCCGGCCCTCGACGTTTGACGATGTCGTTCGGGTGGCCTAGTGTTGAACGAGTCGCTGGAGCGGCCACCACTTTCCGCAAGACCCACTCTCACACCTCGAACCCCATTCACGTGGGTCGGTTGGCGTTTCCGTCAATCGGTGTGGTGGTGAATTTCGAGGAACTCTCGGAATGCGCTAACGTGGTGGACGTCGCAGAAAGCGGCCCGACCAGTTCGGTAAATCGGATGAATGAAACTCCGGAAAACGGAGCGGAAAGCGTCTGATAAGCTGGAAACACGAAAGAACGAAGCCCGGAGGGTCCGCTGGAAGGCGGTCCGAAGGAAGCGTCCGTTCCTTGAGAACTCAACAGCG
>NZ_JBFBOC010000052.1:0-36593 GCF_040685975.1 Kitasatospora sp. NPDC086791 | reverse complement strand
GTCGTGCAGTCAACGCCAACGTGATCACCGTCGGCCCCTCCGCCGTGTTCCGGGCCGGCCCCGGTCCGGTGTCAGCCGGTGTTGCGCAGGCCGGCGGCGATGCCGTTGACGGTCAGCAGCAGCGCGCGGGCGCGCAGCGGGTCGTCGTGGCGGCCGGCCTCGACCTCCTCGCGCTGGCGGCGCAGCAGCGCGACCTGGAGGTAGGAGATCGGGTCGAGGTAAGCGTCGCGGACGGCGAAGGTCTGCTTCAGCACCGGGTTGTGCTCCAGCAGCTCGCTCTCGCCGGTGAGCCGGAGCACCTCGCGCAGGGTGAGCGCGTGCTCGTCCTTGATCTGGTCGAAGACGTGCCGCAGCTCGCCGGGCACCAGCTGCTCCACGTAGTGGCCGGCGATCCGCAGGTCGGTCTTGGCCAGCGTCATCGCGACGTTGGACAGGAAGTTGCGGAAGAAGTGCCACTCGCCGTGCATCTCGTCCAGCACGTCGCCCAGGCCCGCCGCGCGGGCGGCGGCCAGGCCGGAGCCGACGCCGTACCAGCCGGGGACGATCTGGCGGGACTGGGTCCAGCCGAAGACCCACGGGATGGCCCGCAGGCCGTCCAGGCCCGCGCCGGAGTCGGGGCGGCGGGACGGGCGGGAGCCCAGGTGCAGCGAGGCGAGCTGGTCGACCGGGGTGGCGGCGAAGAAGTACTTCGGCAGGTCCTCCTGCTCGACCAGGGCGCGGTAGGCGGTGTGGGCGGCCTCGGAGACCCGGTCCATCGCGGCGTCCCAGCGGGCCAGCGACTCGGGGGCCTGGCGCGGGGCGGTGTGCAGCGCGGAGGCGGAGAGGGTGGCGGAGATGGTCAGCTCCAGGTTCTCCCGGGCGAGGGAGGGGAGCAGGTACTTGTCGGAGATGACCTCGCCCTGCTCGGTGACCTTGATCTCGCCCTCCAGGGTGCCCCAGGGCTGGGCCAGGATGGCCTCGTGCGAGGGGCCGCCGCCGCGGCCGACGGTGCCGCCGCGGCCGTGGAAGAGGCGCAGCCGGATGCCGTAGCGGTGGGCGACGTCGCGCAGCCTGCGCTGGGCGCGGTGGATCTCCCACTGGGAGGTGGTGATGCCGCCGAACTTGGAGGAGTCCGAGTAGCCGAGCATGACCTCCTGGATGTCGCCGCGCAGCGAGACGAGCAGCCGGTAGGAGGGGTCGGAGAGCATCTCGTCGAGGATGCGGTCGGCCTGCTGGAGCTCGTCGGTGGTCTCCAGCAGCGGCACGATGCCGATCTTGGCGATGCCGGAGTGCAGGTCGATCAGGCCGGCCTCGCGGGCCAGGACGGTGGCGGCGAAGACGTCGTCGGCGCCCTGGCACATCGAGATGATGTAGCTCTCGACGATCTCGTCGCCGAAGCGCTCGAAGCCCTCGCGGATGGTGTTGAAGACGCCGAGGGTCTTGGTGCCGGCCTCGTCCAGCGGGGCCGGGGTGGGGGCGAGCGGGCGGCGCGAGCGCAGCTCCTTGGCGAGCAGCTTCTGCCGGTACTCGCGGGGCATGTCGGCGTAGCGCCAGGCCTCCTCGCCGAGGCGGTCGAAGAGCTGGCCGAGGGCGTGGTGGTGGGCCTCGGCGTGCTCGCGCACGTCCATGGTGGCGAGCTGGAGGCCGAAGGCCTCGACGGTGCGGATGGCGCGGGCGAGGCGGCCGTCGGCGATGAGCTCGCCGCGGTGGGCGCGCAGCGAGTCCTGGATCAGCCGCAGGTCGGCGATGAGCTCGCGGGTGCCGAGGTAGTCGCGGCCGGTGACGTGCGGGGTGCCGCCGGCCAGGCGCTCGCGGGTGTTCTCCAGCTTGAGCCGGATGCAGGTGGCCTTGAGGCGGTAGGGCTCCTCGGCGTTCATCCGCCGGTAGCGCGGGCTGAGTTCGGGAAGCAGGTGCAGGTCGGTGTTGAGCGAGGCGAGCAGCTCCACCGAGGCGCCGGCCAGCCGCTCGGAGGTGGAGAGGGTGTTGCGCAGGTCGTCGATGGCGTCCAGCGCGTCCTTGATGCCGTACTCGTGCTGGAGGTTGAGGACGTCCCAGGTGACCTGCGGGGTGACGTTGGGGTTGCCGTCGCGGTCGCCGCCGATCCAGGTGCCGAAGGTGAGCGGGCGGACGCCGTCGGGCAGGCTCAGGCCGACCCGGGCGAGCTCCTCGTGCAGCTCCTCCAGGACCTCGGGGACGGCCTCGCGGTAGAGCTCGTCGAGGTAGTAGACGGCGTTGCGGGCCTCGTCGGTGGGCTCGGGACGGGCGATGCGCAGCTCGTCGGTCTGCCAGAGCAGGTCGATGACCTCGGCGAGGCGGCGGTCGGCGGAGCGCCTGGCGCTGCTGGTGCGGGCCGGGTCGGCGGCGACGAGGCCGGAGGTGAGCTCCTCGCGGTGGATGCGGTCGAGGAGCTCGCCGATCCGGCGCAGCTTGTTGAGGACGCTGCGGCGGGCGGCCTCGGTGGGGTGCGCGGTGAAGACCGGGCGGACCGCGAGGTGGGCCAGGGTGTCCGCGAGGTGCTTGGGGTCGGCCTCGGCGAGCTGGTCGGCGGTCTGCGCGAGCAGCGAGCCCTCCCGGGCGCGGCGGGTGGCGAACTCGCGGCCGCGGTGCACCTGCTCGGTGACGTTGGCGAGGTGGAAGTAGGTGGAGAACGCCCGGACCAGCTTGGCGGCGGTGTCCAGGTCGATGCCGGACAGCAGCTCGGCGGTGGCCTCGCCGTCGGTGCGGCTGAGCAGGCGGACCTGTTCGACCAGGCCCAGCAGCTGGGGGCCTTCCTGGCGGACCAGCGTCTCGCCGAGCAGGTCGCCGAGGCGGCGGATGTCCGCCCGCAGGGCTGAGTTGTCGGCGACTGCGCCGGCTGCGACGACCGGCGTGGGGTTGTCCGCCGGGGTGGGGACCGGAGCGGTCACGGCTGGCTCCCTGTGGTGGTGGGGTTCGGCAACGGCTCATCGTCACAGGTCCACACGCGTGTGGCGGTTGTGACGCGTGCGGACCGCGCTGTCCGACGCGACCAGCATAGGTGTCGGGGCGTTCGCTGTCCGCGAGGTGGCCGGATGGCGGACAGAGCTGCCGAAAGAGACATGTGGTCTGGACCACTTGGCGGACGCGGAGAGCGTGCCGGAGAATCCCGGTGGGGAGGGGTGGGGGTTGCCGCATAATCTGTCGGACATGAGCAAGTCGCCTGGGGAGCGCGTGCCGGACCGGTCGTTCTGGTGGTGGAAGCGGCCGCGCAGCGCCTTCCTGGACATCGGGCTGGCCCTGCTCGCCGCGTTGCAGTGCGCGGTCAGCACGATCGGCTTCCTGTCCGTCCGGGTGGACCTGACCACCGGGGGCAAGACCGGGCTCGCGGTGCTCGGCATGCTGGCCGGCGGCTCGCTGGTGCTGCGCCGGCGCTGGCCGGCCGTCCCGGTGCTGGTCACCCTGGTCGCGATGCCCGGGATGCTGGGCGTGCTGCTGCTGGTGGTGTCGCTGTACACGCTGGCGGAGACCTGGGAGTGGCCCTCGCGGCGCCGGCGGGTGGTGGCGCTGTCCGCGCTGGCCTTCGCCGAGGCGGTCGCCGTGATGATGGTGTCGATGCTGAACCCCGGAGACTCGACGGTGGAGCCGCCGCCGCTGTGGGGCCAGGTGCTGATAGCCGTGCTGGTGGCGGTCGGGCTGACCGTCCCGCCGGTGGTGACCGGCCTGTACGTGGGCGCGCGGCGGCGGCTGATCGAGTCGCTCAAGGACCGCGCGCACGGCCTGGAGACCGAGCTGGACCTGCTGGCCGAACAGGCCCAGGAGCGCGCCCGCCGGGCCCGGCTGGAGGAGCGCACCCGGATCGCCCGGGAGATGCACGACGTGGTGGCGCACCGGGTGTCGCTGATGGTGGTGCACGCCGGGGCGCTGGAGCGGATCGCCGGCAAGGACCCGGAGAAGGCCGCGCAGAGCGCCAAGTTGATGGGCGAGGTTGGCCGGCAGGCGCTGAACGAGCTGCGCGAGATCCTCGGCGTGCTGCGGATGGACGACGAGCGGCCGCCGGAGCCGGACTCGCTGGCCGCGCTGCCGCGGCTGGTGGACCAGTCCCGGGCGGCCGGGATGGCGGTGACGCTGACGGTCAGCGGCAGTCGGCAGGAGTTCACCGGGGAGGCCGAGCAGACCGCGTACCGGGTCGTCCAGGAGGGGCTGACCAACGCGCACAAGCACGCGGGCGGCGCACAGGTGTCCGTCCTGCTGGCGTACGCGCCGAACGGGGTGCGGGTGAGCGTGGTGAACGCCTGCCCGGGCGGGGAGCGGGGCGCCGCCCAGCTGCCCAGCGGGGGCAACGGGCTGGTCGGGATGCGCGAGCGGGTGATCGCGCTGGGCGGCACCTTCTCGTCCGGGCCGGAGGCGGACGGGGGGTTCCGGGTCGAGGCGGTGCTGCCGTCCCGGCTGGCGGTGCGGGCCGAGCGGCTGCGGTAGGCGTCGGGCCTCGCTCCGGTGCCCGCCGGGCGTCTCCCGGTGCTCCGTGGCGCCCGGCCCGTCCGTCCGGTCCGGCCGGTGGTCCGCCTCAGCGGCCGTCGGCGGTGCGCAGCCGTTCCGGGGCGGTGCCCAGCACCAGGGCGGTGATCGCCTGGTCGATGCCGTGGCCGAGGAACCACTCGCCGGTGTGGTCCAGGCTGTAGACCCGGCCCTCCTCGTCGACGGCCAGCAGCGCCTGCCCGTACGCCTCCTCGCCGAGCGGGGCGACCTGGGTGCCCAGCGCCCGGCCGAGGTCGAGCAGGGTGCGGGGCTGGTGCAGGCCGCACAGCGGGTCGATCAGGAACGGGGTGCGGGCCAGTTGGCGGCCCGGGCCGGACAGGTCGAAGGCGAGGCCGCCGAACTCGGCCCAGGCCTCCACCGCCGCCGGGAACACCGCGTGCCGCGCGCCGGTGGGCGCGCCGTGCCCGACCAGGGTGTCGGCCCACTCCTCGGCCTGCTGGATCTGCCAGCGACCGGGGTGCCAGCCGGCTGCCTTGAGCTCGGCGGCGACGTCGGCGGGGAAGCGCGGGCGGGTCCGCCCGGAGGTGCCGGTGGTCGACTCGCCGGTGGTCGACTCGCCGATGGCCGGGTCGACGGTGGTCGGGTCGCCGGTGAGGGTGGCCGGCGGGGGCGGGGGCGGGCTGGGCGGATTCAGGACGGACTCCAGGGCTCGGGGACGGGGGACGGACCGGGCCGGCACGCGGCCGGTCAGCGCGCGGGCGGCCCGACGGCGACGCTCTGCACGGTGAAGTGCTCCAGCATCGGGGCGCAGGAGCGGCACGGCGGGGCGTGGGTGCCGTGCGCCGGATCGCCTTCCTCGCGGATCCGGACGGTCGTCAGCCGGGCGCCCTTGAGCGCCTTGCGGGCCTCGGCCAGACTCATCGGCTTGCGGGAGGCGCGCTTGGAGCGCCGGCCGTCGACCGTGGTCAGGTACCGGGAGAGCAGGACGGCCTCCGGGCAGCGGCCGGTGAACCGCTCGCGGGCCTCCAGCGGCACGGTGTCCAGGAACCCGGTGACCAGCGGGTGCAGGACCGGGCGGCGCTCGTTCTTGTCGCCCGCCAGGGTGTGCACCTCGCCGCCCTTGAGCGACAGCGCGGCGGCGACGGCGGGCAGCAGGCTGTCGCGGTGGTGGCGCAGCACGGGCGGGTCCGCCGGCTCACCGGTGGTCATCCGTCGTCCTCCTCCTCGTTACCCTGCGTCGGCCGGAGTGACCCGGCCGTTCCTGGGCAAGCCTGTCAAACGACACCGACATCCGTACAACCGGGGTGCGGCGGCGACGGATACCGGTCGGATCGGACGGGCGGTCATCCGATGCTCGCCGAGGGCTCGCTCCCGCGTCACGACTTGTCCGCTGATTTCCCGAAACCACCCCGGGCCGGGACGGCGGCCGGTACCGTTCCGGCGCTGCGCGCCGCCGGGATCGGCGCCGGGGTGCACGACTCCGTGCCCGGTCCGCCCGCAGCCCGCGTTCCGTAGCCCGCGTACTGCAGCCCGCGTTCCGTAGCCCGCGCTCCGTCACCTCGGCCCTGCGCCGGGGCGTTCCCGATCGCCGGACCGGCCGTCCGCGAACCGTTCGGGCCGCCCGTGCACCGCTCGGTCCGCCCGTGCGCCCGCACCTCGCCGAGGTGCGGCAGGAGCGGGCGGCGCGGGTCCTGGCACGGGCGCCGGGTGGGCGGTGGTGGGCCGGTCCGCGGTGGCGGAGGATCTGCAAAGCCGGGGGTCCGGGCCTTGAGGGGACCCCCTAGGCTGGTGCCCAGCAAGCACCGAGTATTTGCAGCAGCCAGTGGGGGCTCCCAGATGACGACAGGTCGGCCCGGCGTCGCCGCCGCACCGAACGCGGCGTACGCAGGTCAGGTGGTGCAGTTCCCGGATCCGGTCCGCGCCGAGCGGTACCCCGCCGGAGTCGGCGTGGACGAGTACGGCTACCCGGACTTCGGCCCCTACGCGGCCGCCGCGGCCGAGGTCGCCGACCCGCCGGCGGGCTTCGGGGTGGACGAACTCCGGCTGACCGACTACGTCTCGGCCAACGTCGCGCTCTACACCCAGGGCCACCCGCTCTGGGCCGACCTGGCGACCGCCGTGGCCACCCCGCCCGGCTGGACCTGGCACCACGCGGTCGGCCGCGCGGCCCCCGGCTGGCGGCGGATGGAGCTCGTCCCGGTCGAGGTCAAGGCACTGCTGCGGCACCACGGCGGCCTGGCCACCTCCGCCGCCGACCACACCCGCCGCGGCACCCGTCCGCTGCAGGAGCGCCGGCCCGTCCACTTCTCGCTGGCCAAGGACGGCGGCGACCCGATCGGCGTCGCCGAGGACCTGGTCCAGCGCGCCGAGGAACGCCTCGGCTACCGGCTGCCCGGCGCCTACCGCACCTTCCTCAAGCTGGGCGGCGGCCGCGGCCCGGTCGGCGTGGCGCTGGACACCGACCTCGGCCTGCTGCTCGACCAGCCGTTCCTGACCCTCACCGAGGAGTACGGCACCGAGGACGTCGTGTACGCCAACAAGTGCCTGCGCGACCACCTCACCAAGGACTACCTGGCCGTCGCCTACGCGCAGGGCGGCCTGGTCGCGCTCAAGGTGCGCGGCGAGCGGACCGGCTCGGTCTGGTTCCACCTGTACGACGACGCCCGCGACTCCGGTGCCCCGGAGGCTCCGGAGGAGCGCTGCGCCCGGCTGCTGCTGCCCTGCGGTGAGGACTTCGACGACTTCCTGCTGCGGCTGGCCGGCAGCCCGCCGGAGCTGGAGACGGTCGCGGAGCTGATGGTGAACGGCGGGTTCGCCCGGGCCGTCCAGGTGGGCTGATGCGCCGGGACGCGGTGGTGACGGTGGTTCCGGCGGTGCCGGTGGGACGGGGGACGACGAGGATGCGGACAGGGGTGAACCGGGCGTGGTGACGTACGCGCAGGCGCAGGAGCTCGCCGAGGAGTGGATCAACGGCGGGGTGCCGCGCTCGCAGCAGCGCGAGGTGCGGGTCCGGGAGTTCGACCTGGGCTTCGTCTGCTGGGCGATGCCGTCCGGGGACGGCTCGGGGGGCGGGGCCGCGGGGCCGGACGGCTCGGGTGCGAGCGGCGCGGGTCTGAGCGGTTCGGGCCCGGGTGGGGCGCGGTTGGTGATCGCCCGGGACTCGGGTGCCAGCACGCTCTGGCCCGCGCTGCCCGTCAACGAGGTGGTCCGGCGGTACGAGGAGGTCTACGGGCGGCCGGTCGCGGCCAACCCGGCCGGGGCGGCGAAGCCCGCGCCCGGGCCGGTGGAGGCGACATCCTTCCTGCTCAGCCCGCCGCAGTGGCTGCAGGAGGCGGGGGCCGCGGCGATCGCGGCGGAGGCGGAGCGGCTGGGGGCCGGTGCGTCCGCTCCCGCGGCTGTTCCTGCTTCTGCGTCCGTTCCTGATGCGGTGTCGGCTTCGGCTCCGGTTCCTGCTGGCGCGCCGTTGCCGGCTGTCGGGCCCGCCGAGGATCCGTTCGCTGCGGTGGTGCCGCCCGCGCCCGCCGTGCTGACCGAGCCACCGGTCTCCGACCGGCCCGCCGGGGACGCGCCGACCATGCTGGCCCCGCCGCCCGCCTTCGAGCAGCCGGTCATCGCGCCGCCGCGGCCGGGGACCGCCGTTCCCCTCCCGCCGCCCGTCGAGCCGGTCGCGCCGTTCGCACCGCCCGTCGCACCGCCCGCCGGTGCCGAGGCGGCGACCGTCCTGATGCCCGACGGGCTGCGGACCACCGGCTCGGACCTGCCCGACGCGCCCGCGTCGGCCGGCACCGAGGCCGCGACCATGCTGATGCCGCCGGCGAGCGGTGGCTACGGCGTGCCCCCGGTCCCGCCGGCCGCCGCCCAGCCGCCGACGGCCCGGCCCCCGGCCGCCGAGCCGGCGCCGACGCTGCTCGCGGCGCCGGACGCCGTGCCCGGCCCGGGTGGCCTGCCCGGTGCCCCGGCGGGTGCGCCGGTGCCGCCCGGTGCGCCGGTGGAGTACGCGCCGACCATGCTGGCCCCGCCCGGTGGAGCCCCCGGCCTCGCCGGTCTGCCCGGTGCCCCGGGCACCCCGGGCACCCCTGGCACTCCGCCCGGCGGGACGCCCACCGGCGGCGCGCCGCCGGGCACCCCGGGCCGTGCCCCGGGCTCGGCCCCGCCGCCGCCCCCGCCGGCCGCGCTGCGCGGTGGCCCTGCCGGTTCGCCCGGTGCGGGCGCCGCCCCCGGCGCGCTGGGCCGCGGCGGCGGCTCCACCCCGCCGCCGCCCCCACCCGCCGAACTGAAGGGCACCCCGGGTTCCGGCACGCCCGCCGGCGCCCCCGGAGGCCGTGCGGCCGGTTCGACCCCGCCGCCCCCGCCCCCGGCGGGTCTGCGCGGCGACGCCCCGGCGCCCCAGGGCACGCCGTCCGGCGGCACGCCCTCGGCCGGGGCGGCGTACGAGGCGACCCAGCTGGCGAGCGCGATCGACCCGGCACTGTTGGGCGGCGGCCCGGCGGACCCGGGCACCCCGCCGTCCGGCGGCCCCGCCGTCCCGCCGCCGCCCGGTGGCCCGGCGGCCCCGGCCGCGCCCGCGGCCGGCTACGGCTACCCGAACGCGGGCGGCGCGGCCGGGGTCGTCCCCCCGGCGGCGGTGACCGGCTCGCCGCAGCCCGCGCCGGTGCCCCCGGGGGTGCCCGCGGTCGGCCCCGGCTACTTCGCCGCGCTCAGCTACCGCGGCCCGGACGGCTCGGAGCAGAAGCTGCTGCACCGCAGCGAGCCCGGCACCCCGCACCCGGAGTGGAAGATCCTGCAGGACCTGCGCCGGCTCAACGTGCCGCCGGAGCAGGTGCTGGAGCTCTACACCGAGCTGGAGTCGTGCGATCTGCCCGGCGGCTACTGCAACCGCATGATCGCCGCGTCCTGGCCGAACGTCAGGCTCACCCACACCGCCCCGTACGGCCGCGACCACGCCTCCCGGCAGGCCGGGATGGCCGAGCTGCTCGACCACCTGGACGAGCTGCACCAGCTGGCCTCCGGCGCCCAGCGGGTCCGCCCGTTCCGGGTGCCGCTGCCCGCGCCGGGGACGGTCCAGGCACTGCCGCCCCTCCCGCCGCAGCAGCTCGCCCAGGAGATCGGTGCCGCCTTCGGGCAGAACCTGTTCCGCTACGAGCAGCGCGCCGTCTCCCGCCAGGGCGTGCCCGAGCCGGTGTCCCAGAGCCTGATGTGGGCCGGGCTGCCGCGCGACTTCGGGCCGTTCTTCTGGGCGCAGGCGCAGGAGGGCCGCCCGATCCCGACGCTCGCCGAGCTGGCCGCCGAGCGCGGCCTGCCCGGTGGCCCGGACTTCGGCGGCTACCTGGTGCTCGGCAACGACTACGGCCGTCAGCTGTGCGTCCAGTACGGCACCGCGAACGTGGTCGCGGTGGACGTCGATGGAACCGGCCGCCCGCCCCGGTTCGTCAACAGCGGTGTACCGGAGTTCGTCCGCGCGCTGGCCCTGCTGGGCCGGATGTGGCGGCTGCGGTACGGGCTGACGCCGGACCAGGCCGGTCGCTGGACGACCGACTTCCAGGCCCAGCTCGCCGCGATCGACCCGGCGGCCCTGCAGCACGCGGACACCTGGTGGGCCGTGCTGCTGGAGCAGTTCTGGGACGGCCTGCTGTAGCGGACCGTCGCCGATCCTCGCAGGTGGGGAGGGGCCGTTCCGGTGCCCGGGACGGCCCCTCCGGCGTGCCGCCGTGGCTGTGCCTCGTTGGGGTTTTGCCCGGATCTGCGCAAAATAGGTCAAGAGGATGGGTCTATTCGTCCGGTCCTCGACGTATTCCGGTCCGTACGACGACCGAATTCGGCCCCCGGCTCCGAACCGGTTCCGGATCCGGCCGTTCCGTCCGATCATGGGCTCCGCAGCCCGCGAACGAGGGGAAGAGCCCATGAGCGACGCCGTCCCCCAGCACGGCTTCACCCAGGCCCGGCGCGGTTACGCGCCCGAGCAGGTCGAGCGAGCCCTAGCGGCGCTCACCGTCCAGCGGGACCAGGCCTGGGAACGATTGAGCGTGCTGGGAGCCGGGATCCGGCAGATGGAGGCCCGGCTGGAGGACATCCGCCGGGCCGCCGAGGAGGCGCCGGAGCCCGACTACCAGGTGCTCAGCGAGCAGGCCGCCGGACTGGCCGTGATGGCCGGGAACGAGGCGCGCGCCGTCCGCGACAAGGCCGAGCGCTTCGCCGAGGACCTGCGGGACGAGGTCTACGAGGCCGGGCAGACGCTCGACCGGGAGGCCAAGGAGTACGCCGCCACCACCCGTGCCGAGGCCGACGCCGCCGCCCGCCGCACCGACGAGCGGACCCGCGCCGAGGCGGAGGGCATCCGCGCCGAGGCCGACCGGGAGAGCCGTTCCGCCCGGGACTCCGCCACCGCCTACGCCGCCAAGGTGCGGGTGGCCGCCGCCGAGGCCAGCGAGCTCGCCGAGTCCGAGCTGGCCGGCCGGCGCCGCAAGGCCGACGAGACCTTCGCCGCGGCCCAGGCCGAGGCCGACGCCGAGGACGCCGAGGTCTCCGCGACCGCCGAGCGCCGGGTCAAGGAGGCGGAGCAGCACCGGGAGACCGTGCTGAGCCGGATCAAGCAGCAGGAGGCGGACGCCCAGGCCAAGGCCGACCAGCTGATCGAGCAGGCCCGCCGGGAGGCCGAGAAGATCAACGCGGCGAGCGAGCGCGAGCAGCGCGAGTTCGACGCCCGGCTGGAGACGGTGCAGCAGCACCTGGACCACATCAAGGCCACGCTGGCCTCGCTCACCGGGGCGGCGGTCGGCCAGATCGAGCCCGGGGTGGCGGCCGGTGTGCGGGCGGCCGCGGCCGTGCCGTCGCTTCGGCCCTCGGCTCCGGGGGACGCCGAAGCGGGCGCGGGCGCGGACGGGGGCACGGGCAGGGGCGCCGGCACGGTGCCGGTGGATTCGGAGGCGGACACCGGGGAGATCCCGGTGGCGAACCTGCGGAAGGTCTCGACGAGGGTCGCGGCCCCTTCGGCGGGGCTGGGTTCCACGGCTGCGGGCTCGACCGCGGCCTCGGCTGTGGCTGTGGCTGTGGCTGTGGCGAAGGAGAAGGCGCCGGCGACGACGGTGCTGCGGTCGCCGGTGGTCGGCGGGGGTGGCGCCAAGGCGTCCGCCGAGGAGGCCGTGGTGACCGGCCCGGTCACGCCGGTCGTGCCGGCCGCGATCCCGCCCAAGCCGGCCTCGCCGCCCGTGGCTGCGGCCGACGCGGGCGCCGACGCGAGCGGGGACGGTGGCGCGGACGGCGGGGCCGCGGAGGCCGGTGCCGACGTCGACGGGAAGCCGCAGGACGAGACCCGGATCATTCCGAAGATCATCATCGTGGACGACGGCAGTGACTACGAGACCCCCAACACCGTGAGCTACCGCCGCCGTTGACGGCCCGCTCGGTCGATCCCGCGACCTCCGCGACCTCCGCGACCTCCGCCGCCGCCTCCGGCCGCGCGCCGGGAGTCAGCCGTTCGCCTCGTCCGCGAGCAGCCGGGTGAGCTTCGTGTCCTGGGCCCTGACCGCCTCCTGCTGGGCGGTCAGGGCCTGTGCGTTGCGGTCGATCAGCTGGCGCTGGTAGCCGGCCAGGGCGGCGAACCAGACGCCGGCCAGGTTGCTCGTCGCGGTGCAGTCCGCGTCGGCCCGGGCGGCGGCCAGCTCGGCCGGGGTGGCCTCCGGAGTGCTCTGGTACTTCCGCGGCAGCTCCTCCGGCGCGGTGGCCGGGAAGCCGGCGGACGTCATGCAGGCGGTCCACCGCCCGGTGGCGGCGACCACCCGGGCGTCCTTGGCGGTGGCCGCCGTCGACTCGTCGAACAGCCGGGCGACCAGGTCGGTGCCGGTCGCGGGCGGTGAGCCGAGCCGCTCCGCCGCCTGCCGGTCGCAGTCGACCCGGGCGGCGTCGTACGCCTCGCCGGAGCCCGCCGGGGCGGCGTTCGGGCGGGGGAGCGTCCGCTTCGGTGGGTGGAAGCCCAGGGTGGCGGCGGCCTGCGCCCCGAGGTACCCCCAGGGGCCGGCCGGCAGCGCGGTCGCGTTGTCCGGCGGCTGCGCGGGCTGCAGCCCGTCCCCGGTGAACGCGGCGAAGCCGGCCCGGTGCATGCACGAGACGACCAGCAGATTGCGGGCCTGGATCTCCTTCACGGCAGTCCGGTCGTCGGCCCGGTAAGCGGAGAGGGGGAGTCCGGTCATTCCGCCGCGGCCGGATTCCGGAGCGGTCGGTGAAACGATCTCCGGCGGTGTCGGCGCGGATTCCGTGGAACCCTTGCCGGAATTGTCCGAACAAGCCGTGGATAAAACCGACAGAACAGTCGTGAGGGCAATGGCGGCGAATCGCCCGAATGGGGTTGGACGTAGCAAGCGTCTGCTCCGATCCTCAAGCACGGCAAGCGTGTTGGGACCCTAGCGCATGTCGTCTCCATACGTTCCGGATTGCACCCGGATTGCGCCCGGATCGCCTCCGGATTGTTTCCTTACCGGCCGCCGATCGGTCCGCGAGGCGGTTTGCGGGGCCCGGCTTGGCCGGAAAACTGCTGTCCGGTGCTGCCCGGCCGTGCGAATCTCTGGAGTCGCAACCGCCACCGTTGGAGGGGTTACATGATTCGCCGCACGAATCCTCGGACCGGCCTTCGGAACACAAATGCGAAGGTCCGTCGACCGGGCGTCCTGGCACTTCTCACGGCCGCCGCCGCGACACTGCTCCCGGTGTCCTCGGCGCATGCCGTGAACCGGGTCGACTGCGGGAACCGGGACGATTTCGCGAAGGTGTACAACTACGGCTACAGCGGGCAGCTCTGCTTCGCGAACGACGGCTGGATGGCCGTGCGCGTCTACAACGTCGACCGGATCGACGCCGGCAACAACAAGGTCGTCACCTATCTGGGCGGCGGCCTCGGCTCCTGGACCGTCTTCACCTGGGACCGCTACGACTTCGCCGCCAACCAGGGGTACGAGGTGATGATGTACGACATCAACCTGTCCCGCTGGTAGCTCCCGGCAGGGCCGTGCGCGCGGACCGGAGGGGTGCGGACGTCCGGGAGCGGGCAGGCGTGCGGGGAACGAAGTAGGCCGAGACCCGTGGCGCCCTCCAGGAAAGGGCGCCACGGTTCCCGGCGCTTGGGCGGGCGCCCCCACCCAGGGTCGCCCGGCCTCGCACCTCCGACCCCCATCGGAGGTGCGACAGTGCCGCTGCAGCCATCCCCCACGGTTGGGTGCGGCGGGCACGTTCTCCATGGTGCGCGATCTCCATGGACGGCCAGTGACAGGAGTATGTCCAGTTCGTGGCGGATAGCCGTGCTCGGTCCGGTGCGGCTCGCGGCTGGTTCGTCCACCGGCCGGTCCGGAGCCCCGCCGGGTGGTTCGTCCCCGGTCGTGTTCCTGTCAGCGGCGGGGGCTCCGGCCGCCCCCCGGTGGAGCGTGCGGACGGAAGCGGGCGGACCGGGAGGGGCGCGGACGGAGCGGTACGGGCGGCGCGGTGCGACCGGCGGTTCGCCCCCGCGCGGCCCCGCCGGGGCCGGGTGCCGCGTGCGTGTCCGCGCCGCGGCGTACCCTGGAGACCCCCGGCCGCTCGGCGCGCCGGGCCGTTCGCGTTGCCCTGGCGGGCCTTCGCCGCCCGGGGGCAGCTCCATCCACGGGACGAAGAAGAGACCCCAGATGAGCCTGACCGGACTGCTCGATGTCGTCGCGCGGGACGCGGCGCTCGCCGAGGCGATCGAGGCGGCCACCGCCACCGGAGCCGCGGCCGGCGGCCGCCGCCACCTGGACCTGGTCGGACCGCCCGCCGCCCGACCGTTCGCCATCGCCGCACTGGCCCGGGCGCTCGCCGGGCAGGCCGCCGGGGAGCGGGGCCGGCCGGTGCTGGCCGTCACCGCGACCGGCCGGGAGGCCGAGGACCTGGCCGCCTCGCTGCGCTCGCTGCTGCCCGCCGACGCCGTCGCCGAGTTCCCGGCCTGGGAGACGCTGCCGCACGAGCGGCTGTCGCCCCGCTCGGACACCGTCGGCCGCCGGCTGGCCGTGCTGCGCCGGATCGTGCACCCGCGGGCGGACGACCCGGCGGCCGGGCCGGTGCAGGTGGTCGTCGCCCCGGTCCGCTCGGTGCTGCAGCCGCAGGTCAAGGGGCTGGCCGAGCTGGAGCCGGTGGCGGTCGGTCGGGGCGAGTCGCACGACCTGGAGGAGGTGGCCCGCCGGCTCGCCGCGGCCGCCTACGCGCGCGTCGAACTGGTCGAGAAGCGCGGCGAGTTCGCCGTCCGCGGCGGCATCCTGGACGTCTTCCCGCCGACCGAGGAGCACCCGCTGCGGGTGGAGTTCTGGGGCGACGACGTCGAGGAGATCCGGTACTTCAAGGTCGCCGACCAGCGCTCGCTGGAGATCGCCGAGCACGGCCTGTGGGCGCCGCCCTGCCGCGAGCTGCTGCTCACGGACGAGGTGCGGGCGCGGGCCGCCGAACTGTCCGCCGAGCACCCCGGACTGGCCGAGATCCTGGACAAGATCGCCGAGGGCATCGCGGTCGAGGGCATGGAGTCGCTGGCGCCGGTGCTGGTGGACGACATGGAGCTGCTGGTCGACGTGCTGCCGCTCGGCTCGGTCGCGGTGGTCTGCGACCCGGAGCGGGTCCGCACCCGGGCCGCCGACCTGGTGGCGACCAGCCAGGAGTTCCTGCACGCCTCCTGGGTCGCGGCCGCGTCGGGCGGGGACCGACCGATCGACCTGGAGACGATCGACGTCTCCGCGGCCTCGCTGCGCTCGCTCGCCGAGGTGCGCGAGCACGCCGCCGAGATCGGGCTGCCCTGGTGGTCCGTCAGTCCGTTCGCGACCAGCGGGTCGACCGTCGACGGCATCCTGGAGTTCGACGCCAACACGCTCACCCTCGGCATGCACGCCGTCGAGGCCTACCGCGGCGACACCGCCCGGGCGATCGCCGACGCCAAGGAGCGGCTGGCCGCCGACTGGCGGGTCGTCATGGTGACCGAGGGCCACGGCCCGGCCTCCCGCCTCGCCGAGGTGCTGGGCAACGAGGGCATCCCGGCCCGCCTGGTCGCCGACCTCGCCGAGGCACCCACCCGGGACGTCGTCCACGTCTCCTGCGGCTCGATCGAGCACGGCTTCGTGGACGAGGCGCTGAAGCTCACGGTCATCACCGAGACCGACCTGTCCGGCCAGAAGTCCTCCACCAAGGACATGCGCCGGATGCCCTCGCGCCGCCGCAACGCGATCGACCCGTTGGCGCTCGTCGCCGGCGACTACGTCGTCCACGAGGCGCACGGCGTCGGCAAGTACGTCGAGATGGTGCAGCGCACCGTCCAGGGCGCCACCCGCGAGTACCTGGTGCTGGAGTACGCCCCGGCCAAGCGCGGCCACCCCGGCGACCGGCTGTTCGTGCCGACCGACCAGCTCGACCAGGTCACCAAGTACGTCGGCGGCGAGGCCCCGACGCTGCACCGGCTCGGCGGCGCGGACTGGGCGAAGACCAAGCAGCGGGCCAAGAAGGCGGTCAAGGAGATCGCCGCCGACCTGATCAAGCTGTACTCGGCGCGGATGGCCGCCCCCGGCCACACCTTCGGCCCGGACACCCCGTGGCAGCGCGAGCTGGAGGACGCCTTCCCCTACGCGGAGACGCCGGACCAGCTGACCACCATCGCCGAGGTCAAGTCCGACATGGAGAAGTCCGTCCCGATGGACCGGCTGATCTGCGGCGACGTCGGCTACGGCAAGACCGAGATCGCCGTGCGGGCCGCGTTCAAGGCGGTGCAGGACGGCAAGCAGGTGGCGGTGCTGGTGCCGACCACGCTGCTGGTGCAGCAGCACTTCTCGACCTTCGCCGAGCGGTACGCCAACTTCCCGGTGACGGTGAAGGCGCTGTCCCGCTTCCAGACCGACAGCGAGGCCAAGGCCGTCCTGGAGGGCCTGTTCGAGGGCTCGGTGGACGTCGTCATCGGCACCCACCGGCTGTTCTCCGCCGAGACCCGGTTCAAGGACCTCGGCCTGGTCATCGTGGACGAGGAGCAGCGGTTCGGTGTCGAGCACAAGGAGCAGCTGAAGAAGCTGCGCGCCAACGTGGACGTGCTCACCATGTCCGCGACCCCGATCCCGCGCACCCTGGAGATGGCGGTCACCGGCATCCGCGAGATGTCCACCATCACCACCCCGCCGGAGGAGCGGCACCCGGTGCTGACCTTCGTCGGGCCGTACGACGAGAAGCAGATCTCGGCCGCGATCCGGCGCGAACTCCTGCGCGAGGGACAGGTCTTCTACATCCACAACCGGGTCGAGTCGATCGACAAGGCCGCGGCCCGGCTGAAGGACCTGGTGCCCGAGGCGCGGATCGCCACCGCGCACGGGCAGATGGGGGAGACCCAGCTGGAGAAGGTCGTCGTCGACTTCTGGGAGAAGGAGTTCGACGTCCTGGTGTCGACCACGATCGTGGAGTCCGGCATCGACATCTCCAACGCCAACACCCTGATCGTCGAGCGCGGCGACACCTTCGGCCTCTCCCAGCTGCACCAGCTGCGCGGCCGGGTCGGGCGCGGTCGCGAGCGCGGCTACGCCTACATGCTGTACCCGCCGGAGAAGCCGCTCACCGAGACCGCGCACGAGCGCCTCGCCACCATCGCCCAGCACACCGAGATGGGCGCCGGCATGTACGTCGCCATGAAGGACCTGGAGATCCGCGGCGCCGGCAACCTGCTGGGCGGCGAGCAGTCCGGGCACATCGCGGGCGTCGGCTTCGACCTCTACATGCGGATGGTCGGCGAGGCGGTGGCCGAGTTCCGCGAGTCGCTGGCGGGCGGCGGGGAGCCGGAGGAGGAGCCGCTGGAGGTCAAGATCGAGCTGCCGGTCGACGCCCACGTGCCGCACGACTACGCGCCCGGCGAGCGGCTGCGGCTGCAGGCGTACCGCTCGATCGCGGCGGTCAACTCGGAAGAGGACATCACGCAGGTCCGGGACGAACTCGTCGACCGGTACGGCAAGCTGCCCGAGCCGGTGGAGAACCTGCTGCGGGTCGCGGCGCTGCGGCTGTACGCCCGGCGGTGCGGCATCTCGGACATCACCCTGCAGGGCTCCAACGTCCGCTTCGGGCCGGTGGAACTGCGGGAGTCCCAGCAGCTGCGGCTGAACCGGCTCTACCCGCGCAGTCAGGTCAAGGCGGCGGCCCAGCAGCTCCTGGTGCCGCGTCCGAGCACCGGGCGGATCGGCGGCAAGCCGCTGGTCGGGCGGGAACTGCTGGGCTGGTGCACGGAGTTCCTGTCGGCCATGTTCGACGACCTGGCGGGGGCGAAGAGGTAGCGCCCCCCGGGGGTGGTGCACGGCGGTCTCGGGCTTCGGCCCGGGGCCGTCGTTCTGCGTTCTGTGCTCGGTGTTCCGTTGCTCGGTGTTCTGGTGCTCGGTGCTCGGCGTTCTTGCGCACCGAGTCGGGTGTGCTGTGTACAGGGCTGTCAGCCGAGCTTCCACTGGCCGGTCTGCGGGGCGAAGCCGCTGTCCAGGCCGAACTGGGCCTTGTCGAGCTTTGCGTCCTTGGGCACCTCGAAGGTGACGAAGCCAAGGGCGCTCTCGCCGGGGGCGATGGTGGCGGGGACCTGGAAGCTCGGGCCGGCCTTGGTGTCCGCGATCGTCGTGCCGAAGGCCTGGCCCTGGGCGTCCAGCAGCTTGGCGCCGTTGCCCGGGGCGTCGCTGTAGGCCTTCTTGCCGCTCGCCTTGATCCGGAACTGGACCGCGACGAAGCGCTTGCCGTCGGCCGGGTGGGTGTACTCGTCCGCGCCCTCGGCGTTGTCGACCACCTTCACCAGCGTCACGTCGGCGGTGTCGGCCGGGTCGTTGCCCTTGAGCGCGATGGTGTCGCCGACCTTGGCGGGGGCCTTGGCGGTGTCGGCCGGCTTGCCGGCGTCGGAGCCGGGAGCGGCCGGCTTGGCGGCGTCGGAGCCGGTGGCGGCCGTGGTCTGCTTCGCCGCCGTCGAGACGGAGGCGCCGCCGGTGGAGTTGCACGCCGTCGCGGACAGCGTCACCAGCGCGGCGCCCAGCAGCAGCGCGGCGGTGCGGCGGGTGGTGGGGCGGACGGCGGTGCGGCGGGCGTTCGCGGACATGGGTGTCTCCCGGTGGTCGGTGGTCTTCCCTGCGCCGCCCCCGTTCGGTGGCGACGGAGAGATCACACCACTCGGCCGTGAACAATGTCAACGAGATTTCATAAAAGAGCTCTGTTCACATGTGAACTCGGATCAGAGGGCGCGTCGCTATGCTGTGTGGTCACAGTCGAGGACCCGCTGTGCGGTCACCCCCACCGAAGGAGCCCCCGTGCCGGACCGCCCCGAAGTGACCGCCGTCGAGATCGCCCGACTGGCCGGTGTGGGCCGGGCCGCCGTCAGCAACTGGCGCCGCCGCCACCCCGACTTCCCCCGCCCGGTCGGCGGCACCGACGCCAGCCCGACCTTCGCGCTCGCCGAGGTCGACTCCTGGCTGCGGGCCCAGGGCAAGATCGCCGAACTCCCCCTGCTGGAACGGGCCTGGCAGCTCGTCGACACCCTCCGCGACCCGGCCGGCCACCCCGCCGCCCCGCTGGTCGAGGCGGGCGCCCTGCTCCTGCTGCTGCACCGCGCGCCCGAGCGCTGGACCGAACTCGCCGACCAGCCCGACACCCGGCTCGCCCTCGCGCTGCCCCGGGCCGTGGCCGACACCACCGTTCACGCCTTCGGTCCGGACGGCGCCCGTGTCCTGGGCCTCCCCGGCCTGCTCGGCAGCACCCAGCTGGACCTCGCCCGACTGCTCGCCGCGCTCGCCGCCGAGGCCGGCCCGGCCGGCGCGTACGAGCAGCTGCTCACCCGCCACGCCGAGGCCAACACCCGGCTGCTCAGTCCCACCCCGCCGGAGGCCGCCGAGCTGCTCGCCGCCGTCGCCGGCGCCCCCGCCACCGTGCTCGACCCGGCCGTCGGCCTCGGCGCGGTCCTGCTCGCCCACCCGCCGACCGCCGGCCGCTACGGCCAGGACGCCGATCCGGTCGCCGCCGCCCTCGCCCGGCTCCGGCTCGCCCTGCACGCACCCGCCGACCAGCCCGGCCCGCTCCCGCTCGACCTGCGCACCGGCGACGCCCTGCGGGCCGACGGCTACCCCGGCGCCGCCTTCGAGGCCGTGCTCTGCCAGCCCCCGTACAACGAACGGGACTGGGGCCACGACGAGTTGCAGTTCGACGCCCGCTGGCCCGGCGGTCTCGTGCCGCCGCGCGGCGAGTCCGAACTCGCCTGGGTGCTGCACTGCCTCGCCCACACCCGCCCCGGCGGCCTGGCCGCCCTGCTGCTCCCGCCGACCGTCGCCACCCGCCGGTCCGGCCGCCGCGTCCGCGCCGAACTGCTCCGCTCCGGTGCGCTGCGCGCCGTCATCGCGCTGCCCGCCGGTGCCGCCCCGCCGTACGGCGTCCCGCTGCACCTGTGGGTGCTGCGCGCGCCCGAGCCGGGGGACGACTTCCGCCAGGTGCTGCTGCTCGACGCCGGGGCGGTGCCCCCCTCGACCGTGGTCGCGGGGGCTCCGGCCCCCGAGGGCGGGCGGGACAAGGTCGACTGGCCGCAGCTGCGCCGCGCCGTCCTGGGCGCCTGGCGGGGCTTCGACCAGGCCGCCCGGGAGGGACGGCCGGTCCCGGCCGACCGTCCCGGCGTCCACCGGGCCGTGGCCGCCATCGACCTGCTCGACGACGAGACCGACCTCTCCCCGGCCCGGCACGTCCCGCCCGCCGCCCCGCTCGGCGGCGCGGCCGAACTCTCCCACCTCGGCGGCCGGTTGGCCGAACTCCTGGCCGGGCTGGCCGACCCCGCCACGTTGCTGCCGCAGCCCGGCACCGGGGGCGGTGTGGGAGCCGGTGCGGAGGGCGGTACGGGGGTCGGCGCCGCGCCCGTCGGAGTGGTCACCGTCGGCGAGCTGGTCCGTGGCGGCGCACTGGAGGTGTACTCCTCCGGGGCCGGCGCCGCCACCCGCCCGGCGGGTTCCGGT
The DNA here is from genome assembly GCF_040685975.1 of Kitasatospora sp. NPDC086791. Lineage (NCBI taxonomy): Bacteria > Bacillati > Actinomycetota > Actinomycetes > Kitasatosporales > Streptomycetaceae > Kitasatospora > Kitasatospora sp. NPDC086791. The sequence continues at coordinate 16,218 of NZ_JBFBOC010000052.1, read as the reverse complement.
GCGGGTGGTGCAGGCGGTGCGGGCGCGGAGGGCGTCCTCGTCGTCACGGACCAGGACCTGGCCACCGGCGCCGCGCCCAGCGCCGTCCTCGCCACCGGAACCGGCCCCGCCGGGGACGTCCGCACCCGGCCCGGCGACGTCCTCGTGCCCGCCCTCGGCGGCGGCACCGCCCGCGTCGTCCCCGCCGAGGGCCCGCTGGTCGGCGTCGCCCTCGGCCGCCAACTCCACCTGCTGCGACCCGATCCGACCGCCCTCGACCCCGAGTTCCTGGCCGGCCACTTCCGTTCCACCGCCGGCACCCGGCGCGCCGCCAGCCACGCCACCACCACCGCCCGACTCGACATCCGCCGGGTCGAACTGCCCCGGCTCCCGCTCCCCGCCCAGCGGCGGCTCGGCACCGCCTTCGCCCGCCTCGCCGCCTTCGACACCGCGCTCGGCCAGGCCGCCGCCCTCGGCCGCACCCTCGTCCAGGGCGCGACGGACGCGCTGGCGACGGGCACCCTGGCGCCGCCGGTCGACTGAGCCGGCGCGGGCTCGGCAGCCTGCGCGGCGAGGGCTGACGGCGGCTCAGCGGCGGTGCGGTCGCGGGGCGGTACCGATGCGGCACCGGGCGGACGGAAGGCCTCCGGGGCGGCCGGACCGGGCGGTACGGTGGGCTGAACCGTTCGCACCGCCACCGGTGCCGGTCCTCACCAGCTCAGGAGCGCGCATGTCAGGGCAGTACCCCGGGCAGTTCGGACCGCCGCCCGGCGGCACGCCGTACGGGCCGGGCCCGGTGCCGGGGACGGTACTGGGTGCGGCGCCAGGGCCGGGGGCGGCGCCGGCCCCGATACCCGGCCGGCTCGGGACGCCCGCGCGGGTGGCGTGCGCGGCGGCCCCGCTGCTGACGGTCGGCCTGCTCGGGGTGGTCCCCTCGCTGCTGCTGGCGGTCCGGCGCAGGCGGGCGTACGACATCGCCGGCGCGGTGGTGTTCTGCGCGCTGCTGTTGACCGTGTTCGTCTCCGCCGGGGTCGCGGGCTCCCTCAAGGACCCGACCGCCGACCTCACCGGCCGGATCGCCCTGGTGCTGCTGTGGCTGACGCCGACGGCGCACTTCCTGCTGATGGACCGCCGCGCGGTCTGGGAGGCCGGTCGACCCGCACCGAAGGTGGCACCGCCGTACCCGGCGCCCTACCCGGGGCCCTACCCGGCGGCACCCGTTCCGCCGTACGCGGCGCCGCCCGCTGCGCCGAACTCCTCGCCGTACGCGCCGACCGCGACCACGCCCGAGTACGGCGTTCCCGCGCCGACCGCCGTTCCCGCGCCGATCGCACCCCCGGTTCCCTCCGCGCCCGCCACCCCGGCCCCCGGGACCGCCCACGACCTGCGCGAGCTCGGCGAGTTGCTGCGCCGGCAGGCCCGCGAGGACCGGCCGTGACCCCCACCCGCCTGATCGCCGGCCGCTACCGGCTCACCGAGAAGATCGGCCACGGTGGCATGGGCCAGGTCTGGGCGGCCCAGGACGAACGCCTGCACCGCCAGGTCGCGGTCAAGCTGCTCCGCCCCGAGCACCTGCTCCCCGGCGGTCCCGGTGCCGGCGCCGCCGGTGAACGGAAGCGCCACAGCGACGAGTTGAGCCGCCGCTTCCTGCGGGAGTGCCGGGTCACGGCCGCGCTCGACCACCCCGGCCTGGTCACCGTCTTCGACGCGGGCGAGGACGCGGGCGGGGGCGACGGTGGGGGCGACGGTGGGGGCGAGGGCGGCGGCGAGCTCTATCTCGTCATGCAGCGCGTCCCGGGCGTCAGCCTGGCCGACCTCATCGCCGAGGACGCGCCCTTCCCCATCGAACGCGCGGTCGCCGTCGCCGCTCAGCTCTGCGGCGCGCTGGCCGCCGTCCACGCCATCCCGGTGGTCCACCGCGACCTCAAGCCCAGCAACGTCATGGTCCGCGAGGACGGCCGCACCGTCCTGCTCGATCTCGGCATCGCCACCGCCCTCGACACCGAGACCACCCGCCTCACCCTCACCGGCGTCCCCGTCGGCAGCCCCTCCTACATGGCCCCCGAACAGGCCCTCGCCGCCACCACCGACCCGCGCAGCGACCTCTACGCGCTCGGCTGCCTGCTGCACGAGATGCTCGCCGGCGAGGCGCCGTTCCGGGCGCCCACCGCGCTCGGCGTCCTGCGCCGGCACGTCGACGAACCGCCCGTCCCGCTGCGCGAGTTGCGCCCCGAGGTGCCGCCGCCGCTGGAACGGCTCGTTCTCGACCTCCTCGCCAAGCAGCCCGCCGACCGCCCCGCCGACGCCCAGACCGTGTACGGGCGGCTGCTCCCGCTGCTGCCCCCGGCCGACGGCGCCCCGCAACCCCGCTACACGCCGCTGCCAGACCCGGCCCGGCCGTACCGGTTCCCGCACCAGCCGCAGCCCGCCGCCGTTGCCGCTGTTCCCGTCGCCGCGCCGCCCGTCCGCTCGGAGCCGCGCCCCTTCCTGCGGACGCCCGTCCCGGCGGCGCCGGCCGTTCCACCGGCTCCCGCCACCCCGCCGCCGTCGCTCCCCGACCTGGGCGCCCAGTGCGCCCGCCTCTCCGACCTCGTGGACGCCGGCCGCCACGCCGAGGTCCTCGGTCTCGCCGCCCACCTGCTGCCCCGCGCCGAGGCCGAACTCGGCGACGCCGCACCCCTGGTGCGCACCATCCGCACCATCTACGCCCGCACCCTCCTGCACGAGGGCCACCCCCAGCAGGCCCTCCCCGAGTACCGCCGCCTCGCCGCCACCGCCGACGGCGGCCCGCACGGCCCCCAGGGCCTCGACCACCGCTACCGCGCCGCCCTCTGCCTCGACCACCTCGGCCACGGCGCCGACGCCCTCGCCGAGTACCAGGCCCTCCTCACCGCCCACACCGCCCGCCTCGAATCCGGCCTCGACACCGACCCCGAGCGCACCTACGACCTCCGCGAGCGCATCGGCCTCCACCTCGCCGCCGCCGGCGACCCCCAGACCGCCTGGCAGTGGCTGCTCCCCGTCCTCCTCGAACGCGAACGCCGCGACGGCCCCCACCACCCCACCGTCCGCCGCCTCCGCCAATCCCTCTCCACCCTCCACCCCACCCCCTGGCCCCCACCACCCCGCTGACCCGAGGCCTCCGACCCGTCCCCGCCCCTCCGCCCACTCCCCTGCAGATCGCCCACGGAGCGGGGAGTGAGAGGTCGGCGGTCGTCCGACTTCCTGTGCGCGGGGCGGTGGGGCTTCCGTGCTCGCCGCTGGTGCTCCGGCCTCTTCTGGGCCGTGGGGGATGGCTGAACGGTCGGCCGGGGGCGATCGGGAGTGGTGGCTGTCGGGGTGGGTGGGGTGACGGCCGTGGTGGGGGGTGGTGGGCGGGTAGGTTCGGGGTGTGACGACGAATGTTCCGGGCGCCAAGTTGATTCTGCTGACCACCACCCACCGGGTGGCTCCCGGCTTGCTGGCGTGGCCGGCGTGGGAGGCGCTGCGGGCGGCGGGGCGGGTGCTGGTGGGGGACGAGGGGCATCCGCAGGTGGCCGCGGTGCGGCAGGCCGGGGTCGTGGTGGAGGTGGTGTCGGCCGGGTCGGCGCCCGCGCTGGCCCGGCTGCTGACCGAGCAGCCCGCCGGGGCCGGGGCGACGGTGTGGCTGGGCGGCCCGGACGGGGATCCGGGGCTGACCGACGCGCTGGCGCGGCTGGCGGTGGAGCGGGCGGGCGAGGTGCCGGAGATCGAGGTGCTGCCGGGCTCGTACGACCTGCCGGGGTCGCGGCTGCTGGACCTGGTGACGGTGATGGACCGGCTCCGCTCGCCGGGCGGATGCCCGTGGGACGCCGAGCAGACCCACGAGAGCCTGGTGAAGTACCTGGTCGAGGAGGCCTACGAGCTGGTCGAGGCGATCGAGGAGGGGGACCGGGAGACGCTGCGCGAGGAGCTGGGCGACGTGCTGCTCCAGGTGTTCTTCCACTCCCGGATCGCCGAGGAGCACCCGACGGAGCCGTTCACCGTCGACGACGTGGCCGGTGACATCGTGGAGAAGCTGATGTACCGGCATCCGCATGTGTTCGGGGACGTCGAGGCCGAGGGCGCCGCCGAGGTGGAGGCGAACTGGGAGCAGCTGAAGGCGGCGGAGAAGTCGGACCGCGAGTCGGTGCTGGACGGTGTGCCGGCCGGGCTGCCCGCGCTGGCGTACGCGGCGAAGCTGGTGTCCCGGGTGCGTCGGGCGGGCTTCACGGGCGTGCCGGACGAGCCCTACGAGCTGCCGGCCGAGCTGACGGCGGAGTCGGCGGGCAGGCTGCTGCTCGCGGTGGTGCAGCGGGCCTACGACGCCGGGGTGGACGTGGACGCGGCGCTGCGCTCGGCCGCGCGCGGTTACCGGGACGCGGTGCGCGCGGCCGAGGGGCTCAAGCCGGAGTAGAGCTTCAAACCCAGAGCCTCAAGCCGGAGTAGGACCCCAAGCCGGAGCCAGGGCCCGAAGGCCCGGGCGCTCAGGCCGCCTTGGCGGTGCTGTCGGCCGGGCACCGCTGCGGCGGGACGAGCTCACCGATGGCCTCGCCGACGAGGACGACGAGTTCGGCGAGCCGCTCCAGGTCGAGGTGGTCGGGCAGGTCGGCGAGGGAGATGATCCGCTCGCCGTCCGGGCCCGCGACGGCGAAGAGGTCGATCGGCCCGAGGTGCTTCTCCGCGGTGTCGACGAGGGCGGCGACGTCGCTGGGGCGGCGGATGTCGCCGGACACGCCGACCACGGGGCATCCCGTCCGGTCGAGCTCGGCGGCGAGGTCCTCGGCGATGCCGACGTGCTGGTCGGCGATCAGCATTCCGGCGGCGCCGGCCGCGGCGAACCGGCGGGCGAGGTCGGTGCCCGACCCGCCGTCGAGGACCGCGATGACGACGACTGACCCGCTGACCCGCATGGTCTGCTCCTCCCTGTGGACGACACCGCACCGGCGCCCACGCGTACTGCGGAGGATCGTAGGCACGTCCTGACCCTCCGCAACAGGGATTACCCCTCAGGTGACCAGACTCACGCCCGCCGTGCGGCCAAGAGCTGTCCAAGAGCTGTCCACGGACCGTCCACGGGTCGTCCACGGAGCGTTGGCGCGCCCGTCGCACGCCGTCGACGGAGGAGCCGCGCACCGTTGACGAAGGGGGCGCGCGCCCACCGGATACGGTCGACCCATGCCAGCTCAACCCGACCCCGCCGGGGCCCAGCCCGACCCCACCGCTCCGCAGCTGTTCACCTGGGAGTTCGCCGCCGACCCGTACCCCGCCTACGCCTGGCTGCGCGAGCACGCCCCGGTGCACCGCACCACGCTGCCGAGCGGCGTGGAGGCCTGGCTGGTGACCAGGTACGCGGACGCCCGGCAGGCGCTCGCGGACGGCCGGCTGTCGAAGAACCCGGCGCACCACAGCGAGCAGGCGCACCGCACCGGCCGGGTGGGCATTCCGGGGGAGCGGCAGGCGGACCTGATGACGCACCTGCTGAACATCGACCCGCCGGACCACACCCGGCTGCGCCGACTGGTGTCGAAGGCGTTCACCCCGCGCCGGGTGGCCGAGTTCGAGCCGCGGGTGCAGCAGCTCACCGACCGGCTGATCGACGGTTTCGCGCAGCGCGGTTCGGCGGACCTGATCCACGAGTTCGCCTTCCCGCTCCCCATCTACGCGATCTGTGACCTGCTGGGCGTGCCGGCCGAGGACCAGGACGACTTCCGCGACTGGGCCGGGATGATGATCCGGCACGGGGGCGGTCAACGCGGTGGTGTGGGGCGGGCGGTGAAGCGGATGCGGGCGTACCTGCTGGAGCTGATCCACCGCAAGCGGGCGGACCTCGGGGACGACCTGATCTCGGGTCTGATCCGGGCGAGCGACCACGGTGAGCACCTGACCGAGAACGAGGCCGCGGCGATGGCTTTCATCCTCCTCTTCGCGGGCTTCGAGACGACCGTGAACCTCATCGGCAACGGGACGTACGCGCTGCTGCGCGACCCGGAGCAGCGCCGGCTGCTGCAGGAGTCGGTGGCGCGCGGGGAGAGCGCGCTGCTGGAGACGGGGATCGAGGAACTCCTGCGCTACGACGGGCCGGTGGAGATGGCGACCTGGCGGTTCGCGACGCGGCCGCTGACCATCGGCGGGGTGGACATCCCGGTCGGCGATCCGGTGCTGGTGGTGCTGGCCGCCGCGGACCGCGATCCGGCCCGGTTCGCGGACGAGAACACCCTGGACCTGGCCCGGAAGGACAATCCCCACCTGGGGTTCGGGCACGGCATCCACTACTGCATCGGTGCCCCGCTGGCCCGCCTGGAGGGGCGTGCCGCGCTGGCCACGCTGCTTTCCCGGCTGCCGGATCTGCGGCTCGCGGAAAGCCCGGAGAATCTGCGCTGGCGCGGTGGCCTGATCATGCGTGGTCTGCGCGAACTTCCGGTCGAATTCAGTCCGGAGAGCCGCTCCCCGCACACGCCTCCGCACTCCCCTTATGCGCCTCCGACACACTGACACAAGGTGACGAAACGCCGGACGGCGCACTGACGGAGCGTCGCCCGATCGTCGTCGGGCGGGGTGTGAACAACCATCAACCCGGACATAGCGACTCGGTTGGTAGGCGATCGGGCACGCGCCGTAATTTCTGTGTGATATCGGTGATATGAGCTTGTGATTGGTCTGAGGATCTGTCTAGTCTCCCTGGAGTTCGCAGCTGCGGACCTCGTGCGCGGAACGCCGAATCCTGCCCGCCGCGCACGGGAAACCGACCAGACCCTGGGCAGGGGCGGGGGAACCAGGTTTGTTGCCGTCCCCACGGCTTGGGGTGAAGCCGCCCGAGCGGAATCGTTTCCGCGCACGGCGGCCGGGCCACCTCCCGGTCCGAACCCGACAGCTCACCTCGCAGGCGTGTGGAGAGGGACCTTCATGCTGTTCGTTGGATCTGGCCGTCACCGTCGTCGCACCCAGGCCGAGAAGGCCATCGCCGTCGCCGGTGTGGCCGGCGTCGGACTCGCGATGCCGCTCCTCACCGCCACCGGTGCCTCCGCCGCCCCCGCCTCCACCTGGGACTCCGTCGCCCAGTGCGAGAGCGGCGGCAACTGGAGCATCAACACCGGCAACGGCTTCTACGGCGGCCTGCAGTTCACCTCCAGCACGTGGAAGGCGTACGGCGGCACCGCGTTCGCGCCGCAGGCCAACCAGGCCAGCAAGGGCCAGCAGATCGCGATCGCCGAGAAGGTGCTCGCCTCGCAGGGCCCGGGCGCCTGGCCCGTGTGCTCCAAGAAGGCGGGGCTGAGCAAGGGCGGCGCCCCGGCCGCCGTCGACACCTCCTCGGACGCCAAGCCGCAGTCCGCCCCGCAGCAGCAGACGCCCAAGCGCCAGGCCCAGAAGCCGGCGGAGAAGCCGGTCCAGAACCCGGTGCAGAAGCCTGCCGAGAAGCCCGCCCAGAAGCAGGCCCCCAAGCACGCCGCGCCCGCGCAGGCCGAGAAGCCCGTCGACCAGGCGGCGCAGCAGTACGTCCCCAAGCACGCGGCCCCGCGCGCCGACCAGCCGGCGGCCCCGACCACGCAGACCGGCCACGACTACACCGTCCGCTCCGGTGACACCCTGTCGTCCATCGCCACCGCCCAGGGCGTGTCCGGCGGCTGGCACGCGCTCTACGACGGCAACCGCGGCACGGTCGGCGGCGACCCGGACCTGATCATGCCCGGCCAGGTCCTGCACCTCGGCTGAGCCCGTCCGCACCGGCCCCGGCGGTGTCCGGGGTGCGGAGAGGGGGTCGGCGCCGCCGGCCCCCTTCGTCCGCATTCGCCCGCCCCGGTGGGACAAGCTGGGACAAGCAGGTGAACTACCGGTGGGTAGTGGGGCCACACGCTGAGACGGGACCGAGGCCGACGTGGCCCCGGGAGCCCGGGCGGTTAGGCTCTGGTCCGTAACGACTCCGCAATCGTTCAGCCGGCAGCACCACCGCCGCCCGGACCCTGCTTCCGCAAGGAGATGCCTCGTGCCGTCCATCGATGTCGTCGTAGCCCGTGAGATCCTCGACTCGCGCGGCAACCCCACGGTCGAGGTCGAGGTCGGCCTCGACGACGGCAGCACGGGTCGTGCCGCTGTCCCGTCGGGTGCCTCCACCGGTGCCTTCGAGGCGCTGGAGCTGCGCGACGGTGACAAGAACCGCTACTTCGGCAAGGGCGTCGAGAAGGCCGTCCTGGCCGTCATCGAGCAGATCGGCCCGGAGCTGGTCGGCTACGACGCCACCGAGCAGCGCCTGATCGACCAGGCCATGCTGGACCTGGACGCCACCCCGGACAAGTCCTCGCTCGGCGCCAACGCCATCCTGGGCGTCTCGCTGGCCGTCGCGCACGCCGCCTCCGAGGCCAGCGACCTGCCGCTGTTCCGCTACCTGGGCGGCCCGAACGCGCACGTCCTGCCGGTCCCGATGATGAACATCCTCAACGGCGGCTCGCACGCGGACTCCAACGTCGACATCCAGGAGTTCATGATCGCCCCGATCGGCGCGGAGTCCTTCTCCGAGGCCGTCCGCTGGGGCGTCGAGGTCTACCACACCCTCAAGGGCGTGCTGAAGGAGCGCGGCCTGTCCACCGGCCTCGGCGACGAGGGCGGCTTCGCGCCGAACCTGGACAGCAACCGCGAGGCCCTGGACCTGATCACCGAGGCCATCCAGAAGGCCGGCTACGTGCCCGGCCGTGACATCGCGCTGGCCCTGGACGTCGCCGCCTCCGAGTTCTACAACGACGGCGCCTACCAGTTCGAGGGCAAGGCCCTGTCGGCCGCCGAGCTCATCGAGTACTACGCCGAGCTGGTCGCCGCCTACCCGCTGGTCTCCATCGAGGACCCGCTGGACGAGTCGGACTGGGACGGCTGGAAGGCCATGACCGTCAAGCTGGGCGACAAGGTCCAGCTGGTCGGCGACGACCTGTTCGTCACCAACCCGGCCCGCCTGGCCAAGGGCATCGAGACCGGCACCGCCAACGCGCTGCTGGTGAAGGTGAACCAGATCGGTTCGCTGACCGAGACCCTGGACGCCGTCGAGCTGGCCCAGCGCAACGGCTACCGCTGCATGATGTCGCACCGCTCCGGCGAGACCGAGGACGTCACCATCGCCGACCTGGCCGTCGCCACCAACTGCGGCCAGATCAAGACCGGCGCCCCGGCCCGCTCCGAGCGCGTCGCCAAGTACAACCAGCTGCTGCGCATCGAGGAGATCCTCGACGACGCCGCCGAGTACGCCGGCCGCGGCGCCTTCCCGCGCTTCCGCTCCGCGGACCAGTAAGCACGGCGTGCTCGTCGAGCCCGGCGAGCACGAGGGCCGGGACCGCGAGGTCGCGCCAGCCTGACCGGTGCCCCGCCGTTCACCCCGTAGGGTGGACGGCGGGGCACCGTCGCGACCAGGAGGGGATACGGGAGATGGCTGGCTGGAGGATCCCGGGCTTGGCGGCCCGGCCTCGGTTCACGAGCCGGGCGACCGTCCTCGTCCTGGTGCTCTGCTCACTGGTGGCGATCCTCGCGTACCCCACGCGGCAGTTCATCTCCCAGCGCGCCGAGATCTCCGCCCAGCGGGCGAAGGCCGACCACGCGCGCCAGCAGGTCGAGCAGCTGCGCCGGGACAAGGCCCGCTGGCAGGACCCGGAGTACGTCAAGGCGCAGGCGCGCGCCCGGCTGCACTACGCGGTGCCGGGGGAGACCCCGTACATCGCGGTGGATCCGGCCGGCCAGGCCTCCGCCAGGCCCTCCTCCTCCGCGGGTGCCCCCGCCACCGGTGCGGCAGCCGGTCAGGCGAACGCCGCCAAGCCCTGGTACGCCGGTATCTGGGACTCGGTCGACGCCGCCGACCGCGCCGCGCCGGCCCCCGCCACCCCCCTTCCGCTCCCACCGTCCTCCGTTGGAGACACCTCCCCCCATGACCACTGAGAACCACCCCACCGTCTCCGACGCCGACGTCGCGGCCATCGCCGCCCAGCTCGGCCGGGTGCCGCGCGGCCTGCGCGGCGTGGCCCACCGCTGCCCCTGCGGCAACCCGGACGTCGTGGAGACGGCGCCCCGGCTGCCGGACGGCACGCCGTTCCCGACGCTGTACTACCTGACCTGCCCCAAGGCCGCCTCGCTGATCGGCACCCTGGAGGCGGAAGGTGTGATGAAGGACCAGACCGCCCGGCTCGCCGAGGACCCGGAGCTGGCCGCCGCCTATCAGAAGGCGCACGAGGACTACATCGCCCGGCGCGACGCGATCGAGGTGCTGGAGGGCTTCCCGAGCGCCGGCGGCATGCCGGACCGGGTGAAGTGCCTGCACGTGCTGGTCGGCCACTCGCTGGCGGCCGGAGAGGGCGTCAACCCGCTGGGCGACGAGGCGATCGGCATGCTGGAGGACTGGTGGGCCAAGGGCCCGTGCGTCTCCCCGGCCGAGGTGCAGGCCGCCGGTGAGCGGGTCACCCGCAACCGCGCCAAGGACCAGGACCACGAGGCCGTGATCGCCGCCAAGCAGCAGAAGACCGCCGAGCGCGCCGCCAAGAAGCGCGCCGCGGAGGACGCCGAGCAGGACGCCGAGCAGGACGCCGAGCAGGACGGGACGGCGCAGGACGCCGACGGGCAGCGGGAGTCGCAGTGACCATGACCCGGGTGGCCGCGATCGACTGCGGCACCAACTCGATCCGGCTGCTGGTCGCCGACCTCGACCCGGAGACCGGGGAGATCACCGACCTCGACCGCCGGATGATCGTCAACCGGCTGGGCCAGGGCGTGGACCGGACCGGTCGTCTGCACCCCGACGCGCTGGCCCGCACCTTCGCGGCCTGCCGGGAGTACCAGGCGATCATCGCCGGTTTCGGCGTCGGCCCGGAGCGGGTGCGCTTCGTCGCGACCAGCGCCTCCCGGGACGCCGAGAACAGCGACGAGTACGTCAAGGGCGTGCGCGACGCCCTGGGCGTCGAGCCCGAGGTGGTGAGCGGCGAGGAGGAGGCGCGACTGTCCTTCCTGGGCGCCACCAAGGAGCTGACGGGTGACCGGTTCCCGGCCCCGTACCTGGTCTTCGACCTCGGCGGCGGCTCGACCGAGTTCGTCCTCGGCGCGGACGACGTGCAGGCGGCGCGCTCGGTGGACATCGGCTGCGTGCGGCTCACCGAGCGGCACTTCGGCGGTGCCGAACTGCCCTCCGCGGAGCAGGTCGAGGAGGCCCGGGCGCACGTGCGGGCCGAGCTGGACAAGGCCGAGGAGGTCGTCCCGCTGACCGGCGCGGCCACCCTGGTGGGCCTGGCCGGGACGGTCACCACGGTGTCCGCGATCGCCCTGGGCCTGCCGGACTACGACTCGGCGGCGATCCACCACTCGCGGATCAGCCGCGAACGGGTCGCCGGGATCTCCCGCGAGCTGCTGGCCGCGACCCACGCCGAGCGCGCGGCCATCCCGTCGATGCACCCGGGCCGGGTGGACGTGATCGCGGCCGGGGCGCTGGAGCTGCTGGAGATCATGGACCGGACCGGCGCCGCCGAGGTGGTCGTGAGCGAGCACGACATCCTGGACGGGATCGCCTGGGGTATCGCCTCCTGACCTGCTGCGGGGCTTACCCGACCGGCCCCGGCGCCCCTTTCGGGGAGCCGGGGCCGGGGCGCGCCCGGGCGCGTGCGAGAAAGTTCGTGAATTTCTTCACATGACGATCGGGCCATTCGCCGCACAGACTCGCCCGCTACGTCCGAATTGTGGGACCGAAGGCTTCCCGGTCGCCCGGCTCGCTGGATCGCAGGCCAGGGCTCGTTCAGGGTTTGAAAATCGGAATCACATGCGGGAACCCGGGCCCCGTACGGATCGTTGCTGCTCAGCAGGGTGGTGCTCCGGCGCACGTTCACGAGGGGGCGTGAAGGGGTGTGAGCACCCGTGCCGGGGCCGGATTTGCGGCCGCGTAGTGTAGCACGGGGTGTCCATGAGCTTGTGACCGGGCTCACGAAGGCTGCTCCGGACGGTACTGGATACTTTCGGATATGAGCACCACGGAGCGTCCTCGCATCCTCATTGTCGGCGGTGGTTACGTCGGCCTGTATGCCGCGATGCGCATCCTCAAGAAGATGCGCTACGGCGAAGCGACCGTCACGGTCGTGGACCCGCGGTCGTACATGACGTACCTGCCCTTCCTCCCCGAGGCGGCCGGCGGCAACGTCGCGCCCCGCAACCTCGTCGCGCCGCTGCGCAGCGCCCTCAAGCAGGCGGAGGTGCTGACCGGGTCCGTCACCGGCATCGACCACGCCCGCAAGGTCGCCACCATCCAGCCGGCGGCCGGCGACAGCTACGAGCTGCCCTTCGAGTACCTGGTCGTCGCGACCGGCTCGGTCTCCCGCACCTTCCCGATCCCGGGTCTGGCGGAGAACGGCATCGGCATGAAGACGGTCGAGGAGGCCATCGGCCTCCGCAACCACGTCATGGCCCAGCTCGACAAGGCCGAGTCCACCACGAACGAGGAGGTCCGCCGCAAGGCCCTGACCTTCGTCGTCATCGGTGGTGGCTTCGCCGGCATCGAGACGATCGCCGAGATCGAGGACATGGCGCGCGACGCCGCCAAGCTGTACCGGACCGTCAGCCGCGACGACATGCGCTTCGTGGTCGTCGAGGCCGCCAACCGCATCCTCCCCGAGATGGGCCCGGACCTCGGTCTGTGGACCAAGGAGAAGCTCGAGGAGCGGAACATCGAGGTCTACATCGAGACCTCGATGGACTCCTGCGTCGACGGCCACGTCATGCTGAAGAACGGCATGGAGATGGACGCCGCCACCATCGTGTGGACGGCCGGCGTGAAGCCCAACCCGGTGCTGGCCGAGTTCGGCCTGCCGCTGGGCCCGCGCGGCCACGTCGACGCCGCGCCGACCCTCCAGGTCCAGGGCTTCGACTACGTCTGGGCCGCCGGCGACAACGCCCAGGTCCCGGACCTCGCCTCCGGCGAGGGCGCCTGGTGCCCGCCGAACGCGCAGCACGCCTGCCGTCAGGCCGTCGTCCTCGGCGACAACGTCATCTCCGGCATGCGCGGCTTCCCGCAGAAGGAGTACAAGCACAAGAACCTCGGTGCGGTCGCCGGTCTCGGCCTGCACAAGGGCGTCGCGATCCTCTTCGGCAAGTACAAGCTGAAGGGCCGTCCGGCCTGGTGGTTCCACCGCCTGTACCACGGCGCGATGGTGCCGACCTTCAACCGCAAGGTCCGGGTCTTCACCGACTGGACCCTCGCGATGTTCCTGAAGCGCGAGATGGTCGGCCTCTCCCAGATGGAGAAGCCGCAGCTCCCGATCCAGGAGGTCACCCCGCCCACCAAGCCCGTCGAGGCCGCCAAGCCGGTCGCCGACAAGGAACTCGCCAGCAAGTAAGCGACTGAGACCCCGGTGTGGGAGCACCGGGGTATGAGTCGGAGGCCCTCCGCCCGGCAGTGTTGCCGGACCACGACCTCCGTGGTGCTCAGCCGGCCGTGCGACCGGGCGGAGTACAGCAGTAGAGGAGCCCCTGCCGAAATCCTCCGGCAGGGGCTCTCTGTGTGACCGGGACCGGTCGACGGGTGTCAGTCGGTCTTGATGCTCGACAGGATGTCCAGCTTGGAGGCCCGGCGGGCCGGCCAGATCGCGGCCACCAGGCCGACCACCCCGGCCAGCGCCAGGAACATCGCCAGCTGGCCGTACGGCAGGACGGTGGTCAGGCCGGACAGGGTGGACTTCAGGGTGCCGTTGATCGCCCAGGCGATGAAGCAGCCGAGGACCAGGCCGATGCCGGCGCCGAACACCGAGATCACCACGGACTCCAGACGGACCATCCGCTTGATGCCCCGGCGGTCCAGGCCGATCGCCCGCAGCATCCCGATCTCGCGCTTGCGCTCGAAGACCGACATCGCCAGCGTGTTGACCACGCCCAGGATCGCGATCAGGACCGCCATCCCGAGCAGGCCGTACATCAGGTTCAGCGCGAAGGTGATGGTCTTGCTGAAGTCGTCGCGGACGTCCTGCTGGGACTTCACCTCGATCACCGGGTTGGCGCCGGTGGCGTCCTTGAGCGACTGCTTGAGCGCGCCGGTGGCGCCGTCCTTGCCCTTGACCAGGACGTCGGCGATGTACGGCTTCGGCTCGTGCTTGGTGATCTCGCTGTTGGCCAGCAGGACCGGGCCGAGCATGCCGCCCGTCTTGTACACGCCGCCGACGGTGAGCTGCCCGGTGGTGTCGTCCGGGTAGGAGACGTTCATCGTCGTGCCGGTGGTGACCTTGAACTTCTTGGCGACGTCCTCGTCCACCAGCAGCTGGCCCTTGCCGAGCGCGGCGGCGGAGCCGCTGGTCAGCTGGATGTCGACCAGCTGGCCGAAGCTCGCCGTGTCCAGGCCGGTGACCGCCTTTCCGGTGCCGTTCAGCTCCCAGTAGGTACTGGTCAGCGGCGAGGAGGCCGCCACCCCGGGCGCCTTGGCGATCTGCGCGGGCACCTGCTCGGAGAGGCTCATGCCGTTGGCGGCCGAGACGACGTAGTCGGCCTTCATCGTGCTGGTGACGGCCCGGTCCACCACGGCGTTCACCGAGGCGCCGATCACGGTGAGGCCGCTGACCAGGGTCAGGCCGATGGTGAGCGCGGCGGCGGTGGCCGCCGTCCGGCGCGGGTTGCGCACCGCGTTCTGCTGGGCGAGCTTGCCGGGCATGCCGCCGAGGCCGCGCAGCAGCGGGCCGAGCAGCGCCACCACCGGGCGGGAGAGCAGCGGCAGCAGGACGAACACGCCGATCAGGGACAGGAAGGCGCCCACGCCGACCGGCAGCCGGCCGTCGGTGTTGCCGGTCGAGGCGCCGTAGCCGATCAGGGCCAGGCCGCCGGCGGCGAGCAGCGAGCCGATCGTGTTGCGGACCACCAGGCTCTTGTGCGAGGTGGGCTGGTCACCGCTGCTCATCGCGGCCACCGGGGCGATCCGGGCCGCCCGCAGGGCCGGCAGCAGGGCCGACAGCACCGTCACCACGACGCCGACCACCAGGGTCACCGCGATGGTGAGCGGCTTGATCACCAGGGCGCCGCTCGGCATGCTCTCGTTCAGACCGACGATCAGGGACTGCATCCCCGCGCCGATCCCGACGCCCGCGGCCAGGCCGGCCACCGCCGAGACGGTGCCGATCGCCAGGGCCTCGACCAGCACCGAGCGGGTGACCTGCTTGCGGCTGGCGCCGATGGCCCGCAGCAGCGCGAGCTCCTTGGTGCGCTGGGCGACCAGCATGGTGAAGGTGTTGGCGATGATGAAGATGCCGACGAAGAGCGAGATGCCGGCGAAGACCAGCAGCATGGTGCGCATGCTGCCGGTGTTCTTGGCGACCTTGCTCTGCTCGTCGGCCTTGAGCTTGGTGCCGGTCTCGACGTCGAACTGGCGGCCGGCCGACACCTTGGGCTGGACCTGGGCGAGCAGCGCCTCCTCGGAGGTGCCGGGCTTGGCGGTGAGCACGATGCCGCTGTAGCGGCCCGGCTCCAGGAGCAGCTGCTGGGCGGTGGTGCGGTCGAACAGGGTGAGCGTGCCGCCGGTGTTCACCACCGGGTCGTCGGTGGTGAAGACGCCGGTGAGCTTCGCCTCGATCACCGGGCCGTTGGCGGCCACCCGCACGGTGTCGCCGACCTTGTAGCCCGCCTTCTCGGCGGTCTTGCGGTCGAGCGCGACCTCCTTGCCGTTCTTCGGGCCCTGGCCCTCGGCCATCGGGTAGCGCGGGTCCTTGCCGTCCTGGCCGGGCGCGAAGTTGGCGCCCTTGGCGGCCCAGAACTGGCCGATCAGGTTGCCCTGCCTGTCGGCGACGCCGGTGAAGCCGCTCACCAGGCCGCGCGCGGTGGCGGTGCCCGGGAGGGCGGCCAGCTGCTGGACGGTGGCGTCGGTGAGCGCGGCCGAGCCGCCTTCGCTCTTCTGCTTGGCGGTCGCGTCGGAGCCGGCCGCGCGGTCCACCACCTGGACCGAAACGTCCGAGTAGCTCTTGGAGTTGCTGTCCCGCATGGCCTTGCCGAAGGTGTCGGAGAAGACCATGGTGCCCGCCACGAAGGCGGTGCCGAGCATGACGGCCAGCGCCGTCATGAGCAGTCGGCCCTTGTGGGCCAGCACGTTGCGCAGTGCGGTGCGATACATGGGGTGTCCTGGGAAGGTCGGTGGGCGTGCTGCGGGGCTTCGGGGGTGCGGGCGCGTGGGGCCGCGGGCTGTCGGGCCCTGACCGGTGGTGGCCCTAGCTGGTGCGGCCCTTGGCGTCGAAGCGGCGCATGCGGTCCAGGACGGTGTCGGCGGTG
>NZ_JBFBOC010000051.1:0-38375 GCF_040685975.1 Kitasatospora sp. NPDC086791 | reverse complement strand
CCGAGTAGTCCTTCATCGCCATCGGCGGTCTTCTCGCTTCCTCCGGATCACACAAGATCCAGTATCAGCGTGTCCACCACACAGGGGGAGGCCCCGACCTACCAGGACAGGACACAGGACGCGATCACGCTCGCCCGAGCCGCGCAGGACAGCGCGCGCCTTGTCGGCGGTACGCCGAGGCTGCTGGCCATGCTGTCGATGCGCGAAGCCTTCGGCCACGCAAGCGCGCATGACAAGGAGTCGACCCACCGCGCGATCACTGAGGCGCAACAGCACTTCGAGCGCATCCGCGAGGGGGACGACGACCCCGCATGGGTCGAGTACTTCGACCACACCAAACTCACCGTGGACACCGGAATCGCCCTTGGTCAGCTGGGGGACGCGACCGCCGCCGAACCCCTCATCGCCGAAGCCTTACGGGTCGAACCGAGGACGAACCTCCGGGGTCGCGCGTTCCACAGCTTCTGGCTCGCACGGACCCAGCTCCAGCGGCGGCAGGTCGAGTCGGCGTGCGCCACCGCCACGGAAGCCCTCGATCTCGCGGCAGTGATCGAGTCCCCCAGAGTGGTTGCCCACCTCCACGAGTTCCGCCACCTCCTCAGGCCCTACCGTGCCAACGCCTCGGTAGCGACGTTGGCGGACCGGATCACCAGCGCGGCCGGCTGATCAACGGCCGGCCTCGTCCAGCAGCAGGTAGAGCACGCCCACGAGCGTGCCGCTGCTGACGATCTCGCGGCGGTCGATCATGCCGCGCAGTTCGGACAGGGGAATCCACTCGATCCGGTCGGACTCGTTGCGCTCGGTCGGCGGCCCCACGTACTCGACGGCATCGGCCCGGAAGACGAAGTGTTCGGAGTCGGTGATCCCGTTCGCCGGCTGGGCGTAGATCAGCGGCTTCACCTCGTCAACCTTCCAGCCGGTCTCCTCCAGAGCCTCGCGGGCCGCCGCCTCCGCCGGGGTCTCCTCCGGTTCGATCAGCCCCATCGGGAGTTCCCAGGCCCAGGTGTCCGTGATGAAGCGGTGCCGCCACATCATGAGTACCTGCTTCTCGCTGTTCACGATGGCGGCCACGGCCAGGTGCCGCAGCTTGACCACGTGGTACTCCCAGCGGCGCCCGTCAGGCTGCTCGACGTCGGTCAGCCAGAGGTTCACCCAGGGGTTCTCGTAGATCGGACGTTCCCCGTGGATCTTCCACTGCATGCTGCGGCCCCTCTCGACGGACCCTCAGCATCTCAGACGCAGAACCACGGACAGGTAGGTTCTGGCGAATTTGCGTCAAGGTGACGAAATGCCGGAACGAGCCAGGCGGAGCCGAGCCCGGAGCCAGCGGACCGTGGGCGAAGATGCTGAGCGCCGGGCCCCACATCTCCCTTCGGGTCTTCCTGCGTGGCTACTCAGCGTTCAGGATGCGTATCCCGCTTAATCACTTGGACGATGAGCGGTCCGTCGTTCACGCGGGGAAGCCCTCCACTGGCTGACAGGGTGGTTTGACGCAGACCCTCCAGTGTCGCGCATTCCGCCGCCGTGGACGGGCCGTGTGGACGGGCGGGCGCGGAGGCTACTTCCACTCGTAGAACGTGCCGGTGGACTTCCCGCTGGCGTCGGTGTCGAACTCGAAGACGCCGGCGATGCCGTTGAGGCGTTCGAAGACGGGGGAAGCGGTGGCGAAGAAGAGCGCGCCGCGGAAGCTGCTGCCGCCGTCCGCCGTCATGTGGCCGACGCCGTTGCCGTGCCAGGTGACGGTGTCGCCGTTGGCGGTCATGTCGATGCCCTGGCCCTCGCCGTAGAGCGTGCCGTCGGGCCGGGCTTCGGCCTTGTAGGTGCCGAAACCGCTGAC
The DNA here is from genome assembly GCF_040685975.1 of Kitasatospora sp. NPDC086791. Classification (NCBI taxonomy): domain Bacteria; kingdom Bacillati; phylum Actinomycetota; class Actinomycetes; order Kitasatosporales; family Streptomycetaceae; genus Kitasatospora; species Kitasatospora sp. NPDC086791. Next base: position 36,538 of record NZ_JBFBOC010000051.1, on the reverse strand, counting down.
CGCGGTGCCGAAGTAGTTTCCGGTGCCCCGGAACGAGACCTCGATGGTGACGTGGCCCTCTCCGGCGGAGAGGACGCGTCGGCCGGTCTCCTGGCTCAGTGAGTCGCCGATCTTGTCGCCGAGCATGGGTTTCCTCCTGTCGGGATCCCCCTGTTCCAGACTGCGCCGGGTGCGGGCGGCGGGCAACGGCTCCGCAGTGACCACCGTGCGTACCCGCTCGTTGAGCCGGTCATGAAGAAGTCGAAGCGCGTTCTCACCGCACTCGCCCTGATGGGCACGGCCGTCGCCGCCACCGCCGCCTCGGCGGGCTCCGCCCACGCCCTCGCGGGCATCGGCGAGGGGCCCGGCGGCCTGCTCGCGGCGCCCGGGTTCCTGATCGCCGACCAGGTCGGCGGCGGCTCGCTGCCGATCGGGCAGGGGGAGATCGGCAGCCTGGCGGACAAGGCGGTCAAGGAGAAGATGAAGGAGTCGCAGGGACACTGACGGCCCGTCGCTCCGCGGTCCCGTCGCTCTTCTCCTGCTGGTTGCTCGCCGCTCCCCTTCCGCCGGTTACTCGTCGAGTTCCGCGACGCCGGTGATGCGGTGGAGGGCGAAGGTGCGCAGTTCGTCGGCGTGGTGGTCGAAGGCGGTGACGAAGCCGCCCTCGACCTTGACCGGGTCGATGATCCGCTGGCTGGCGATGCCCTCGGCGTTGAGGTAGCCGATCCACATCCGCTCGCCGAGCAGGACGGCGGTCTGGAGGGCGGCCAGCGTCTCGGCGGCGGCGGTGCGGGGGAGCCGGCGCGGGTCGGCGGTGGGCTCGCGGCGGGTGGCGGTGGCGGCGCGGTCGCCGGCCCGGATGGCCTTGATGGCGGCGGCGAGCAGCACGTCGTCGGGGGTGGGCGGGCCGTCGGGGACGGGGACGGGCGCGCTGCGGGGCGGGGTGCGGTGGCTGTCCGGGCGGGTGATCAGCACGTCGCCCTCGGCGGATTCGGCGGCCGGCGCGTAGCCCATGGCGCGCAGCGTGGCGAGCAGGACGTCCGGGGAGGCCTGGGCGGCGAGCACGGTGGGGGCGAGCATCCGCAGCCGCAGCTCGGCGGAGCGGCGGTCGGCGAGCACCTCGTTCAGCAGCGACGGGTCGTCGCAGCGCAGGTAGGAGGAGGCGGCGCCGACCCGCAGGACGCCGTGCCGGCGGGCGACGTCGTCGATCAGGTACGTGAGCGGCTGGGGGACGGGCGTACGGCTGTGCTGCTCCAGGAAGGCGCGCAGGTCGGTGGCGGTGCGTCCGGCGTCGAGGGCGCGGCGGACGGACGCCGGGGTGAAGCGGTAGACGGTGGCGCCGCCCTTGGACTCGATGTCGGCGCACAGCGCGAGGGCGTGGGCGAGCGGCGTGAGCAGCGGGCCGGGGGCGATCGCGGTGAGGTCCGGCTGGAGGATCACGTGGTCCAGCGGCCGGGGGAGCAGCGGGGCGAGCACCGCGGCCGGGTCCGCCTCGGCGGTGAGCAGGGCGCGGGCGGGTGCGGCGAGGGCGCCGCGGCCGGTGACGCCGAGGAGTTCGGCCTCGGCGAGGGTCCAGGCGGTGAGGTCGTCGCGCAGGTCGCGGCCGTCCGGGCCGGTCGGGCCGCCGCGCAGGGGGCGCTGCCAGCGCAGGGTGGGGAGCAGGTCCTCGGCGGTGGCCGGGGTGCCGGGCGGGAGTTCGGCGAGCAGGGCGAGGGCGGCGCGGCGGACGGCCGGGGCGAGGGTGCGGTCGAGTTCGGGCCCGAGGGCGGCGCGCGGCTTGCCCCGGCCGTCCGGGGTGCCGGTGAGGGCGGGGACGCGGGTGGCGGCGAGCCAGGCGGTGGCGAGGACGGACCAGCGCTCGGCGGTCTCCAGCTGCAGCCAGGCGTCGTACCCGGGGGTGGGGGCCCAGCGTTCGTCCACCTCGCCGTCGGGGGCCAGCAGGCCCGCGGTGTAAGCGAGTTCGAGCCAGAAGGCGGCCTGCTGCTCGGTGCTCTCCAGGGCCTGGGCGGTGCGCTTGAGGTCGCGGACGCCGAGGCCGCCGGCGCGCAGGGTGAGCGGCGGGGTGAGGCCCCAGCCCTCCAGCAGCTCCTCGACGGTCTTGACGGCGGTGTGGGCCTGGCCGGCCGCGGCGCTGTCCACAGCCTGTGGATCGCGCGGGGCGGCGGCGGGCGCGGGCTCGGGCTGGACCGGTTCGACGGTCCGGTGGGTGCGGCCGCCGCGCAGGTGCAGGGCGAGTTCGCGGGGCAGCACCACGCTGCCGGGGCTGGTGGGCAGCAGCAGGCCGCGGGCGAGCAGCCACTCGACGGGGCTCTGCGCGTCCTCGGCGGTGACCGGGCGGGCGGCGTCCGGGACGGTGCCGGTGGGCGGCCCCCAGACCAGCCGGTCCAGCAGCCGCAGCGCGGGCTCGGGGGCGGTGTCCAGCAGGGCGGCGCAGCGGACCCGGTCGGTGAGCAGCGCGGTGAGCGCGGCGATCGCGGTGACCGGGTCCGGGGTGGGGGGCTGGCCGGCCGAGGCGAGCAGTTGCTGCAGCCGGGCCGGGGACATGCCGACGGTGGCCTCGGCGAAGGTCGGGCCGAGGCCGGTGCGGCCGGGGTTGGCGGCGGTCGGCGCGAGCGCCTCGCGGACGGCGAGGACCAGCCGCAGGCCGTTGTCCGGGCCCCAGAGCAGCGACCGGTCGCGCAGGGTGGCGATCGCGCGCGGCAGGGCGGTGGCGACGGCGGAGCGGTCCGCCGGGCTGAGCGGGGTCGCGCCGGGGTGCGGCTTGACCTTGGCCGGGCCGGTCAGCAGCGAGCGGACCGTGCTCGCGGAGGTGCCGTCGGGGGCGGTGGCCAGCGCCTCGGCGGCCTGCAGGGTGAAGCGGTCGAGCCGCTCCAGGGCGCGCAGCGCGGAGGCCCGGGAGGAGAGCCGGGCGGACAGCTGGGTCAGGTCGCCGGGGACGGGGTTCAGCAGGTCGGGGCGGGAACGGAGCAGGGCGGCGAGCGCGTCGTCGGGACGGGCGCGCAGTTCCTCGGCGAGGGTGCGCGGGCCGGTGGTGGACCTGCCCCGGCGTTGGGGGCCCTGCTGTGTGGTCATTCGACCTAGGTTAGTCGGGCGGGCGGACGGTGAGGTGTCCTCGTGTCGCCGGGGCCGGGGCCGGGGCCGGTGCGGGCTCGGCGGGGGCTGGGGCCGGGCCGGGGCCCGTGGTGGTCGCCGCTCCGGTCCGTTCCGGCCGCCGTTCCGCCGCGCCCGTCGGACTCGCGTGGGCGGGGGCGGGGTGGGTAGCGTCACGCCGAGGGCGGTTCGGTGGGCGGCCGCGCTCTCCATGGGTGAGCCGGGCGAGGCGGGGTGTCGGTGATGACGGACGGTGAGTGGTGGCGCAAGAGCGGGCCGTGGAGCGAGCGCTCGGCCGGGGGCGCGGAGGACCGGACCGCGCGGGGCGGTGCCGCGCACGGCGCTCCGGCGAGCGCTCAGGACGCCGCGGGCGCCCCGTCCGTGCCTCCGGCGCCGTCGGCACCGCCCGCCGCCTTCGCGGATCCTGACAGCGTGTACGACCCGCCGGCGCCGAGTGCGGCCGGGATCCCGTCCGTCCCGCTGAACCCGCCGGACGCGGTCGACGCCGAGCGGCGGGCGTCCGCGATCCCGCCGCCGACGGTGAGCAGCACCGGCCCGTGGACCATGACGGTGTTCGACTTCTCGGACGGGCCGGAGCCCGCGCCTAAGCCGGTTCCCGAGCAGCGGGCGGCGGGGGCGGAGGCGGTGGCCGGGGGCGAGGCGCAGCCGGTGCAGCCGGGCGCGGACCTGAAGGCGCCGGGGACGTCGAAGACGCTGTGGAAGGGCAAGGGGAAGGGCGGCAAGGGCAAGGGGAAGGCGGTGGCCGAGATCCCTGCCGCCGGTGCGGCCAAGGGGGCCGCCGGGGCGAAGGGTGCGGCGGGGAAGGCGGCTGCGGGGAAGGGTGCGGCGAAGGACGCGGGGGGCCGCAAGCCGTCGCCGCTGATCCTGCTCTCCAGCGCCCTGCTGGTCGGCGGCGCCGTCACCGGTGTCTTCCCGGTCATGCTGGCGGGCTGGGGCCTCGGCTACCTGTCCCGCCAACTCTCCGATCTGACGCGTAAGTTCGCGATTCTTGGGATTCCGCTGATCACGATGAGCGTGACCACCCTGCTTGCGATGCAGCACGCCAAGCAGGGCGGTGCCCAGGGTGGCGGACTGCAGTCGGGCTCCCCGCTGGGGCAGATCGGCTGGACCTCGGCCCCGAACGTGCTGCGGGTGTCCGCGGTGATCTCCGCCGTGGTCCTGCTGCTGGTCGGCATGCGCCGCCGTCCGCCGCAGCAGGGCTGAGGCGGGACGGCGGCCGGTAGGCGGCACACGGTAGGCACACGGCACACGGCACACGGCACGCAGCGGGCGGCGGGCGGTGGCCTCAGCCGTCGGCGAGGTGCACGAGGCGGCGGAAGGTGTCCGGGTCGCCGAGGTGGTCGGTGATCCAGCGGGCGATGGTGGCGCGGGTGGCCGTGCCGGCGCGGGGGAGCGGCCGGTCGTAGGAGACCAGGGGGTTCGCGGACGGCGGTCCGTCCTTGAGCATCGGCACCCGGACGACCGTCCAGTCGACGTCCGACGCGGCGAGCACCGCCTCCATCCGGGCCAGATCGTGGTGGGTCTCCCGGTACAGCCGCTCGACCACGAGCCTGCTCACCACCCGCTGCGCGAAGGGGAGCCGGCCGGTCTCCAGGCCGGCCGAGCTCATCGTCACCAGGTGCCGCGCGCCGCCGGCCCGGACGGCGGCCGTGAGCGCCCGGGCGCCGTCGGAGAAGACGGTGGTGGCCTGGCGGCCGGTGCTGCCGAGCGTGGCGACGACGACGTCCTGCCCGGTCAGCGGCCCCTGCAGGGTGTCCGGCCGGCGGACGTCGGCGAACTCGGTGCGCGGGGTGCCGTGCGCGAACTCCGGTAGCCGGGCGGGGGTGCGCGCGACGGCGGTGACGGTGTGGCCGGCGGCCAGCGCGAGGTCCACCACCAGGCGGCCGGTGCGTCCGGTGGCGCCCACGACTGCGATCCTCATCGGTTCCTCCTCGGGGCCCGGCACGCTCGTGCGGGCTCTTGTGATTCATTCAGACGGACTGTATGAATGAATCCAGTGAACCACAGCACACCGTGCGAGCAAGCCGGAGCGCAAGACCGAGAGCGGCACCGGCAACAGGACCGAGAGCAGACCGAGAGCAAGACCGAGAGCAAGATCGAGAGCAAGATCGAGAGCAGGACCGAAGGAGCGATGGGACATGGGAGTTCGACAGGCTCGGTACCCCGACCTGGCCGGCCGGGTCGTCGTGATCACCGGCGGCAGCCGGGGCATCGGCGCGGAGACCGCCCGCGCCTTCGCCCGGCAGGGCTCGGCCGTCGCCGTCCTCGGCCGGGACGCTGCGGCGCTGGCGCAGGTGGCCGAGGAACTGCGCGCGGACGGCGCCCGGGCGCTCGGGCTGGTCGCCGACTGCACCGACGCGGCGGCGCTCGGCTCCGCCGCCGACCGGATCGAGCGGGAGCTCGGCCCAGTCGATGTGCTGGCCGCCTTCGCGGGCGGCGACGGCTACCCCGTACCGACCGTCCGGGAGACCGAGGAGCACTGGCGGGCCGTCCTGGACGGCAACCTCAACGCCACCTTCCTCACCGTCCAGGCCTTCCTGCCCGGGCTGTTGGCCCGGCGCGGCGGTTCGGTCGTCACCATGGCCTCCACGGCGGGCCGGCTGCCCGGCGGTTCCTCCGCCGCGTACGCCGCGGCCAAGGCGGGCGTGCTGATGTTCACCCGCCACCTCGCGCTGGAGGTCGCCGGCCAGGGCGTCCGGGTCAACGCGGTCGCGCCCGGGGCCGTCCGCACCGAGCGGACCGCGGCCCAGATGCCGCCCGAGGTGCGGGCCGCGGTCGCCGCCGCGCACCCGCTGGGGCGCCTCGGCGAGCCGGAGGACCTGGCCGCGGCCACGCTGTTCCTGGCCTCCGAGGCGTCGTCCTGGATCACCGGGCAGACCCTGGACGTCAGCGGCGGCCGGGTCATCCTCTGAGCGCCGGGGCGGACCGGGCCGGGTGAACCGGCCTGCGTGCGTCGGCCTGCGTGAACCGACCTGCGTGAACCGGCCCGGGTGCGCCGGCCTGAACCTGCGCCGGCCCGGGTGCGCCGGCTCTCGTGGACCGGCCCGGGTGGGCCGATCGGCGATACTGCCAGTTCACGCGGAACGTGCCGGTTCGCGCGGACGGTGCACGCGGAGCGAGTGGAGGCGAGCGGGATGAGCCCCCGGTCCTACCGGATGGGACAGCGGCAGGCGGAGGTCGACGAGACCCGGGCCCGGATCGTCGCGGCCGCCCGGGCGCACCTGACGGAGACCGGCGGGGTCTCGCTGGACGCGGTCGCCCGGCGCGCGGACGTCGCCCGGGCCACCGTCTACTACCAGTTCGGCTCCAAGACCGGCCTGCTGGAGGCGGTCTGCGACGCCCTCGCCGCCCAGGGCGGCATGGCCCGGCTGGCCGAGGCGTTCACCCAGGCCGACCCGTGGGCGGCGGTGGACCGCTTCGTGGAGGTGATGGGCGGCTTCTGGGCGGTCGACCGGGTCTGCACCCGCCGCCTGCGCGCCCTCGCCGCCCTGGACGACGAGGTCGGCCGGGTCATCGCCGAGCGCGACGCCCGTCGCCGCGAGGGCGCGGCGGTCCTGTCCGGCCGCCTGCCCGCCGCCCCGCCGGACGCGGCGAGCCTGCTCTTCGTCCTGACGGCCTTCGAGACCTTCGACGCCCTGGCGGCGGAGGTGGCGGAGGTGGCGGAGGCGGCGGAGTCGGGAGGGGCAGGGGGCGGCACGGGGGATGACCTCGCGGCGGCCGTGCCCGTCGTCACCCGACTGGTCCGCGCCGCCCTCGGCGCGCCGGGGGAGCGGGCGTAGCGCCGGGGCCTGCGAATACCCCCGGCAGCTCGAACGCCCCACCCGTCGCACCTCAACCGCCTTGCCCGGCCGCCATGCTGAGGATGCCGGCGGTCACGGCCGCCGGGTCGTCGGTCGGGAGGGCGTGCCCGGTGTCCGGGACGAGGTCGACCCGGGCGGCCGGGACGAGCCGGTGCAGCCGGGCGGCGACCTCGTGGGCGTCGTGCAGGGCGCTGCGCTCGCCGAGGAGGAAGAGGGCGGGGGCGCTCAGTCGGCCGAGTTCCTCGTCGGTGAGGGTGGTGGCCAGGGGCAGTCGGCGGCGGAAGCCCGTCGAGGCGCGCAGCAGGGCCATCAGCTCGGTCTCCAGGATCGCGCTGTTGCCGACCAGCCGGGCGAGCCCGGGCCGGAGCGGGCGCGGGGCCATGGCGGCGAGGCCGCCGGCGATGAGCCAGGTGTAGAAGCGGCGTCCGGGGTCGGCCAGGCCCGCCGGGTCGACCAGGGTGAGGGCGGCGGTCCGCCCGGGGTGGTGGATCTGGTGGTTGAGGGCGATCCAGCCGCCGTAGGAGCAGCCGACCAGGTGGACGGCCGGCAGGTCGAGCGCGGTGAGCAGGTCCTCCAGCCAGGCGGCGGCGTCGCGGCCGTCCCGGACGGGGGTGGTCTGCACGCTGGCGCCGGGTTCGCCGACGGTGTCCACGGCGATGACGGGGTGCTGCCGGGCGAGGGCGCGGAGGTAACCGTGCCACATCAGGGCGTTGCCGCCCGAGCCGGGCAACAGGACGATCGGCTGCCCCTCCGCAGGGCCGGTGCGGTGGACGCGCGTGGTGCCGAAGCCGGTGGGGACGTCGAGCGACGTCCGCGCCTCCGGCCACAACCGGGTCAGCGCGCGCTCGTAGGCGGCGCGGAAACGGGCTTCGGCCTTGCCGTTCCTGAACTCGCTGATTCACATGGTACATGTGTATCACAGGCATGATACGGATGTACCAAAAGAAGCGGGTCCCGCCATCGGGCCCAGCCACGGAGGCCGGAACATGACCGCGAAGGTCGACCACGAGGAACGCCGACGGCAGATCGCCGAGGCCCTGCTGCGCATCGCCGACACCGAGGGCCTGCAGTCGGCCAGCATGCGGGCGGTCGCGACGGAGGCCGGTGTCTCGCTGCGGCTCGTGCAGTACTACTTCACGACCAAGGAGGGCCTGCTGCTGGACGCCCTGGCCAGGCTCGGCGCCCAGCTCCAGGCCCGCATGGAACGGTGGATCGGCGAGGCGCGCGCCCCGAGGGACGTGGTCACCGCGATCTTGTCCTGCATCCTGCCGACGGACGCGGAGAGCCGCCGGATCACCCGGACGTACGCCGCGTACTACACGCTCGTGCTCAACGACCCCGCCGTGCCGGCGAAGCAGGCCGCGCAGCCGCCGGTCGTGCTGGAGGGCTTCCTCGCCAAGCAACTCCGCGCGGCGCAGGAGACGGGGGAGATCGATGCGCGCCGGGACACCGGGGTGACGGCGGCCGGGCTGCTGGCGATGGTCAACGGTCTCGGATCGAGCGTCCTGGGCGGCCAGCGCAGCGGCGAGGAGGCGTTGGCGATCCTCGCGTACCACCTGGACGAGCTGTTCGGTCCGTCGCGGTCGCGGTCGCGGTCGCGGTCGCTGTCGCCGTCGCCGTCGCGGTCGTCGCCGTCCGCCGACTGAGGGGCCCGCCCCCGTCGTCGGGCGGGGGTTAACACCCGTACGGGACGGGTGCTTTCCCCGTTCTTCGGGGCGCGGCGCCGGACCAGACTCGGGGCATGCCCACACAGACCGTGACGACGACCGCCGCCCCCGCCCCGCAGGCGGAGCGCAGCGCCGGCAGCGACTTCGCCCGACTGAGCCGCCGGATGGCCGCCGAGGGCCTGCTCGACCGGCGCCCCGGTTACTACGCGGCCCGGATGGCCCTGGTGCTCGCCACGTTCCTCGGCGGCTGGTACGCCCTGTTCGCGCTGGGCGACAGCTGGTGGCAGCTCGGCCTGGCGGCGGCGATGTCCGTCGTCTTCGCCCAGGTGGCGCTGCTCTCGCACGACCTCGCGCACCGTCAGGTCTTCAGCCGGCGGCTGCCGAGCGAGATCGGCGGCCGGATCGCCGCCAACCTGCTGATGGGCATGAGCTACGGCTGGTGGATGAACAAGCACACCCGCCACCACGCCAACCCGAACCACGAGGAGCGGGACCCGGACGTCGCCCCCGAACTCCTGGTGTGGTCCAAGCGGCAGGCCCGGCGGGCGAGCGGGGTCGCCCGGTTCATCGGCCGCCGGCAGGCGTACCTGTTCCTGCCGCTGCTCCTGCTGGAGGGCCTCAACCTCAGCTTCAACAGCTTCCGCGCCCTGCGCAGTCCGACGATGAAGCGTCCGGTGCTGGAGGGCGTGCTGCTGGTGGTGCACTTCGTGGCGTACTTCGGCCTGGTGTTCGCGGCGCTGCCGACGGGGAAGGCGGTGGCCTTCCTGGCCGTGCACCAGGCGCTGTTGGGGGTGTACCTGGGCTGCGTCTTCGCGCCGAACCACAAGGGCATGCTGATGGTGACGCCGGAGATGAAGCTGGACTTCCTGCGCCGCCAGGTGCTCACCTCGCGCAACGTGCGGGGCGGCGTGGTCATCGACGCGCTGATGGGCGGCCTCAACTACCAGGTGGAGCACCACCTGTTCCCCAGCATGCCGACCCCCGCGCTCGGCCGGGCCGCCCGGATCACCCGGGAGTTCTGCGCCGAGGAGGGGATCCCGTACTACGAGACGGGCCTGTTCCGCTCGTACCGCGAGATCTTCGCCCACCTGCACCGGACGGGAGAGCCGATCCGCTCCGGCGAGTGAGGCAGGGGGTGGGATGAGGGGAGTGGGAAGTCGGCGGGGCCGACGTCCCACTCCGGCTGCCCGGAGCTCTCAACCCCGGGCGGGCACCGGGTCGTCCGGGGAGTCCAGCCACACCGTCTGGCCGTCGGGCGTGACGGTGAGGCCGAAGCGCTCGAAGCCCGGGCGGCCCCGGTCGTCCCACCAGTGCCAGGCGGATCGCACCTCGTTCCAGAGGCTGCGGGGGCCGGACTGGACGACGTCGTACGCGGTGCGGCCGGGCTCCCAGTCGACGGTGGCCCAGGACGTCACGGCCGTGTCGTGCAGCCAGAGGGTGTAGGTGCCGTCGGCGTAGCGCTCGATGAGCGGGAAGGCCCCGCGCACCTGCGCCCCGACGGCGAACATGGCCGCCCAGCCGCCGACCTCCTCGGGGGAGAGGGAGGTCGACGATTCGGTGCCGTCCGCCGGCCACCGTCCGGACAGGTACTCCAGGCTGCCGGGGCGGGCGGCGCGCTGTTGCCGGAGCCGCATGAACGCCGATGATCCGACGAACCGGCCGCTCGCGGTGCCGTCGTCGCCGAGGGTGAGTCGGACGACGGCCTCCCCGCCGTACTCGGGCCCCCACGGGGCGACGATCAGCCCGCCGGGGCGGCTCTGCTCGATCCAGGCGGGCGGGATGCGGCGAACAGAGCAGGTGGCGATCACCCGGTCGTACGGCGCGCGGGGCGAGTGGCCCACGGCCCCGTCGCCGACCACGAGCGTCGGCGAGTACCGGGCGCGCTTCAGCCGGAGCTGCGCCTCGGCGGTGTTGTCCTCGTCCACCTCGACCGTCACGACGTTGCCGGAACCGAGGCGGTGGGAGAGGAGCGCGGCGTTCCAGCCCGTGCCGGTACCGATCTCCAGCACCCGGTCGCCGGGCTCGACGTCCAGGGCGGCGAGCATCGAGAACACCATGGTCGGCATGGAGTTGGAGGACGTGGGAGTGATGCCACGGCCTTCCCCGTCGTGGTCGCCGTCGTCCCACTGGGTGGTGAGCGGGACGTCGGAGTAGACGGCGTGCCACCAGGCGGCCGGGTCGGCGTGCCTGTTCACGGCGTCGCCCTGGTGGACGCCGTCGCCTCGGCCGGGCCAGATGAGGGCCGGGACGAACCAGTGCCGGGGGACGGCGTCGAAGGCCGACAGCCAGTCCGAGGCGAGGGACCCGTTCGCGATGAGCGCGGAGGCCAGCCGGGCCCTGCCGGCCTCCGCTTCCTGCTGCTCGATCACGCGTCAGTCACCCGACGCCGGGCCGCTGCCGTCCGAGGTGTTGCCACCCTCGTCGCTGCCGCCGCCACCGTGCTTGTTGCCGCTGCTGCTGTCGTCCTGCTGGCCGCCGCCGTTGCCGGAGCCGGAGCCGCCGCCGTGCTTGCCGTTGTCGAACACGGGCATGTGATTCCCCTTTCAACGGCGGCGCGGAATACCGCCGTTGAGAAGTACGGTAGGGGGAGGGGAAGTGTCGATCGGCGGGCGATTCTCGAATATTCCGGACGTGGGTCGGCGGGGTTTGCGGGGATTCCTCAGGGCGCGCCGAGCGCCCTGCGACAGCGGGTGATCACCTTGTGGGCGTCCGCGCCGTAGACGGCGGCGCCGGCCAGGGTTTCCCAGACGCGCCGGTACAGTGCCACGTTCTCCGGTTGGTCGAGCCAGAGCTCGGCGTGCCAGTCCTCGACGATGACGAGCCGTTCGTCGTAGATCCAGAAGCCGTTGGCCGGAGGCAATGTGAGCGAAGCCTCGAACGGGACGATGCCGAGGGAGACGGTGTCCAGCCCGATCACACCGCTGAGCCGGTCGAGTTGTGCGGCCATCACGGTCGGTGGGCACATCAGGGCACGCAGAGCGGATTCCCACATGATGAAGTGGTAGTGCTTGCCCGGCCGGTACAGGAGTTCCTGCCGCTGGATACGGGCGCGCACGGCCTCGTCTATGTCGCGCGGAGACTGGTGGAGGTCGACGTACGCGTTGAAGACGTGCCGGGCGTAGTCGGCCGTCTGGAGCATGCCGACCACCAGGGAGTTCTCCCACGCGCGCATGACGGTCGAGCGTTCGGCCGGGCTGGCCGGGCTGTCGGACTTCTGGCTCTTCGACTCCCGCACGGTCGCGCGCTTCCACTTCGAAGGAGAGCGCACCGTAGGTATGGAGCTGGTCACCGAGCCGCTGGAAGTCCTTCGAGCCTGCCAGGCCCGTGATGCCGCCTGGCATCATGCAACGCCCTACGCGGAGTTCAGGGCTTGGTGAGCACAGGATTTTGTGTTGCGGCCCCTCGCGCCGATGTGCGCGAGGGGCCGATGCGGGTCAGGCGTGGTGGTCGAACTCGCCGGCCTTGGCGCTGTGGAGGAGGGCGGCGAGGGCTGCGGGGGTGGTGCGGATGGTGATGTGGCCCTCGTCGGACTCGCGGAGTTCGACCAGCCCGTCGACGGCGCGTACCTCAACGCATTCATTGCTTGCGGCACTGTAGCTGGACTTCTGCCAGTCTGAGCTAGGCATAAGTGGTTTTCACTTCTTTCATGATGGAACGGATGAAGTCGCGCGACTGTTCTTCGGACAGTGCAGTGGAGTCCAAACTGGAGAAGACGGTTCGGTGTTTGGCCAGATTCGCTGGTGAGTCGAAGAACAGGGCTCCCTGGGAGACGTCCATCTCGACGGTGTCCAGCTCAGGAACCGGCCCTTCGGCGTAGATCAGGTTCTCGCCGGCGCCCGGAAAGGTGTCAATTGCGAACGGCACCACCCGGACGGAGATCCCGGGCCGTTCGGAGTCATCGAGCAGTGCGGCGAGTTGATCAATGAGCACTACGGGTCCGCCGAACTGCATCCGCAGTGCGGCCTCGTGGATGAAGGCTCGAAGGGGAGTTTCCCCGGAGCGGACGACATTTTGGCGCCGGAGACGGAAGGTGGTGCGGGTTTCGATCTCTTGTGCGGGGAGTGGAGGGATCAGCCGAGCGAACACCGCTGATGCGTACTCCCTGGTTTGGAGCAGCCCAGGAATGTAGACGGTGTTGCAGAAGGTGATTCGCTCGGCGTGACCCTCAAGCTCTGCCACCTCAAGGAAGTCGATGGTCAGAGTCCCGCGATACTCCTCCCACCAGCCCTTCCCACGCTCCGAGGCCATGCTGGCCAGCGCATCGATCAGTGGCTGGTTGGCGCACATGCATACGGAAGCGATGGTCTTCAGTCGTTCGGGGCTGATCCCGCCCTTGCCGCTTTCCATTTGTGTGATCTGGGCCGGTTGAATGCCGAGTTCGCGTGCCAGCTGGCTGCCGCCGAGGCCGGCCTGCTCCCGCATCCTCCGCAGCTCGGTCCCCAACCGTCGCTGACGCAGGGTCGGGTTCGGTCGAAGGGCCATGGCGTCCTCTCTGGGGTGGTGAGATCAGTGTGCCCCACGTTGGAGGGAAGTTCTTCGGCGGAGGCTCAAATTTGAGACTGTGTGCGCTATGGTCGATGTCACATCGATCCGACGGATCGTCAGTAACGCCTGCTAGCAAGCACCGCAGAGCAGCCATGCCCATCTGCCTGGCCTGGCTCACGGCGACATGTGTTCCGCCGGTTCTTCCCTCACTCACGCCTCGGGAGAAGTCCCATGCGTCACCTCAACACGCCCTCGATCGCCATCGCCCGTCAGTCCCTCGGCGACACCATGACCCGCATCGGCTGGTCCCCCTCCACCATCTTCGACGCGCAGCTCGCGCTCGTCGAGCTCCTGGTCAACGCCTGGCGGCACGGCGCGACCCCCGCGCCGGTCGTCCAGATCATCTCCGTCGACGGCTCGCTCCGCGTCTCCATCACGGACGAGAGCCCGGTCGTCCCGAACCCGCAGGTGCCCGGCTGCTTCGCCGAGTCCGGCCGGGGCCTCCAACTGGTGGAAGGCCTCACCCACCGCTGGGGCGTGGACTCCCACGAGCGCGGCAAATCGGTCTGGTTCGAGCTGCTGGGGGACGCCGCCTGATGCCCCGCCGTCGTCACCCGATGCTGCCGACCGACCCCCGGATCCGGCACTACACCGACGACCACATCCGCACGCTCCTGACCGAAGTCCAGGAGCGCGGCCGCAAGTTCGGCCTGATCTGGCCCTCGGCCGGCACCGACAGGACCATCGACGGCCGCGTCCTCGTCCGCTTCGGCACCGCCCCCGCCTCGACTCTCCTCAACCTCCTCACCCTCCTCCTCGACGCCGAACGCGACACCCGGTGCGATTCCTGATCGGGGCGGCCTTCGCCGTCCTCCTCGCCCTCGCCTTCGCGACCGTCGCCCTGGGCGTCGTCACCGCTCTCCGCGCGGCCCCGCCCGACGAGGACGTGTAGGGGCAATGCAGAGGAGGGCCGTCACCGCCCCCGGCGATCACGGCCCTCCTGCTCTCCTGCCCCCTGCCCCCGCTCCCCTGCTCAGCTCTTCTGCTCGAAGCCGGCCAGCAGGCCGCGCGGGTCGAAGGTGACCCGGATCCGGGTGATCTTCCCGTCCTCCACGTGCATCCAGTTCACCGTCGGCGTCGGCTCCGCGATGCTGGTGCCCAGCTCGAACCAGGTGATCACCTCGTCGCCCTCGGCGACCCGCACCTTCACGTCGATCTTCTCCAGCACCCGCCCGAGCCCCCGCAGCCCCGCCAGCGCCTCCTCCACGCCCGAGGCCGTTCCCAGTGCCCCGACGAAGTCCACGTCGTCGGCCAGCAGTCCCCGGATCGTCTCGAACTCGCCCGCCTCCCAGGCGGAGAAGTAGGTCTCGGCAAGCTCGCGTGCGCTCTTCGTCGTCGTCATGCCTCCATCCTCCCGACCACCCAACCCATCCGTCCAACAGATGGATCCGATGCTAGCTATCATCATGAGTTATGGAGATGCACCAGCTGCGCTACTTCGCCGCCGTCGTCGACGAAGGCTCCTTCACCGCCGCAGCCGCGCGCCTGCACGTCAGCCAGTCCGGCATCAGCACCCAGGTGGCCAAGCTGGAACGGGAGCTGGGGCAGCAACTCCTCGACCGTTCCGGCCGCCGGGTCCGCCTCACCCCGGCCGGCGAGGCCGTCCTCCCGCTGGCGAAGAACGCCCTCGCCACGCTCGACGCCATCCGGTTCACCGCCGCCGAGTACGCCGACGCCGTGCGCGGACGGGTCCGGCTCGGCATGATCATGGGCTGCTCGATCCCGCCCTTCCTCGACGCCGTCGCCGACCTCGGCCGCACCCACCCCGGCATCGAACTCAGCCTGCACGAGGGCCATTCCGACCTGCTCCAGGCGCAGGTCCTCTCCGGCGCCCTCGACCTGGCCCTGATCGGCTACGCGGGCGAGCTCCCGGCAGGCCTGGACGCCCGCGTCGTCGTGGACGAGCGGATCGCCGCCGTCGTCCCGGCCGGGCACCCGCTCGACCGGCCCGGACTGACCCTCGCCGACCTGCGCGGCGAGAAGATCCTCTGCCTCTCCCCGGGCACCGGCATCCGCGCCGCCTACGAGCGCTCCTGCGCGCAGCTCGGCCTCGACCCGCGCGTGGACATCGACGCCAGCTCCCCGGCCACCGTGCTGCGCCTCGCCGAACGCGGCGCCGGCGTCGCGGTGCTCAGCCCCTCCTCCGTCGAGGGCCCCGGCCTGCGCACCGTCCCGATCGCCGACGCCGCCGTCCGGTCCCGCCTCGGCCTCGCCGGCCGCTCCGACCAGCAGTCCCCGGCCGTCCGCGTCCTGCGTGCCAAGCTCGGCGCCGCGCTGGGTGGCGGCGCGGCGCTGGGCGGCAACGGCGAAGCCGCGCCGGGCGGTTCCTAGCCCTTCCAGCGCGGGTCGCGCCCGGAGGCGGCGAGCGCGCGGTCCCACGCGGGGGCGTCGTCCGGCAGCGCCACCGGTTCGGCGAAGCCCTGGTACTGCCGGTAGAGCTCGGCGTTCTCGGCGACGATCTCGCCCACGAGCACGGCGAGTTCCCCGTCGACCTCGATCCGCCCGCCGGTGGCCCGGGCGACGTCCCAGCCGTGCAGGACCAGCTCCAGGATCAGCATCCGGGCGATCCCCACCGCCGGGACCGGCGAGCCACCGAGGTCGACGTCCCCCTCCCAGACCGTCGGATCGGCCCAGGCCGCGACGGCGCGCTCCAGCTGCGCCGCGTACGCGGAGCGCCACTCGGCGTCGGCCGTGAAGTCCCGCGAGCTCAGCTCCTCGGGCAGTTCGGTGCGCAGGGCCCGGTGCTCCAGGCCGTGCGAGGTGTAGAGCACCCAGTGGTTGATCAGCCCGCGGGTGTCGAAGTCCGGGCAGGGCGTCGGCGCGTCCAGCGGGTGGTCGGCCGGGACGGCGGCGGCGACGCCGGCCGCGGCGGTGGCGGCGCGGGTCAGGAAGGGGTGCATCGGGTGGGCGTTCATGGCTCCGATCCTGCGCCCGGCGGTGCCGCGCGGTCTTGAAGAAACGCGACGCTAGCCTGCCCTCATGGACTCTCCGGACTCTCCCGACCTCGGCCGCGGTGTGCTGCACCCGGCCCGGGCGGCCGAGCTGATCGGCGTGGCGCGGCTGGAGCCCGATCCCGAGGTGGCGCGGTTCGTCGAGTACTACTGGCGGGTGAGCTGGGACCTGCGCGGGCTGCCGGCGCACGAGCAGAAGGTGCTCGCCCACCCGAACGTCCACCTGGTCTTCGAGGCCCCGCGGGCGACCGTCTACGGGGTCGTCCGCTCGTTGTTCGTCCGCCGGCTGGAGAACGCCGGGCACGTGCTGGGCGTCCGCTTCCGGCCGGGTGCCTTCCGGCCCTTCGCGGGCCGTCCGGTGGGCGACCTGGCCGACCGCACCCTGCCCGCCGCCGAGTTCTTCGGGCCCGCGGCCGACCGGCTCAACCCGGTGCTGCTGGGCGACGCGGGAGACCCGGCCGCCCTCGCCGACGCCTTCCTGCGGCCCCGGTTGCCCGCGCCCGACCCGGTCGCCGACGAGGTCGCCGCGATGGTGGACCGGATCACCGGCAGGCCGGACCTCCGCCGGGTGGACGACCTGGCGGGGGAGTTCGGCGTCAGCGTCCGGCGTCTGCAGCGCCTGTTCGCCGAGTACGTCGGGGCCTCCCCGAAGTGGGTGCTGCGCCGCGCCCGGCTCCACGAGGCGGCCGAACGTGCGGTCGGCGCAGGCGCGTTGGACCTGGCCGCGCTCGCCGCCGAACTGGGCTACGCCGACCAGGCCCACCTCACCCGCGACTTCACCGCGGCCGTCGGCGAGCCCCCGGCCCGCTACGCGGCTGCGGGCTGAGCGGCTTCGGCCGCAGCGCCGCCTTGCCGGGCGTCTTGCCGGGTGCCGTGCCGTGCCCTGCCGGGCGCCCTGCCGGGCGCTTGTCAGACGCCGAGGAAGCGCTGCAGCTCGTCCAGCAGGTAGTTGGCCCCGGTGTAGCCGCTCCCCTGGAACCACAGCTGGTCGTCCACCGGGAACGCCCGGTGCGCCCGGACCGCCCCAAGCGCCTGCCAACCCGGGCTCGCCAGGGCGGCGTTGAGGCCCGCCCGCTCCGGATCGCCGTACGTCGCGTACAGCAGCAGGTCGCCGTCCGCCTTCCCGATCTGGTCGAGCGGGACCTCGACGTCGGACTGGTCGACGTTCTGCGCGTCCGGCCTCCCCACCTGGGCGTCGGCGAGCACCGTCCCGGGGAAGCTCTGCCGACCGTACAGCCGGATCCCGCCGCCCTCCACGAACCGCACCAGGCTCACCTTGCGCCCGGACAGCCTCGCCGCCGACAGCGCCTGCGCGACCTGCCCGGCGTGCTTCTGGTACGCGCCGGCGAAGGCCGCCGCGGCCGCCTCCCGGCTCAAGGCCTGGGCGTGCAGCTGGAAGCCGGCCTTCCAGGGCGCGCCGGTGGTCTGGGTGAGCACCGTCGGGGCGAGTTCGCGCAGCTGGTCGTACCGGTCGCCGTCGCGTGCCTGGTTGGAGAGGATCAGGTCCGGCCGCAGCGCCCGTACGGTCGGCAGGTCGGGCGAGCCGGCCGGGCCGACCAGCCGGATCCCGGCGGTCCTGGTGGCCGGCCAGTAGTCGGGGTAGCGGGTGTCGCGGGCCGGGAGCGCGGCGCCGACCGGGGTGATGCCGAGGGTCAGCGCGGAGTCGAGCGCGTCGGTGTCGAGCACGACCACCCGCATCGGCCTGCCCGGCACCAGCACCGGCCCGGTGGCGGTGTCGACGGTCACCGGCGGCACCGGCGGGGCGGTCGGCGAGGCGGTGGCCGACGACGTGGCGGCCCGCGAGGTGCCGGTGTCCAGGCCGTCGGCGGTCGCCGGGGCCGGGGGGCGGGTGCCGCCCGTGCACGCCGCGAGCGTGGCCCCGCCGAGGCCGGCGAGGAGGGTACGGCGGGCGATCCGGTGCATCGGCGGTCCTCAGGAGGCGAGGCGGGGTCGGGGCGCCGTCGATTATGTCCGAAATGGGGGTTTGAGCGCCGTCAAGCGTGTCGCCGCGCGCCCACCGCCACCTGCCGCTGCCGCCGCCACCGCGGCCGTCGGCGCCCTCGTGGTCCGTGCGGACGGTTGGATAGCCTGGCGGCATGCCCGCGACCTCACAGGCCCCGCTCACCGTCGGTTTCGACCTCGACATGACGCTGCTGGACACCCGGCCTGGTATCCGGGACACCTACCTGGCGCTCTCCGCCGAGACCGGCACGCCCATCGACGCCGACCTGGTGGTCACCCGGCTCGGCCCGCCGCTGCTGGACGAGATCCGCAACTGGTTCCCGGAGCAGGAGGTGCAGCGGGCCGTGACGCGCTACCGCGAGCTGTACCGCGAGCACGCCTTCGCCCCGACCGTGGCCCTCCCCGGCGCGCACGCCGCCGTCGCGGCGGTCCGCGCCCACGGCGGCCGGGTCGCCGTGATCACCGGCAAGTACGAGCCGAACGCCCGGCTCCACCTGGAGCACGCCGGGATGGCGGCCGACACGGTGATCGGCGACCTGTGGGCGGAGACCAAGGGCGAGGCGCTGCGCGAGCACGGCGCGAGCATCTACGTCGGCGACCACCTCGGCGACATCCGGGGCGCCCGGCACGCGGACGCCCTCGCGGTCGCGGTGGCCACCGGCCCGTACGGGGCGGAGGAGCTGCGCGAGGCCGGGGCGGACGTGGTGCTGGCGGACCTCACCGGCTTCCCGGACTGGCTCGCCCGCCACCTGGCCGACCGGGCCGACGGCTAGGCCGGCGCCGACGGCTGTACCGGGGCTGACGGCCGTGCCCGGCGCCGACGGACCCTAGGCCCCGACCCGGCGGCGCTGCTCGCGCGCGTTCAGGAACAGCCCGATCAGCGCGGCCAGGAAGCCCGCCGGCATCAGCATGCTCAGCCAGTACGCGGCCGTCGGCAGCGGCGTCAGGTGCAGGAACATCGGGACGAAGGTGGCCAGCGTGGCGATCGCCCCGAGCCCGAAGACGATCACTCCGGCCTTGACGTACACGTCGCCGGGATCGGCGCTCTGGCTGCTCACGTCTGCTCACTCCTCGGGACGGGACCGGACCGCCCCCAGTCTGGCAGAGCGGTCGCCGGGGCCGCCCACCGGAGCGGCTCCGTCACGTTGCGCAGTTTCCCGGCAGCTCAACGTTTTGATCCCTGCTGGGCGGGGGTATGCAGGGGGTGCCGAGGGGCGCCGCAGGGGCGTCCCGTGTCCTCAGACCCGGGGGTGTGAGCCGATGGACAGCGCAGGGGCGCGACCCGGCCGTGCCAGTACCGGGTTGCCCGTGGCGGCGAGATCCCCGTACCCCGTGCCCCCCGGCGGGCCTCGGAACGCGGATCCCTCGCGGAACGCGGACGAGGCAGTCACGGACCGTTAGTCTGCTCCTGACAGCGTGCTGACCATGAGCGCCCGCGGGTGCCGAGCCGAGGTCGGCCGCAGCTTTCCCACCACCCAGTGATCCACCACCCAGTGATCCCCGGCCAGGGCCGGGATCCCTCACACCCATTCGAGGACTGTTCGAGATGCCCACCGGCCAGGTCAAGTGGTTCAACGAGACTAAGGGCTTCGGCTTCCTGTCGCGCGATGACGGCGGTGACGTCTTCGTCCACACCAAGGCGCTGCCCGCCGGTGTCACCGTGCTGAAGCCGGGCCAGCGGGTCGAGTTCGGCGTGGTCGCCGGGCACCGCGGCGACCAGGCGATGGCCGTGCAGCTGCTGGAGGCACTGCCCTCGGTGGCCGCCGCCCAGCGCAAGAGCGCCGACGACATGGCCCCGATCGTCCAGGACCTGATCACCACCCTGGACGCGGTGCTGCCCGGCCTCCAGCGCGGCCGCTACCCGGCCAAGCCGACCGGCCAGAAGCTGGCCGCCCTGCTGCGCGCGGTGGCCGACCAGTTCGACGTGTAGGCCGCGGGCGGGGCCGGCGCTAGCCGAACGCGAGCGCACCCGGGTCGAGCGGGGGCACCAGCCCCTCCGCGGCGGCCCGGGTGAGCAGGGCGCGGACGGCCGCGTAGCCCTCCTCGCCGAGGTCCTCGGTGAACTCGGTGACGTACAGCCCGATGTGCTGCTCCGCGACGCTCAGGTCCATCTCCTGGGCGTGCGCCAGTACGTACCCGCGGCTCGCCTCCGGGTCCGCCCAGGCCTGCCGGACGGAGGCGCGGACGGCGTCGGTGATCGCCCGCAGCCGCTCGGCGCCGAGCGAGCGCCTGGCGACGATCGCGCCCAGCGGGATCGGCAGGCCGGTCTCCCGCTCCCAGGCCTCGCCCATGTCGGCGAGGCTGTGCAGGCCGTACTGCCGGTAGGTGAAGCGGGCCTCGTGGATCACCAGGCCGGCGTCCACCCGCCCGTCCCGGACGGCGGGCATGATCTCGTGGAACGGCAGGACGACGATCTCGCCGAAGCCGCCCGGCACCGCCCGGGCCGCCCAGAGCCGGAACAGCAGGTACGCGGTGGAGCGCTCGGAGGGCACCGCGACGGTCTTCCCGGCGAGGTCCGCGGGGGATCCGACGCCCGGCAGGGTGAGCACCAGCGGGCCGCAGCCGCGCCCGAGCGCACCGCCGCAGGGCAGCAGGGTGTACTCGTCCAGGACCCACGGCAGCGCGCCGTAGCTGATCTTCAGGACGTCCAGCTCGCCGCGCTCGGCCAGGCCGTTGGTGACGTCGATGTCGGCGAAGGTCACCTCGGGGGCGTCCGCCCCGGGCACCAGGCCGTGCGCCCAGGCGTGGAACACGAAGGTGTCGTTCGGGCAGGGCGAGTACGCGATGCTCAGCCGTTCAGCCACGGCCGGCCTCCTCGATCGGTTCGGGCCGCGCGGCCGGTTCGTGTCGTGCACTCGGCTCGCGCCGTGCGGCCGGTTCGTGCCCCGCGGCCAGTTCGTGGACGGGCAGTGCGGCGAAGGCCCGCTCCAGGGCGGCCAGCGCCTCGCCGATCCGCCAGGCGGCCCGGTCGCGCGGGCCCACCGGGTTGGACACCGTGCGCAGTTCGAGGACCGGCACGCCGTACCGGGCGGCGGCCTCGGCCACGCCGAAGCCCTCCATCGCCTCGGCGGCGGCGCCCGGGTGGCGGGCGGCCAGCACGGCGGCCCGCTCGGCGCTGCCGGTGACGGTGGAGACGGTCAGCACCGGGCCGGTGACGGTGCCCGGGCCGGCCAGTGCCTGCGCGACGAGCGCGACGACGGCCGGGGGCGGGGTGTGCCGGACGGTGCCGAAGCCCAGCTCGGTGACGTCGGCGAAGCCCTCGGGGGTCTGCGCGCCGAGGTCCGCGGCCACGATGGCATCGGCCACCACGGTGGCGCCGACCGGGGCGTGCGGGGCGAAGCCGCCGGCGATCCCGGCCGAGACGGCCAGCGCGTACGGGCGGGCGGCCAGCGCGGCGGAGGCGGCGGCCGCGGCGGCGGCCGGGCCGACCCCGGCGGCCAGCACGTCCACCGGAGCGCCCTGGGCCCGGTGCAGCGTGCCGCCGGGCAGCGGGCGGGCGGTGGCCTCGCCGGGCAGGCCGCGCAGCACCGCCTCGGCCTCGGCGGCCACCGCGACGACGACGAGCAGCCGGGCCCGCGCGGGGCCCGACTGCTCCTGGTCGCCGTCGGCGACGGCGTGCGCGGTCATCGCGGGACCGTCAGCTGTCCTGGGTGTTCAGCTGGAAGTACCAGACGGCGGTCGGGTTGTCCGAGTTCTTGTCGCCCTCGACCACGGTGACCAGGGTCTTGCCGCTGGCGTTGAGCACCTTGTTCGCCTGCTGGGCACCCGACCAGGTCGGGCCCTTGGCGTACGCGGACAGGCTGGTGCGCCCGCCGCTGCTGGACGCGCCGCCGTTGGTGAACGCCCACCAGCCGGACTTGGCCACGTTCGGGGAGACCCCGACGCCGACCTGGTCGCTCGCCACCACGTCCATGGTGGGCAGGGTGCCGTTCTTGAGCGCCTCGGTGGCCTTGTCCTGGCACTCCTGCTGGAGGTCCTCGGTGATCGCGCTGCCGTTGTTCCAGCACAGCGGCTCCGCGGCGACCGAGGAGTTGCCGACCGTGAGGGTGGCCTGGTGGGAGATGGGCACGGTCTGGCCGGCGGCGATGGCGACGGAGGTGCCCACCGTGGCGGCGCCGACCACGACGACGGCGCCGAGGGCGGCGATGGCACGGGAATTGAGGCTCATGGGTCAGAATCTACCGGGCCTGGCCGATCACGCTACGCGGGGGTCGGCCACCGCGTGTTGCCACACCGCGCCGGGTCATGCGACCCGGGGCGCCGCCGAGTGCCGGCGCAGGCCCACCCGGTAGAGCGAGTGGAACGTCCACAGCAGCACCAGGCCGACCACCGCGGCGGCGACCGACAGGCCCAGCTTCCCGTTCAGCGGCAGCAGGATGCCGACCGCTCCGCCGGCCACCCAGCACAGCTGCATCAGCGTCTCCGACCGGGCGAAGGCCGAGGTCCGCACCGCCTCCGGGACGTCCCGCTGGATCAGCGCGTCCAGCGCCAGCTTGCCCAGCGAGGCCGCCATCCCGGCGACGCCCGCGACCAGGACGACCGTCACGACGCCGTACCAGAGCGCGGCCGCCGCCGTCGCGCAGGTCGCCAGCAGCAGCATCGCGGTGACCGTCGTCTCCGGGCCGCGGGTGCGCAGCCAGGAGCCGAGCACCGAGCCGAGCGCGTTGCCCGTCCCCGCCGCCAGCGCCACCAGGCCCAGCGCCAGCGTCGGTTGCAGGCCGCCGATCGGCTCCTCCCGCAGCAGGAAGGCCAGGAACATCACCAGGAAGCCGACCAGCCACTTCATCGCCGACATCGCCCGCAGGGCCAGGATCACCGACGGGCCGACGGTGCGCAGCGAGGCCTTGACCGGAGGCGGCTTGTGGTGGATCAGGTGCGAGCCCTCGCCGTGCACCTCGGCGTGCAGGACGGCGCGCTGCTCGCCCTTGGCCGAGTCCACCTTGTGCGGCAGGTGGAAGGCCATCAGGGTGCCGATCACGAACACCAGGAAGGCGCCGCGCAGCGGCCAGCCCGGGCCGATCAGGTGCAGCAGCCCGCCCACCCCGGCCGCCACGCCGGTGGCCAGCAGCCCGGCCAGGGTGACCCGGGAGTTCGCCTTCACCAGGGAGAGCCGGCTCGGCAGGAGCCGGGGCACCACGACGCTGCGCACCACCCCGTACGCCTTGGAGGCCACCAGCACGCCGAGCGCCTCCGGGTAGAGCGCGATGCCGCCGCCGGTGATCACCCCGGCCATCGTCCAGGCCAGCACCGCCCGCGCCAGCATCGACATCGCCATGGCGGCCCGGCGGCCGTGCGGCAGGCGGTCCAGCAGCGGGCCGATCACCGGGGCCAGCAGGGCGAACGGGGCCATCGTGATCAGCAGGTAGAGCGCGACCCGGCCGCGGGCCTCGCCGGTCGGCACCGAGAAGAAGATGGTGGAGGCCAGCGCGATGGTGATCAGCATGTCGCCGAAGGAGTTGATCGCGTGCAGCTCGATCAGCTTGGCCAGGCCGGACTCGCCCGCGCCCTCGGCGGCGGTGGCCCGGCGGATCCGGCGGCCGGTGCCGTGCACCACCTTGCCGGTGCCGGCGCCGGCGGCGGAGGCGGTGCGGATCAGGAAGTGCCGGCGGGGCTCGGGGACCTCGCCCTCCTCCTCCAGGTCCTCGTCGAGGGCGGCGAGGTGGCGGGCGTGCGGTCCGTCCGGCCGGGGGACCCCGTCGGCGGGTGCGGACACGGGTGCAGACACGGACGTGGGTGCGGGTGCGGGCGTGGCGGCCGGGGCGGCGGAGGTGGCGTCCCGGGCCGGCTTGACCAGGCTCACCGGGGCGGCGGACGCCTCGGCTCCGCCCGCCGGCTGCGGTTCGTCCGCGCCGGGGACCGGGGGCTGCTGTCGCGGCACAGCGTTCGCCTCGTCGGGGCTGCCGGCCTGCGAGGGGCGCAGTGCGTGCTGCGACGGGTTGTCGTCCGCCACAAGCCCATCCTGCCCCAGATTCGCCGCGCCGACGCGGGAATGCGCTCCGCTCGGCGCGGCCGTTCCGGGTCCGTGGAACGTCCGCGTCCGCCCCGGACTGTGCCGGGGCGGCGGGCGGCGGGTAGCCTGCCCAAAGTCCGCCCGCCGGGACGCCGGGGCGCCGGCAGGCCGGTCGAGCGGCGCGGCCGGTACCCGAGGGGGCCTCCGGTCGCGCAGAATGGATGAGGGACTACCAAGCCGCGACGGAACAGGCAACACGCCGTGGGCGACAGAAGAACTGGGAGAGAATCGACGCCGTGAGTGCTGCGATGCGAAGCCGTACCCCCGACCGGCTCTGTGCCGAGGCCGTCGAACTCGCCCGTCAGGCCGCCGAGGAGGCCGTCGGGCCGGAGGCCGTCGGGCCGCACCTCGGCGTCCAGGCGGACGCCGACCGCGTCGTCACCCACACCTTCGAGTGCCTGGACGCCGCCTACCGCGGCTGGCACTGGGCGGTCACCGTCGCCCGCGCCCCGCGCGCCAAGAACATCACGCTGGACGAGGTCGTGCTGCTGCCCGGCCCCGACGCCGTCCTCGCCCCGCAGTGGGTGCCGTGGAGCGAGCGGCTGCGCCCCGGCGACATGGGCCCCGGCGACCTGCTGCCGACCGGTGCCGACGACCTTCGGCTGGAGCCCGGCTGGACCGGCGAGGACGAGCCCGCGCCGAACTCCGCGGTCGCCCTCGCGGACGACGAGGACCTGGTCGTCACCGACCCGCACGTCCAGCCCGCCCCGGCCCGCGCCCGGATCAACGCCGTCGCCGAGGAGCTCGGCCTGGGCCGCAGCCGGGTGCTCTCCCGGCTCGGCCTGCACCTGGCCGCCGAGCGCTGGGAGCAGGCCCACGGCCCGCAGACCCCGATGGCGCAGGCCGCCCCGGCCTCCTGCGGGAGCTGTGGTTTCCTGGTCCCGATCGGCGGCTCGCTCGGGCAGGCCTTCGGCGTGTGCGGCAACGAGTTCGGCCCGGCCGACGGCCGGATCGTCTCCTTCGCGTACGGCTGCGGCGGGCACTCCGAGGCGGCCGTCATCCCGGCCCCGCCGGCGCCGTCCGAGCTGATCCTGGACGAGCTGGTGGTCGAGCCGTTGCAGCTCCACCCGGACCGCACCTCCGGCTCGGTCGAGCCCGACGCCCCGGCCGAGGAGCTCGGCCACTCCTGAGGCCGCCGCGCGCAGGCCGCACGCAGGCCGCGCTCCGCCGCACGGCCCGCCCCGGTGACGCTCCGGGGCGGGCCGTCGGCGTTCCCGGCCGTTTGCGCCGCCGGTGGGGCGTTTGTCGCGCGGCCCGGCGGGGGCCGTGGTCGGAAGCAGTCGGTGGGGCAGGGAAGAATGCCCTACGACGTACAGGGCGGCGGAAGGCGGCAGGTCCCGTGGAACCTCGGATCATCGGCAGCGGCACGGACGAGCACCTCGCGGACCCCTTCGGGAGCGCCGCGCTGCGGCGGCGGGTGCTGGACGCCTGGGCCGCCTCGCCGGCCCGGTTCCGGGAGGACGCCAACGCCGAGGAGGAGCTCGCGCTCGGCGGCTACCGGGACCGCCTGGTGGTCGAGTTGGCGCAGAACGCGGCCGACGCGGCGGTCCGTGCCGGGCGCGGCCCCGGGCGGCTGCGGCTGACCCTCGCCGACGGCGTGCTCGCCGCCGCCAACACCGGCGCCCCGCTGGACGCGGCCGCCGTCGAGTCGCTGTCCACCCTGCGGGCCTCCTCCAAGCGCGGCGAGCAGCCCGCCGTCGGCCGGTTCGGGGTCGGCTTCGCCGCCGTCCTCGCGGTCACCGACGAGCCCGCCGTGCTGAGCGCCACCGGCGGGGTGCGCTGGTCGCTCGGCGAGGCCAGGTCGCTCGCCGAGGCGCAGCCCGCGCTGACCGACGAACTGCGCCGCCGGGACGGCCACGTGCCGCTGCTGCGGCTGCCGTTCGCGGCCGAGGGCCCGGCTCCCGAGGGCTACGACACGGTGGTCGTGCTGCCGATGCGGGACGCCGCCGCCGAGGACCTGACCCGCCGTCTGCTGGCCGGGATCGACGACGCGCTGCTGCTCACCCTGCCCGGCCTCGCCGAGGTCGTGGTGGAGACCCCGGACGGCACCCGGACGCTCACCCGGGTCGCGGCCGAGACCCGCCCGGACGGCGTCACCGAGGTCACCGTCACCGACGACGCGGGCGGCCGGCTGCGGCAGACGGTCTGGCAGACCGCCGGCGCCTCCGGCGGCCTGGACGCCGGCCTGCTGGTCGACCGGCCCACCGAGGAGCGCGCCCGCCCGTACTGGACGGTGACCTGGGCCGTCCCGGTCGGTCCGGACGGCGTCCCGCAGCAGCCCGGCATCGCGTCCGTGCTGCACGCGCCGACCCCCAGCGACGAGCCGATCGGCCTGCCCGCGCTGCTGATCGCCTCCTACCCGCTGGACTCCACCCGTCGGCACGTCGCGCCCGGCCCGCTGGCCGACTTCCTCACCGAGCGCGCCGCCGACAGCTACGCCGACCTGCTGCGCGCCCGCGGCGCCGACCTCGGCTCGCTCGGTCTCGTCCCCGGGCCGCTCGGCCGGGGCGCGCTGGACAACGCGCTGCGCGCGGCGGTGCTGTCCCGGCTGCCCGAGACGCCGTTCCTGCCGCACCCGGCGCCGGTCGAGGAGGGCACGCCCGCGCTGCGGCCCCGGGACGCGACGCTGCTGGAGGGCGCGGACGGCTCGGTGGTCGAGGCGCTCGCGCCGATCTTCCCCGGGCTGCTGCCGGCCGGTCTGGAGCGCCGCACCGAGCTGCGGGTGCTCGACGTGCGCCGGGTGCCGCTGGCCGAGGTGGTGGACCAGCTCGGCGGCCTGGACCGGGAGCCCGGCTGGTGGCGCAACCTGTACGCGGCGCTCGGCGGGGCGGACCCGGAGGCGCTCGGCGCGCTGCCCGTGCCGCTCGCGGACGGCCGGACGGTGACCGGGCCGCGGCGCGTCCTGCTGCCCTCCGGGGACGACGACTGGGCGGCCTTCCCCGGCTACCCCGAGTCGCTGGCCGGCGCCCTGGCCGCGCTGGACCTGCGACTGGCCCACCCCGAGGCCGTCCACCCGCTGCTGGCCAAGCTCGGCGCGGGCACCGCCACCCCGGCCGGGGTGCTGGACACCCCCGAGGTGCGGGCCGCCGTCGCCCGCTCCTACGAGCTGGCCGAGGACGACCTGGACACGGCCCTCGAACTCGCCGACGCCGTCCTGGCGTTGGTGAAGGCCGCCGCCCCGGAGCCCGGCGCGCACCCCTGGCTGGCCCGGCTGGCGCTGCTGGACGACGAGGGCGAGCCGGCCCGCGCGGGCGAACTGGTGCTGCCCGGCAGCCCGTTCGCCGCGCTCGCGCGCGAGGAGGACGCCGGCTGGGTGGACGACGAGCTGCTGGAGCGCTGGGGGCCCGAGGTGCTCACGGCCGTCGGCGTGCTGGCGGACTTCGTGCTGGTGCGCGCCGAGGACGTGGTGCTCGACCCGGACGACCTGGAGCGGCTCGACCCCACCGCCCCGGCCGACCGGGCGGCCGGCGGTCACCCCACCGGACTGCTGGACGAGGCGCCGGACGGGCTCGCCGACTGGGCCGAGGACGCGTTGGAGGCCCTGCAGGCCGACGAGGCGGTCGGCGTCCCGCCGGTGGCCGCCGAGCTGCTGGCCGTGCGCGACCTCGACCTGGTGGACGACGACGCCTGGCCCGAGGCGCTCGCCGCGCTGGCCCGCCCGCCGTACCGGGACGCCGTGGTCGGCCCGGTGCGCACCCTGCTGCCGGACGGCACCTACGCCGATCTGCCGCCGTACACCGCGTGGTGGCTGCGCGACCACCCGGTGCTGGCGGGCCGCGAGCCCGCCGGGCTGCGCGCCGCCGGGGCCGACCCGCTGCTGCGCGGCCTCTACGAGGAGGCGCGGACCACCCTGGACGACCAGTTCCTGCACGCGCTCGGGGTGCGCACCACGCTCGCCGCGCTGCTCGCCGAGCCGCACGGGCCGGACGAGGTGCTGGACCGGATGACCGACCCGGCCGTCGAGGTCGGGCACCGCCAACTGCACGGCCTGCACAGCGCGTTGGCCCGGGTGGAGCGCGAGCGGATCGAAGCGCTGGACGTGGTGCGGGCGCTGCCGCCGCTGGACCCGGCCACCGGGCGCCGGCCGGCCCACACCGTGGTGGTGGACGCCACCGAGGCGGTCGTCGCCGACGCCCCCGACCTGGTCCAGCTGCTGCACCCGTACCCGCTGCTGCCGGTCGCCCCGGCGCTCGCGGCCGACCTCGCCGAGCGGCTGCACGTCTCGCTGGCCAGCGAGGTGGCCGGTGGCCGGGTGCTCTCCGAGGGCGTGCTGCACCGCGTCCCGGCCGTGGTGCGCGAGCTGCTGCCCGGCTGCCCGGTCGCGTACGAGGAGCACGAGGAGCTGCTGGTCGTCGGGCCGGACGGCGGCGAGGCCGCGGTGGACTGGCGGTGGGACCCGGGAGCGGACGCCCCGGAGCCGCCGTACGACCCGGAGCAGGCCGAGGCCGGCGACGAGGACGACGAGTTCGAGGTCCCGCCGGTGCCCGGCCTGCTGCACGCGGCCACCCCGGAGGGCCTCGCGGCCGGGCTTGCCTGGTCGGTCGGGCAGTGGCACCGGCGCTTCGAGGTGCTGGCCGCGCTCAGCGAGCCGGACCGGGCGTACGAGCTGTCGGCGGCCCGGGACTTCGAGGGCTGAGCGGCGGCGGGCGGGGCCGGCGGGGCTCGGTGGGCGCGGGGGCCGGCCGGGCTCAGCGGGCGCGCGTCCGGAGGCGGCCGTAGACGGTGACGGCGACGGTCAGCCAGACCGCGCCCAGGGTCACCAGCGCGGCGCTCCGCAGCGCGGGTGTCGGTCTGATCGCCAGGCCGACGCCCGCCATCGCCAGCGCCGTCAGCCCGACCGCCAGCAGTCCGCCCAGGAAGGCGATGAACGCCTCCAACTCCCCACCCCTGCGCTCCATTCGGCACCCCCTCCCGGAGGCCATCATCGGGCCTCGGCGCGGGGTCTGTCACTCAGGCCGGGGCGCGTGTCACCCCGGGCGGCTCACCGGGGCCGCTCACTCCAGGCCGCTGCGCTTCAGGTAACGCCAGGTGATCTCCAGGGCGATGCCGCAGACCACCGCGATGGCGACGCCCACCAGCGGGTCGCGGACCCCGACCAGGGAGAGCTCGAAGAAGTCGGACAGCGGCGGCACCACCAGGACCAGGGCGAACGCCCCGCACATGCTGCCGATCAGCAGCAGCCGCCACCAGCTGTACGGACGGGCGACGATGGCGAGGACCCAGATGGCGATCAGGAACAGCGTCAGGGTGGCGACGCTGGTGTCGGCCTTGAGGTCGGTCGCGTGGTCGGTGCGGGCGAACGTGTAGGCGACGAAGGTGCCCGTCCCGGCGATGACGCCGGCCGGGATGGCGAGCCGCAGCACCCGTTTCACGAAGCCGGTGCGGGCCCGCTCGTTGTTGGGGGCGAGGGCCAGGAAGAAGGCCGGGATGCCGATGGTCAGCGAGGACAGCACGGTGGAGTGGCGGGGCAGGAACGGGTACGGCGAGTGGGTGAAGATCACCAGCAGCGCCAGGAGCACCGAGTAGACCGTCTTCACCAGGAACAGCGAGGCGACCCGCTCGATGTTGCCGATCACCCGGCGGCCCTCGGCGACCACCGACGGCAGGGTCGCGAAGGAGTCGTTCAGCAGCACGATCTGGGCGACCGCCTTGGTGGCGTCGGAACCGGTGCCCATCGCCACGCCGATGTCGGCGTCCTTGAGCGCCAGCACGTCGTTGACGCCGTCGCCGGTCATCGCCACGGTATGGCCGCGGGACTGCAGCGCCCCGACCAGCAGGCGCTTCTGCTGCGGGGTGACCCGGCCGAACACGCTGGTCCGGTCGGCGGTCTCGGCGAGCTCCGCGGGGTCGGTGGGCAGGGTGCGGGCGTCCAGCGGGTGGTCGGCACCGGGCAGGCCCAGGTGACCGGCCACCGCGCCGACCGAGACCGCCGCGTCGCCCGAGATGACCTTGGCCCGGACCCGCTGGCCCTCGAAGTACCGCAGGGTCTCGGCGGCGTCGCCGCGCAGCCGCTGCTGCAGCACCACCAGCGCGAGCGGGACGAGGCCGGCCGCCGGGTCCGGGGAGTCCAGCGGGACGGGCGTCCGGCCCAGCAGCAGCACCCGCAGGCCCTTCGCGCCCAGCTCGTCCACCTCGGCCAGCGCCGGGTGCCCGGCGGGCAGCAGCACGTCGGGGGCGCCGAGCAGCCAGCTGGCCTCGCCGCCCTGCGGCTCCAGCAGTTGCACGCCGCTCCACTTGCGGGCGGAGGAGAAGGGCATCGCTTCGATCACCCGCCAGCCCGCCGCAGGCCGCGCGGGCTGGCGGGTGATCGAAGCGTCGCCCGCGCCCGGGGCTGACGATCCGCCCGGTGATCCGCCCGGTGATCCGCTCGGTGATCCGTCCGGTGATCCGTCCGGTGATCCGTCCGGTGATCCGTCCGGTGATCCGTCCGAGGAGTCGCTCGGCGGGAGGGCCGGTGCGCCGCCGCCGTCGCCGCGCCCGTACGCGTCGATGACCGCCTGCATGGACGGGTTGGGGCGGGCGTCGGCGCCGGCCATCACGGCGAGCGCGTGCTTGACGGTGTCCGGGTCGACGGCGTCGGCCTCCCCGTCGGAGAGCATCCGCAGGTCGATCACGTCCATGCCGCCCTCGGTGAGGGTGCCGGTCTTGTCCAGGCAGACGGTGTCGACCCGGGCCAGGCCCTCGATCGCCGGGAGCTCCTGGACCAGGCACTGCTTGCGGCCGAGCCGGATCACGCCGATCGCGAAGGCCACCGAGGTCAGCAGCACCAGCCCCTCGGGGACCATCGGGACGATGCCGGCCACCATCCGCCGCACGGCCTCGCGCCAGTCCCGGCCCTCGACGGCCAGCTGGCTGATGATCAGACCGATCGCGGTGGGGATCAGCAGGTACGTGATGAACCGCAGGATGCTGTCGATGCCGCTGCGCAGCTCCGACTTCACCAGGGTGAACTTGCTGGCCTCCTCGGCGAGCTGGGCCGCGTAGGCCTCGCGGCCGACCTTGGTGGCGGTGAACGCGCCCGCGCCGGCCACCACGAAGCTGCCGGACATCACCTGGTCGCCGGGCTGCTTGAGGACGGGGTCGGGCTCGCCGGTCAGCAGCGACTCGTCGACCTCCAGGCCGTCCGCCTCGGTGACCTCGCCGTCCACGATCACCTTGTCGCCGATGCCGAGCAGCACGGTGTCGTCGAGGACGATCTCGGAGACGCCGATCTGCTGGACGGCGCCGTCCCGGCGGACCTGCGGGCGGGCCTCGCCGATCAGGGCCAGACTGTCCAGGGTCTTCTTGGCGCGCAGCTCCTGGATGATGCCGATCGCCGTGTTGGCGACGATGACCAGGCCGAACAGGCCGTCCTGGATGGGGCCGACGACCAGGATGATCCCGAACATCACGCCGATGATCGCGTTGAAGCGGGTGAAGACGTTGGCCCGGACGATCTCCCGGGTGGAGCGGCTGGAGCGGACCGGGACGTCGTTGACCTGCCCCTGCGCGACCCGTTCGGCCACCTCGGCGACGGTCAGTCCGCCACGCCGGCCCGGCAGCAGCCCGAGGGGGTGGGCCCCGTCCGCGCGGTCTCCGCCGGTCGGGTGCTCTTCCGCTGGCTGGGCAGGCTGCGTCATGGCACCGACTCTACGGGCGCCTTATGCCCGGTGCGTGCTGCTGAAGGAGTGTTCAGTCCGACTGGGTGGCCGGGTCCTGACCGTTGTCGTCCGCCGTCCGCCCGGCCGCCTCGGCGGTTCGGCTGCGGGCGATCGCGTCCCGCCGGGCGCGGCAGTACCAGAGGCCGATCAGGCCGAGCAGGCCGCCGGAGAGGCAGATCCAGGGCCAGGTGCCGTGGCCGTGCTCGGAGAGCGTGCCCTGGAAGGGGAGCAGGGCGAGGAAGGCGACGAACCACAGCACCGTGCCGCCGCCGACGATGGCGACGTCGTTGGCCTCCAGGGGAGGGGGCGAGGGGTGCAGCGGCGTCTTGGGCATGGGGCCTAGCGTACGGTGCGGCGGGTGCCGGGCGTCCTCGCGGAGGTCCGGTACGGGCCGGGCGCGGGCTCCGGCGGGCCTCGGCCGCGACCCCGGCGGACTCTACGCGCGAAGATAGCGCGTGTGCGATCGGGAAACCATACTTAAAGGTCCGAGCCCGGCCACCGTCGCCCCGGGTGTCGACCCCCCTCCTCAGCTCCCCCACAGAGGACGCACGCATGCCTGTGGTCCAGCCGACCACCGAGTCGCCCGAACCCGCCGACGCCGCCCCCCAGCCCCCCGCCGGCGCGGTCGACCGCTACTTCCGGATCAGCGAGCGCGGCTCCACCCTGCCGCGCGAGATCCGCGGCGGTGTCGCCACGTTCTTCACCATGGCCTACATCCTGGTGCTCAACCCGATCATCCTGGCCAGCGCCACGGACCTGACCGGGGCTCACCTGGACAGCGCCCAGCTGGTCACCGCCACCGCCCTCACCGCGGGTCTCACCACCCTGCTGATGGGCGTGGTCGGCAACGTCCCGATCGGCCTGGCCGCCGGCCTCGGCGTCAACACCATCGTGGCGCTCCAGCTCGCCCCGAAGATGACCTGGCCGGACGCCATGGGCATGGTCGTGCTGGCCGGTTTCGCGATCATGCTGCTGGTCGCCACCGGTCTGCGCGAGCGGGTCATGAACGCCGTCCCGCTCGGCCTGCGCAAGGCCATCGCGATCGGTATCGGTCTGTTCATCAGCTTGGTCGGCCTGGTCGACTCCGGCTTCGTCAGCCGCATCCCGGACGCCGCGCACACCACCGTCCCGCTGCAGCTCGGCAGCAACGGGCACCTGCTCGGCTTCCCGGTCCTGGTCTTCGTCTTCGGCCTGCTGCTCACCCTGATCCTGGTGATCCGCAAGGTGCCCGGGGCGATCCTGATCAGCATCGCGGCCGCCACCCTGCTGGCCGTGGTGATCGACAAGGTGGCCGACGTCCCGGCGCTCAAGTGGGGCCTCACCGTTCCGACCTGGCCGGGCAACCCGGTCGCCGCGCCGGACTTCGGGCTGGTCGGCAAGGTCAGCCTGTTCGGCGGCTTCGAGAAGGTCGGCGTGCTGACCGGCGCGCTGTTCGTCTTCACCGTGCTGATGTCGTGCTTCTTCGACGCGATGGGCACCATCCTCGGCGTGGCCGACGAGGCCCACCTGCTGGACGCGAAGGGCGACCTGCCGGGGATCAACAGGATCCTGATGGTCGACGGCATCGCCACCGCGGCCGGTGGCGCCACCTCCGCCTCCGCCAACACCTGCTTCGTCGAGTCCACCGCCGGCGTCGGCGAGGGCGCCCGTACCGGCTTCGCCTCGATCGTCACCGGCCTGCTCTTCGTGGTGGCGCTCTTCCTCACCCCGCTCGCCACCATGGTCCCCGCCCAGGCCGCCACCCCGGCCCTGGTCACGGTCGGCTTCCTGATCCTGGCCAACTCGATCAAGGAGATCGACTGGGCCGACTACACGATCTCGATCCCGGCCTTCCTGACCATCGTGATGATGCCGTTCACCTACAGCATCACCAACGGCATCGGCTTCGGCTTCATCGCCTTCTGCGTGCTGCGCCTGGCCGTCGGCCGCGGCCGCAGCGTGCCGGTCCCGCTCTACGCGGTGGCGGCGGTGTTCGCCTTCTACTACCTGATGCCCGCCCTCGGTCTGCTCTGACGCCGTACGGCACCCGACGCCGTACGACCGCGCGGCCCCGTCCTCCCCGGTGTGGGAGGGCGGGGCCGCGCGGCGTTCCCGGTCGCGTTCCGGGCCCGGGACGCGGCCGCGTGCCCGATCGCGTTCCGGCCGTGTTCCGGGCCGGTCTCAGTGCACGCAGAACTCGTTGCCCTCGGGGTCCCGCATGACGGTCCACGTGCCGCCCGGCTCCTCGACGTCCCGCAGGACGGCGGCACCGAGCGCTTCGAGCCGGGTGACGGTGGCGGCGCGCGCGCCCGGGCCGGGGTGGACGTCCAGGTGCAGGCGGTTCTTGGCCTGCTTGGGCTCGGGGACGGCCTGGAAGAGGATGCGGCGGCCGAGGCCGGTGTCCGAGGCCGGGTCGTACGGGTCCTCGGGGTGCCGGACGGCGGCCAGCGCGCGCCAGGCGGGGTGGCCGTCCACCTCGGTGGTGGCGTCCGGGCCGACCGCACCGGCGGCGAGCAGCCGGGTGACCAGCGGGCCGTGGTCCTCCACCGCGTACTCCAGGGCGGCTGCCCAGAAGGCGGCCTGACGGTGCGGATCGGCGCAGTCGATGACGAGCTTCCAGTGCAGCGGCATGTAACCGTTTATATCGGTTACCTGACCCGGAGACAACGACCGGGTGATCAGGCGGCGGTCGCCGGGCGGTCGCCGGGCGACCGTCGACTGCCGGAAGGTGTCAAAAAGGCGCCTGTGTAGCCGAGTTGGCGGCGGGAATACTGGCTGGACGGAGAAGGGGGAGGGGACTCGACCGATGGTGCAACAGGATCCGCCCGGGGGCGTCGAGGCGCAGCTGCTGCCGGAGCTGTTCCGGACGGCGGACAACGCCTCGTTGGAGGGCCAGCGCGAGACGCTGCGCTGGTACCGCGGCCTGATCGCGATGCTGGTGGTCGCCGCGTTGATCGGGTCGTTCCCCGGCCCGGACCACGAGGGCGACTTCGACGTCTGGCCGCTGTTCTCGGTGGCCGCCTTCCTGGTGGCCGGCTACTTCTGGTCCCGGCTGCGCCGCAGCAACCCGCAGGGCCGCTGGTACGAGGCCCGGGCGGCGGCCGAGTCGGTCAAGACGCTGGCCTGGAAGTACACCGTCCGGGCCCGCCCGTTCGACGGCGAGGCGGAGTCCGCGGACGTCGACCGCGGCTACCTGCTGCAGGTCGAGGACGTGCTGCGGGCCTTCGAGGACCCGGAGATCGTGCCGCCCGACACCGTCGCCGAGATCACCCCGGAGATGCGGCGGCTGCGCGCCGAGAGCCTGACCGCCCGGCGCACCCTCTACCTGCGCACCCGGGTCGAGGGCCAGCGCACCTGGTACCGCTCCCGGGCGGAGTCCTGCGAGTCGCAGGCGGTCTCCTGGGGGCTCGGCATCGCGGTGCTGATCATCCTCGGTGCGGCCGCCGCCGTCGCCCAGGCCACCGGCGCGCTGCAGGTGCACATCTTCGGCGCCAGCTCGGCCGCGGCCGCGGCGATCATCGCCTGGACGCAGCTCAAGCAGCTCCGGCCGCTGGCCGCCGCCTACCAGCTGGCCGCGCGCGAGCTGGAGAACGTCGGCAACCAGCTCTCCGACCTGGACGTCAGGGCGCCGGACGCCGAGGTGCGCTGGGCCCGGCTGGCCGCCGAGGCGGAGGACGCCGTGTCCCGCGAGCACACCACCTGGCGGGCCCGCCGGGCGTTCCCGCGCTGAGGGCCGCTGCCCTGCTCCGGCCCGGCGCTGCTGGCCCGCTGCGGCCCGGAGCCGCTGCCCTACTCCAGCGGCGCTAGCCCGAACGGGTGGCCCGCCGGGTCGATCAGCACCTTGAGCGTGCGCCCGTGCTGGTACGCGGGCTGGGTCGCGCCGAGCGCGAGGGCCTTCGCGGTCGACTCCTCCAGGTCGTCCACGTAGAAGTCCAGGTGGAAGTGCTTGCTCCCGTCCGGCTCCGTCCACGGCTCCGGCCGGTACCCCTTCACCCGCCCGAAGCCCAGCGGGCTGCCGCCCTCGGGGTTGTCCAGGATCGCGAAGTGCTCGTCCACGTGCCGGGTCTCCCACCCCAGCAGCTCGCCGTAGAACGCCGCCAGCGCGACCGGGTCGGCGCAGTCGATGGTGACCATGGCGAGCCGGGCGAACCCGGTGTCGCCCGGTGCGCCCCGCTCGGCCGACGCGGACGGCGCGCCCTGCGAGGACGGTGCGGACTGCTCGGAGACGAGGTCGGACATGGCTGGTCGGCCCTTCTGGGAGTCGAGACCTGAGGCCCATCACCAATATGTCACCGGGCCGATGCTCCGGCGCGGCGGCGGGATCCCATTTTCCTTAGCGAGAGTAATGACGTAAGCTAAAGAGATGCCCGAGATGTCCGAGCAGGACCTCGCAGCGATCAGTCAGCTGCGGTCGTCCACGATGCGCCTCTCCCGACGACTCAAACACCAGCGGGTGGAAGAGTCGCTGAGTCCCACCGAGATGGGGGTGCTGGGCACCCTCGCCCGGTGCGGGAAGGCGACGCCGGGTGAGCTCGCCCGGAAGGAGCACGTACAGCCTCCTTCGATGACCAGGATCGTCGCGATGCTGGAGGAGAAGGGGCTGGTGCGGCGGGAGCCGCACCCCGAGGACCGCCGTCAGGTGGTCGTCAGCAGCACCGAGCAGGCCGAGACGATCCTCGCGGAGAGTCGTCGGCGCCGAAACGTCTGGCTCGCCGAGCTCGCCCAAGGGCTCGACGACGAGGAGTGGGCCGTCCTCCGGGAGGCCGCGCCCGTGCTCTACAAGCTCGCACACCTCTAGGCAGCCGATCTGCCGCCGGTGCAGGTCGGCGGGCGCCACCTCCCCCACCTCGGCCGGGTAGCGCTCGGCCAGGGCGACGGCGACCCGGACGGCGGC
>NZ_JBFBOC010000050.1:0-39855 GCF_040685975.1 Kitasatospora sp. NPDC086791 | reverse complement strand
AGCCGCTCGCGCTGCCAGATGGCGTAGTCGGCGTACTGGACCGGCAGCGGCGGGAGGACGGGCGCGGTTCCCTCCAGCTCCGGCGTGGGTGCGGCGGGCCGCCCGCTCAGGAGGCCCCGGCGGAGGGGGTGCGGGCGAGCCGGAACCCCAGGTCGTCGATGCGGAAGGTCGGGTGGCTCTTGCGCCGGCACGACGCGCGGCACGCGCGCGGCGGGTCGTAGGCGCCGCCGCCGCGGAACACCCGGTACGGGCCGTAGACCCGCGGGTCGTAGTGGTCCCAGCACCACTCCCACACGTTGCCGATCATGTCGTGGAACCCCCAGGCGTTCGCCGCCCGGCCGCCGACCTCGTGCACCCGCTCGCCGGAGTTGCCGCGGTACCAGGCGATGTCGTCCAGCTCCCCGTACCGGACCGCCGACCCGCCGGCCCGGCAGGCGTACTCCCACTCCGCCTCGGAGGGGAGCCGGAAGCCGTCGGCCGTGCGGTCCCAGACCACGTCGAACGCGTCGGGACCCTCGTCCGGCACGTAGCAGGGCCGCAGCCCGAGGGCCGCCGAGTACAGGTTGCAGAACCGGACGGCGTCCTTCCAGGACACCTCGGTCACCGGCCGTCGCCCGGCCGAACTCCCCGGCGCCTCCGAGGAGTTCGGCGCCCCGCCGAGCACGGCCGCGTACAGCTCGCGCGTCACCGGGTGCGCCGCCAGCTCGAACGCCCCCACCTCGTTCTTCCAGTCCGTCATCGTGCCCTCGTCCCGCAGCACGATCTCCCCGGCCGGAACCCCGATCATGGACACCCCGGGAAGCGCCCGCGGGCCGCCGGCCCCACCACCCGCCACGCCGCCCACCCGTGCCCCGCCCAGATCCTGCGTCGTCATGCGCCGATCCTATCGCCCCACGTCACACCCCCTCCTGACGGCCAGTCACCGGCGGTCCGTCGGCGCATCCCCCGATGAGGTCGACGGCGGGGGTGTGGTGATGCCCCTCGGGTCCGGGCCGGGGTCAGGTCCGTCGCCGTGAGGTGATGACGAAGGCGGGGATCACGTGGTACCCGAAGACTCCGGCCTCGGAGCGGCCGGTGTCGCGTTGGTCGGCGACCACGACCGCGGAGCCGTGGTCGGTCCAGTACTCCAGCGGGCCGGTCTCGATGAACCGGAACATCGACACCGCGCGCAGGTGCACCAGGTCCTTCTGGTAGGGCGCGACCGCGTACAGCGTCGGGAACGGGCCGTCCGCGTCCGGCAGGTACACGTCGGCGCACAGCCGGACGCCGTCGGACGCCTCGACCCACTCGTGCGTGAGGGCGTGCATGACCGCCCCTGATTTCACCAGGTGGGGAAGCTAGTTTCAGCGTATGATGAAACTGCCGGAGACGGCAAGGCCACCCGAATGCATGCGGAAGGTGATGTGGCGTGAGTGCACGAGGACCCCGGGGGGAACGCGGCGAGCAGGCGGACAGGATCCTCGCCGCCGCCCGCAGAGCCTTCGCCACCCGCGGCTACACCGCGACCTCGCTGCGGGCGGTCGCCCAGGACGCGGGCGTCGACCCGGGCCTGGTGCACTACTACTTCCGCAGCAAGCCCGGACTGCTGGAAGCCGTCATGCAGCCCCCCGAGGCGTTCGGCGCGGCCGTGGCGGACGCCGCCGAACAGCCCATCGAGCGGCGCGGGCGGGCGTTCGTGCAGGCCACCCTGCGGCTGTGGGAGGACCCGGTCACCGCCGAGACCCTGCGCGCCATCGTCCTGACCGCGTCCCAGGAGCGCGCCGCCATGGAACGCCTGCGGCAGCTGTTCCCCGAACTCGTCCTGGCCGTCGTCTCCCACAGCCTGTCCGACGCCGAACGGAACCTGCGCGCCAGCCTCATCTCCAGCCAGATCGTCGGCATGGTGATGAACCGCTACATCTGGCAGGTCGGGGACATCGCCACCCTCCCCGCCGACACCGTCGCCGACCTCCTCGCCCCCACCATCCAGCACTACCTCGCCGGCCCCCTGCCCGCGGGCCTCGGCGCCGGCGGAACGCCGAGCTGACCGGACCCCGCGACGGCCGGGTACTCCCGCGCTCCGGGGCGGGGGCCGGCGCCTGCTCCCGGTCAGTCGGTGGGGCGGGGCCGGCCCGGTTGCGGGCGGAGGCCGTCGAGGAGGATGCCCAGGTAGCGGCGCCAGTCGGGGACGCCGGCCTGGACGACGTGGCAGAGGCCGATGTACAGGGGGGACACGTCCGCGACGGTCAGGTCCTCGCGGACCGAGCCCTCGGCCTGGGCCCGCTTGAGCACCGTGTCGGTGAGCTCGTTGAGTTCGGCGATCGCCGCCGCGTCGAAACCGCTGCCGCCGACCATCGCCGTGACCGTCTCCGCGTAACCCCGGTCCTTCTCCTGCATGATCCCGCAGAACTCCAGGGAGCGGGCGAGGCCGTGCCAGGGGTCGGGGTCGGGGAGCACCTCGGTCCTGAGGAAGTCCAGGGTCTCCTGGAAGCGGTGCGCGACGATCGCCTCCGCCAGTGACTCCTTGGTCGGGAAGTGGCGGTACACCGTCCCGACGCCCACCCCGGCCCTGCGGGCGATGTCGCCCATCTGGGCGTCCTGGCCGGACTCGGAGAAGGCGGCCCGGGCGGCGTCGAGCACCTTGAGCCGGTTGCGGGCGGCGTCGGAGCGCAGTTTGCCGCCGGTGGGCGTGCCGGAAGGGGGAGGGGTGTTTGACAAGGGGAACCGCGCCTCCGTATCGTCGCCATCCGGAATCGGACGTCCGATTCCGCTTACCACTTTAACCCACAGGAGCGTATCCCTCCCATGGCCACGCATCCCACTTCCGCCTTACCGTCCGCGCCCCCGACCTCGCCCTCAGCCTCGGATCCGCTCCGCTGGAAGGCGCTCGTCGTCCTGGCCGTCGCCCAGCTGACGGTGGTGCTGGACGCCTCGATCGTGAACGTCGCGCTGCCCTCGATCCAGCGGGACCTGCACGTCGCCGACTCCGACGTCCAGTGGATCGTCAACGCCTACGCCCTCGCCTTCGGCGGCTTCCTGCTGCTCGGCGGCCGGACCGCCGATCTGCTCGGCCGGCGCAGGGTGTTCATGACCGGACTCGGCCTGTTCGCCGCCACCTCGCTGCTCGGGGGCCTCGCCCCGACCGCGGGCCTGCTGATCGCCGCCCGGGTCGGCCAGGGCCTCGGCGCCGCGATCATCGCGCCCGCCGCGCTCTCCATCGTCACCACGACCTTCACCGAGGGCGCCGAACGCCACAAGGCCCTCGGCATCTGGGGCGCGCTCGCCGGTGCGGGCGGCGCCATCGGCGTGCTGCTCGGCGGTGTGCTCACCGAGTGGGCGGGCTGGGAGTGGGTGATGTTCGTCAACGTGCCGATCTGCGTCGTGGCCGGCGTCCTCGCCCCGCGCTTCGTCCGGGAGAGCCGCGGCCACGAGCGGACCGGCATCGACCTCGCCGGGGCCGCGCTGGTCACCGGCGGGCTCAGCGTGCTGGTCTACGCGCTGGTGGACGCCGAGCGGGCGGGCTGGGGCTCGGCCGGGACCATCGGGCTGCTGAGCCTGTCGGCCGTCCTGCTGCTGGTCTTCGCCCTGGTCGAACTGCGCCTGGTCGAGCACCCGGTGATGCCGCTGCGGATCTTCCGCAACCGCGACCTCGCCGGCGCCAACGCGGTGTCCCTGCTGGTCGGCGCCGCGCTGCTGTCGATGTTCTTCTTCATCTCGCTGTACCTGCAGCAGGTGCTCGGCTTCTCCGCCCTGGAGGCCGGACTGTCCTACCTGCCCTTCTCGGCGGCGAGCATCGTCGCCGCCGGTGCGGCCTCGCAGCTGGTGACCAGGGTCGGGCCCAAGCCGATCCTGGCCGGCGGTCTGGCGCTCACCGCGGTGGGACTGCTGCTGTTCACCCGCGTCTCCGCCGACGGCACGTTCGCCGGGGACGTGCTCCTGCCCTCGGTGGTCGCGGCCCTCGGGCTCGGGTTCTCGTTCGTGCCGGTGACCATCGTCGCCGTCTCCGGCGTGACGCCGCAGGAGTCCGGCCTCGCCTCCGGGCTCATCAACACCACCCAGCAGATCGGCGGCGCGCTCGGCCTCGCCGTGCTCTCCTCGGTGGCCCACACCCGGATCGGCGAGCTCCTGGCCGGCAGGCAGCCCGACGGCCCGGCGGTGGCCGACGCGATGACGGAGGGTTTCCGGCTCGCGTTCGCGGTCGGAGCGGGGTTCGCCGTGCTCGGCGTGCTGATCACCCTGCTGGCCGTCCCCGGGGCCGACCGCCCGGTGCGCGACGACGTGCCGGTCACGCCGGTCTGACGGACGGCGGGAACCGCACGCGGGACGGCGGGCACCGCACGCGCGAGGGCGCCCAACCCGGCCTCGACGGCTCCGGGGTGAGCGCCCTCGCGCGCTGCTGGGGGCGGTGGCCTCAGTAGGACAGCCCCGGGCAGTACACCCCCTGCCGCGGCGCCGCGTACGAGCCGCGCACCACCAGCGTCTCCAGCCGCTCCAGGCGGATGCCGCGGGTGCGCAGCGCCCAGCTCAGGGTCTCCGGCATCAGCCGGCCCGGGACGCGCAGCCGGGGTGCCGGGCCGTCCGGGACCGCCCGGCGCATCAGTTCGCCCGCGCCGGTGTACAGGGCCCGGGCCGCGGCCTCCGAGACCGCCGTCAGGTGGCCCAGGTCGGACAGGCCCGTGGTGTAGCCGGCGACCGCACCGCTCGACCGGTCCACCACCACGTACGGCTGGGACCAGCCGAAGGCCCGCTTGGCCGCCATGTGGATCTCCCCGTCCCGCGGATGGCCGTTGACCGAGCGGTACAGCTCCTGGCACGCGGGCACGTCCTCCTCGGTCATCGGGCGCACCGCGAAGCCCGCCAGGTTCGCCGGGGTGGGCGGCGCGTACCCGGTGACCAGGGACAGCTGCTCGGACGGCGTGAAGCCGAGCGAGGAGTAGAGCCGGTACGCGCCCAGGTTGTCGGTCACCTGGACGGCCCGGACCGAGTCCCGCTCGTGCCGGGCGGCCGCGTCGATCACCTCGTCCATCAGCAGCCGGCCCACCCCGCCGCCCTGCGCGCCGGGCGCGACGCTGAGCGGGCCGAAGGCGGCGACGGACTCGCCCAGGACCAGGAAGTTGGAGCCCAGCACGGCGCCCGAGTCGTCGACCGCCACCAGGGCGAGGCAGCCCGGGGCCGCGAGCCGGTCCCGGAACATCTCCGTCACCTCGTCCACCGACGACCACTCCGGAGTGAGGCCGAGCGAGGCGTTCAGGGTCTCGAAGGCGTCGAAGCAGATGGCCGCCATCGCCGGCAGGTCCTCCCACGCCGCCTCCCGGACCCGGAAGCCCTGCGCACCGCCGTCCACGGCGTGGCCGCCCGGCTCGGGGAAGTAACCGACGCGGACGAAGAACCCGACGTACTTCTCGAAGAGTTCACGCGTCATCGGCGGGCAGTCGATGCCGGTGCCGGCCAGCAGCTCCCGGGTCTGCGAGGTGTCGACGGACAGGTAGTGGTTGCGTCCGCTGTAGATGGTCGACTCGAACGCGTCGATCATCGGGACCATCGCGTTGTCACGGTCGGCGCGGACGCGCCGCACCCAGGCGTCCCAGCGGAGTTCGTCCAGGCGGTAGCCGAGCGAGCGGAGGGACTCCGTCATCGCGGCGAA
This sequence comes from Kitasatospora sp. NPDC086791, assembly GCF_040685975.1. Lineage (NCBI taxonomy): Bacteria > Bacillati > Actinomycetota > Actinomycetes > Kitasatosporales > Streptomycetaceae > Kitasatospora > Kitasatospora sp. NPDC086791. The sequence continues at coordinate 34,232 of NZ_JBFBOC010000050.1, read as the reverse complement.
CGGCAGGTGCGTTCCGTTGGCGAGGTGGTGGTTGCGGCCCGCCGCCCGGTCGTCGCGGGACAGCCGCAGGATCGCCGCGCTGACGTGGTCGACCGGCACCAGGTGGAAGATGCCGGCCGGATCCTCCGGTACCGCACCGGCCTGCACGATGCCCTTCATGCTCAGCCAGACGAAGTCGTGGGTCTGGCAGAATCCGCGCTGCGAGTCGCCGGAGATCTCGTCCACCCGGTAGATCGAGACCGGCAGGCCCCGCTCCCGGGCGAGCTCGATGATCTGCTCCGCCACCAGCTTCGTCTGCCGGTAGCCGGAGGACAGCGCCTCGGCGGGGCCCGGCGGATCGGTCACCCGCAGGGCCATGCCGGGGACCGCCTCGGCGGCGAACACACCGGTGGACGAGACGTGGTGGACGGGCACGGTGCGGTGTCGTGCGGCCAGCCGCAGGATCTCCGCGGTGCCCGTGACGTTCGCGTCCTTCAACGCCGGGTACGGGTAGAGGCCGTTGACGGTCGCGGCGGCGTGGTAGACCGCGTCCACGCTGCGGGCGAGGGCGTCGAAGCGTTCGGGGGTCAGCCCCAGCAAGGGCCGGGCGAGGTCGCCGACGACCACGGACAGCCGGCTCCGGTCGAGGTCGTCCCAGAACTCGTACCACTCCAGGTTCTTCCGCAGCCGCGCCAGCGCGTCCGCCTCGTCGGCCCCGCGCACCAGGCAGTGCACGGTCGCCCGGGTCGTCCGCAGCAGATCGCGCAGCAGGTACGCGCCCAGGAACCCGGTCGCACCGGTGAGGAACACCTCCCGCGGGTCCTCCGCGACCGTGATCACCTCGTCGGCGGGGGAGATGTCCGCCGCCAGGACGACCTCGGCGGCGAAGTCCACCGCGTCCTCGTCGGCGTCCGGCGTGGCGGACACCGCGGCCAGCACCTTCGCGAGCAGGTGGTCGGCGAGCACCGCCGGGGTCGGGTGCTCGAAGACGATCGTCGGGCTCAGGCTCACCCCGCAGAAGTCGCTGAACTGGTTGCGCATCTCCACGGCCATCAGGGAGTCGACGCCGAGGTCGAGGAACGGCACGTCGGGGTCGATGGCGTCCGCGCCGTCGTGGCCGAGCACCGCGGCGACCCGGATGGCGATCCGGTCCATCATGTGCAGGAGCTGCTTCTCCTCGTCCAGGCCGGCGAGCACGCCGGCCAGGCGGGCGGCGACCTCCGGGCGCTCACCCGGCTTGAGCACCCGCCCGGACCGGGTCGCCTGCCCGGCCGGCTGCTGGGCCGGGACCGCGGTCGCGGCCGGGGTGGGAGCCGTGAGCGCGGGCAGCCAGTGGCGCTTGCGCTGGAAGGCGTAGGTCGGCAGCGTGAGGTGGCGGGCGGCGGTGCCGTCGAAGAACGCCGCCCAGTCGACCGGGACACCGGCGGTGTGGAGCGCGGCGGCGACCCCGACGGCGGTCGCGGCACCGGGCCGGCCCCGCCGGGACATCGGCAGCGCCCGGTGGTCGTCCGTCCGGTCGCCCGCGCCGGCGGCGTCGGCCTCGGTGCCGGCGAGCGGACGCACCAGGGCCGTCAGCGAGCCGTCCGGTCCCAGTTCGACGAAGGTGTCGGTGCCCCGCTCCCGCAGGGTCCCCAGCGCGGCGGCGAACCGGACGGCCGAGCGCAGCTGCCCGGTCCAGTACGCGGGGGTCAGCAGTTCCGCACCGGCGAGGAGGCCGGTGACCGTGGAGACGATCGGCAACTCCGGCGCACGGTAGCCGACGGTCCGGGCCACGGCCTCGAACTCCGCCAGCACCGCGTCCATCCGGGGCGAGTGGAACGCGTGACTGACCGTCAGGCGCTTGGTCCTGCGGCCCTGTTCGGCCACCACCCGGGCGACCTCCGCCACGGCGTCCGCGTCGCCCGAGACCACGACGGACCGGGGCGCGTTCACGGCGGCGATCCCCAGCCGGGACTCCCGGCCGGCGAGCAGCGGCAGCACCTCGTCCTCGGCGGCCTCCAGCGCGACCATGGCACCGCCTTCGGGCAGCGCCTGCATCAGCTCGCCCCGGGCGGTGACCAGCCTGGCCGCGTCCGCGAGCGAGAACACCCCGGCGACGTGGGCGGCGGCCAGCTCGCCGAGGGAGTGGCCGGCGAGCGCGTCCGGTCGCACCCCCCAGGAGCGCAGCAGTGCGAACTGCGCCACCTCCAGGGCGAACAGGGCGGGCTGGGCGAAACCGGTGCGGTGGATCCGCCCGTCGTCCGCCGCCTCGCCGGTGGCGAGCAGCAACTGCCGTACCTGCGGCGCCAGATGGTCGCACACCGCGTCCAGTGCCTCGGCGAACACCGGGAACGCCTCGTACAGGTCACGGGCCATGCCCGCCCACTGGGAGCCCTGGCCGGTGAAGAGGAACGCCGTGGTCCGGGCGGCCCCGGCGTGCCCCGTGGTCAGTCCGGCCGCGGGCTCGCCCTCCGCGAGCGCGCCGAGCGCGCGCAGCAGCTGCTCCGCCCCGGCCGCGCCGTTCGGGTCGTCCGGGTCGCGGGTGAGGTCCGCGACGACGGCGGCCCGGTGGTCGAGTCCGGCCCGGGACAGCGCCAGGGTGCGCCCCACGTCCGCCGGGTCCGGCTCGGGAGCCGCCCGCAGGAACGACTCCAGCCGGCGGGCCTGGTCGCGCAGCGCGGCCGGGGACTTCGCGGACAGCAGCCACGGCACGGCGGGGAGCGCCCGGACCGGGACCGCGGGCCGCTCGGTCGAGGGGGAGGGCGGCGCCTCCTCCAGGACGACGTGGGCGTTGGTGCCGCTGATGGCGAAGGAGGACACCCCGGCGCGCCGGGGCCGTCCGTCGGTGACCGTCCACGGCCGCGCCTCGTCGAGCAGCCGGACGTTCCCCGACGACCAGTCGACGTGCGGCGACGGCCGGTCCACGTGCAGGGTCGCCGGGAGCACGGCGTGTCGCATCGCCTCGACCAGCTTGATGACCCCGGCCATGCCCGCGGCGGCCTGGGTGTGGGCGATGTTGGACTTCACCGAGCCCAGCCAGAGCGGCCGCCGCGGATCCCGGCCCCGCCCGTACGTGGCGAGGATCGCCTCGGCCTCGATCGGGTCGCCGAGCGTGGTCCCGGTGCCGTGCGCCTCGACCAGGTCGACCTCGTGCGCGGCCACCCGGGCGTTGGCGAGCGCCCGGCGGATCACCCGTTGCTGCGCCCGGCCGTTGGGCGCGGTGAGCCCGTTGGACGCGCCGTCCTGGTTCACCGCGCTGCCCCGGACCACGGCGAGCACGGGGTGGCCCGCCCGCCGCGCGTCCGAGAGCCGCTCCAGCAGCAGCACTCCGGCGCCCTCGCCGAAGGCGGTGCCGTCCGCCGCCTCGGCGAAGGCCTTCACCCGGCCGTCCGGGGCGAGCCCCCGCTGCCTGCTGAAAGTGATCATGTCGTCGGGGGTGGCCATCACCGTGACCCCGCCGGCGAGCGCGAGCCGCGACTCACCGGAGCGCAGCGAGCCGCAGGCCAGGTGGAGGGCCACCAGGGACGCGGAGCAGGCGGTGTCGACGGTGACGGCGGGGCCCTGCAGGCCGAGGGTGTAGGCCACCCGGCCGGACATCACACTGCCCGAGGTGGCGAAGCCGAGGAAGCCCTCGTACTCGGAGCCGGGCGCGGCGAGCGTGCTGTACGTCTGTCCCTTGGTGCCGACGAAGACGCCGGTCTCCGAGCCGGCCACGCCGGTCGGGTCGAGGCCCGCCCGTTCGAGGACCTCCCACGCGAGCTCCAGCAGCAGCCGCTGCTGCGGATCCGTCGCGGTCGCCTCGCGCGGGGAGATGCCGAAGAAGCCGGCGTCGAACGCGGACGGGTCGGTCAGGAAGCCGCCGCGCGAGGCGTAGCTGGTGCCGGGGTGGTCGGGGTCGGGGTCGAACAGGGTGTCCAGTGCCCAGCCCCGGTCGGCGGGGAAGTCCGAGGTGGCGTCCCGGCCGGCGGCGATCAGGTCCCACAGCTGCTCGGGCGACTCCACCCCGCCGGGGAAGCGGCAGGCCATGCCGATGATGGCGATCGGCTCGTCGCCGTCCGGACCGGACCCCGCGGGGACGGCCGGCTCCGCCGGGAACGCCCCGGCGGGCGTGCGGGTGCCCGACGGCTCCGACGGTTCCGACGCCTCGGTCAGCTCCGCGACCAGCCGGTCCGCGTACGCGGCGGGCGTCGGGTGGTCGAACACCGCGGTCGCCGGGAGCCGCAGCCCGACCAGCGCGCACAGCCGCCGCCCGACCGCGACGACGGCGAGCGAGCCGAGGCCGAGATCCACGAACGGCCGGGTGGCGGCTACCTGTTCGGCCCCGTCGAGGCCGAGCGCGCGCGCCACCTCGGCGCGGACCAGGTCCCGTACGGTCCGGGTCCGCTCGGCCGCCGTCAACGCGCTGAGACGGTCGGTCCACTCGCCCCGCTCGGACGCGCTCCCGTGGTCCGCGGGGGCGCCGGTGGACGCGGTACCGAGCAGCACGGGGTCCGCGTCCGCCAGCAGGTGCCGGGTGATCTTCCCGGAGGTGGTGCGCGGAACGCGCTCGACGGCGTACACCTTCTCCGGCACCTTGAAGAAGGACAGCCGGGTCCGGCAGTGCTCGAACAGCGCCCGGACGTCGACGCCTTCGGGACCGGGCACCACGTACGCGACGGGCACCTCGCCGAGCACCTCGTGCGGCTCGCCGCCCACCGCCGCGTCGGCCACGCCCGGTGCCGTGCGCACCACGTCCTCGATCTCCACGGGGTGGATGTTCTCGCCGCCCCGGATGATCAGTTCCTTGAGCCGGCCGGTCAGGGTCACCTGCCCGAGGGCGTCCCGGCGGGCCAGGTCGCCCGTGCGGTACCAGCCGTCCCGCAGCACCTCCGCGGTGGCCTCGGGCCGCCCGTGGTAGCGCAGCATCAGGTTGGGGCCGCTGACCCAGACCTCGCCCTCCTCGCCGTCGGGCACGTCGGCGCCGGAGCCGTCCACCAGGCGGATGTCCACCCCCGGGACGGCCGGCCCGGCGGCCCCGGCGACCCGGTCGCCGGTCGGCCGGTTCGAGGTGATCGCGCCGGTCTCGGTCGAGCCGTACTGGTCCACCAGCGGGACTCCGAACGCCGCCTCGAAACGGCTGCCGAGGGAGGCGCCGGCGGCCGAACCGGCGACGAACCCCAGCCGCAGCGACGGCAGCCGGGTGGGCTCCTGGCGGGCACGGTCCAGCAGGTAGTGGTACGTCGTCGGGACGCCGGCGAGGAAGGTCACCCCGTCCTCGCGCAGCGCCTCCAGCACCTCGGACGGGGCGAAGCCGCTCATCAGCCGGGCGCCGGCGCCCACGGCCACGACCCCCATGACGCAGAGGTTCTGCCCCAGGCCGTGGAACAGCGGCATCGGCCAGAGCAGCCGGTCGTCCGCGGTCATCCCGAGCACACCCACGTGGCAGGCCTCCACCAGCCACAGCGAGCTGCGCAGGGAGTAGAGCACCCCCTTGGGGCGGCCGGTGGTGCCCGAGGTGTAGAGCATCCAGGCCGGAGCGTCGAGCTCGCCCTCCTCGGGCACCGGTCCGTCGTACCCGGTGGCCGCGAGCGTCTCGTACGCGGTGATGGCGGCGGTGGCGTCGGTGGCGACGTCGGCGGACGGGGTGGGGGAGTCGCCGGTGAGCACGATCGAGGGCCGGGCCGCGCCCGACGCGGCCACCGCGCGCAGCAGCACGTCGAGCCGGGCCGGGTCGCACAGCACCACCGACGCCCCGGAGTCCCGCAGGAAGTGGACCAGTTCGGCCTCGGACGCCTGCGGATTCAGCGGCACCGTGATGCCGCCCGCCCGGATGACGGCGAGGCAACTCTCCACCATCTCCACGCTGTTGCCCATGAGGACGGCGGCGCGTCCGCCCTTCCCCAGCCCCAGCTCGGAAAGCCGGCCGGCGAGCCGAGAGGTCCGCAGGTCCAGTTCCCGGTAGTCGACGCTCCGCCGGGCGTCGGCGAAGGCCACCTTGTCCCCGATCCGGGCGGCGTGTCCGCGGAGCAGTTCGGACAGCGGACGGATCAGCGAAGGGGTCGTGTCAGGAGCCATGTCATCGCACCTCTCGGCTCTGTGTTCGGCGCTTGGTCAGCGGTCTTGCGGTCGTGCCGTCGGTCGTGCCGTCAGCGGACGGCCAGCACGGTCCTGGTCGGGCAGGAGAACTCCAGGGAGCCGTCCGGGCCGGCGAGCACCCGCAGCGCCTCGCGGGCCTCGTCGGTCGCCTCGGCCACCCGCTCCGGGGGCACCAGGTCCCACTGCACGCGGGTGGTCACGGTCCTGGTCCACGCCAGGTAGTCGTCGATGGCCTCGAAGCGGGACTTCGCCGGGACGTGGCGGATCCGCACGTCGCGGAAGCCGGCGGCGAGGAAGGCCGCGGCCGTGGACTCCTCGCTGACCAGCGGGCCGCCGAGGCCCAGGACCACCTGCCACGGGTCGTCCACCCCCGCGGGGAGGTACTTGGCGAGCACGCCCGCGAGGATCTCGGCCGACTCCCAGCCCGCGGCCAGCCTGCCGTTCTCGGTGGGGAAGGTGGTCGCGGCGAACCTGCCCCCGGGGCGCAGCGCCGCGGCGGCGCAGGCCAGGGCCTTCTCGGCCTCCGGCAGCAGGAACAGGACCATGCCGGCGCTCGCCGCGTCGAACGGCTCGGCGAAGGCGAAGTCCTGGGCGTCGCCCAGCGCCGCGCGGGCCCAGCCGGACACCCCGCGGGCCTCGATGTCCGCCGTGCAGGCGTCGACCATGCCCTGGGCCTGGTCGATGCCGAGCACGAAGCCCTGCGGACCCACCGCGTGCGCGATCGGGAACAGGCAGGCGCCGCGCCCGCAGCCGATGTCGAGCACCCGCTCGCCCGGCGAGAGCTCCAGGGTGTCGGCGATCATCGTGCCCAGCGGATGGAAGATCATCCGGCCCGCCGACTCGTACTGCGCGGCGGCCTTGTCGTAGGCGTCCCTCACCAGCGAGGTGATGCGGAGGTCCTCGGTCATGACGTGCTCTCTTCCTGCTCTTCGCGAGTCAGCGGGTTTTCGGATGTCAGCGGCCGCACGACGCAGCCGAGACGGAATTCGGCACAATGCGTTTCGCCCGCCACGCGCCACCACAGGCGGTCCGGGGTGGGCAGCATTTCGGACACGACGACTTCCCCTTCGGGCAGTCGCGCGAGATCGATCACCGACAATGGATCGGCGAAATCGACGTACAGCGGCTTGGGTTCGGCCGGGTGCTTCACGTAGACGTGGCGCGGAATTCCCCGGTCGGCCCGGAGCCGTTGCACGGCCAGCCATTGCGTGACGGTGTCCCCGGCCTTTTCCGGAGCCTTTTCCGGCAGGTCCAGCCGCCAGCGGGCCCGCTGGACCACGACACCGTCCACCACGATCCTGGGGGTGTACGCCCCCAGGTCGACCGGCACCGGGACGAGCGCCGGCCTGGACACCGCGCGGTGCAGCGTCGACGACAGGTCGCCCGGGTAGAGCAGCCGCCGTCGGCCGTCCACCACCACCGCGTCGGCCGAGGCGGGCACCACGGCGTCCGCGATCGGCACCACCTCGGCCCGGTCCTTGCCCGAGAGGCCGCTCAGTTCGATGGCGGCACCGGGGAGTTCGGGGGTCACGTGGGCGCTGCGCCGGCGCGAGACGATGGTCGCGGCGGTCCCGGGCGGGACGGCTCGCGCCACCCGCTCGGTGAAGCCGGCCCACAGCCCGTCCGGGTCGCTGTGCAGCGGACGCTCGAGCCCACCGAAGATCGAGCTGCAGTCGTCGTGCAGCTCCGAGAGCACCCAGGTGGCGGTGGCCGGGTCGGGGCCCGCCACCATCAGGTCGGGACTCGGCAGGCACGCGTCCTCGGGGCCGTAGGACACGGCGTCCCACAGCGGCGCCAGCGCCTCGGCCAGCTCGCCCCGGCTCAGCTCCACGACCGGCGGGCGGCCGTCCGCCGACCCGGCGGACGCCGCGGCCCGCCCGACCAGTTCGCGCAGCGCCGCGTCCAGCCGGTCGCGGCGCGGCGTACGGGCGGGGATCGCCCGTGCGGCCAGCGCGGCGAGCGACGCCGGGGCGCCCGCCAGCTCGGCGCGCAGCGCGTCCCGGGCGTCCTCCCTGGCCAGCAGCGCCGCCAGGAACGTCAGCGGGAACACCGCTTCGATGACCTCCCGGATGCGCTCCACCACCGGCGCGCCGAAACCGACCCGCTCGCTCAGCGGACTCGACCTGTCCTCGTGGAACAGCTCGCGGTCGGCGTAGTGCCGGCCGCTGTCCTGCGACACCCGCCCGCCGTCCTGCGCGCGGGCCGCCCGCACGGCGACCAGGTGCGCCGCCCGCTCGGGCCAGGCCGTCGCCGCGTACGCGTCGCGGACGTCCGCCAGCTCCGCCACCCGGTCCGTGGGGTGCTCGGCAGCCAGCCTGGTCAGCGCGTGCAGCTCGGTCGCCGGCAGCCGCCAGGGGGAGACGACCAGCGCCGGTCCGAGCGCCTTCACCAGCCGGGCCGCGTACGCGTCCCCGGTCCCCGCCCGCTGCGCGGGCGGCACCGGAACGGCGGCGGCGACCAGCGCGTCGAGCCGGCTCCCCGGCGCCGCGGCGGCGGCGCTCCAGAGCGCCAGCGCGGGCGCCGCGACCTTGAACCGGCGCCCGTCCACGGCCCGTTCCAGCACCGGGGAGCCGTCCGGCCGGCGGAACAGCGGACTGGGCCACACCCGTTGGTGGGTCAGCGGCACCGCGCCGGCGGCCTGCTCCCGCAGCTCCTCCACCAGCCAGGCGCTCGCCTCCACCACGACCTTCTCGCGGCCGGGCGCGCCGACCAGCAGAGCCTCGTCCTGCTCCGGCACCAGCCGGCCGAACAGCACCGGGCCGAAGAACGAGACGGTCTCGCACTTGGTGGCGAACCGGCGCAGATAGCGGTGCAGGGTGTCGACCTGACGGCGCAGGGTCCGCGGCAGGGCGCCCCCGTCCCGCGCCCGCGCCCAGCCCGGATGCGTCAGCGGCGGGGTCTCCAGGGCGGTGTGGTGGAACGAGGGGTTCGACACGAACACGGCGTGCCCGAAGTCGTCGCGGCCGGCGGCCGTCGCGGTGTGCAGCCGGGCGCGCAGCAGCGCCGCCTCCAGCTCGGCCGCGGCCGCCGTCAGCCGCTCGCCGAGCTCGGCGACCAGCGCGTTCCAGCGGGGCGCCCAGTCCGGCGCGCCGGTCGCCGTGAGGACCGCCGCGCACCGCTCGTCCAGCGACGCGCCCTCCTCCACCAGCCGGCGGCAGCTCTGCAGGGCCCGCAGCGAGCGCTGGCGCGGCTCGACCGTCCGGACGGCCTCCCGCAACCCCGGCCACCGCCGGTCCAGGAAGTGCGCCCGCTCGGCGGCGAGCGCCCGCTCGGCCGCCAGCACGGCGGCGGCGGTGTCGAGCAGCTCCCCGGAGGCGAGCCCGTCCAGCAGCGCGGCCGGGAAACCGGTCGCGCGCAGCAGCGACCAGGGCATCAGCTCGACCGAGAGTTCCCCGTTCCCCGCCCGCACGTTCCACGTCAGTGACGCCATGTCAATTCTCCAGACTGGTCTCGCTTTTCGTCGGCGGCTCCGGTAAGAAGGAAAAGGCCCGGACATTCTCCGGCCATCCAGCCGCCGCCGATCCCGGTAATCCGGAGGGGAAAGAAAAGATGCGAATCCCGTCTCGGGTCATGCGCAGTTGCCGCGAAAGCGTCGACCGCGCCGAACACAAACTGATCGCGCTGTCGCGAAGCATTCACGCCGAGCCGGAGACCGCATTCCAGGAGCACCGCAGCGCCGCCAAGGTGAGTGGCCTGCTGCGGGACGAGGGGTTCGACGTCGTGCCCGGCGCCGGCGGCCTGGAGACCGCGTTCACCGCCCGCTACGGCAGCGGCCCGCTCACGGTCGGGCTGTGCGCGGAGTACGACGCCCTGCCGGGCCTCGGCCACGCCTGCGGGCACAACCTCATCGCCGCCTCGTCGGTGGGCGCGGCCCTGGCGCTGCGGGACGTGGCCGACGACCTCGGCATCACGGTCGTGGTGCTGGGCACCCCGGCCGAGGAGGAGGGCGGCGGCAAGATCACGATGCTGGAGGCCGGTGTCTTCGACGAGGTGTCGATGGCGATGCTCGTCCACCCGGCGCCCGAGGACAACTGCGCCCCCCGCCCGCTCGCGCTGGCCGAGCTCGAAGTCCGCTACACCGGACGCGAGTCGCACTCCGCGCTCGCCCCGCACCTGGGCGTCAACGCCGCCGACGCCCTGACCGTGGCCGAGGTCGCCGTCGGCGTGGGCCGCCAGCACTTCGAGCCGCGGCAGCAGGTGCACGGCATCGTGACCCGCGGCGGCGAGGTGCCCAACGTGGTCCCCGCGCACACCAGCGCCCTGTACAACCTGCGCGCCGCCGACATGGAGTCCCTGCGGCGCCTCGAAGCACGCGTCAGGGCCTGCTTCGAGGCCGGTGCCGTCGCCACCGGCTGCACCCACGAGGTCCGCTCGACGCCCGCGTACGCCGAACTGGCCCACGATCCCTTCCTGGTGGCGGCCTACCGGGCGGCGGCGACCGAACTGGGCCGCCCCCTGGTGTCCCCGGAGGAGGAGAGCGCGATGCCCACCGGCAGCACCGACATGGGCAACGTCAGCCGGGTGCTGCCCAGCGTGCACCCCAGCATCGGCATCGACAGCGGCGACGCGGTCAACCACCAGCCGGAGTTCGCCCGGGCCTGCGTGACCCCGGCGGCCGACCGGGCGCTGCTCCAGGCCTCCGTCGCGCTGGCCTGGACCGCGGCGCAGGCCGCCGAGGACGACCAGGCCCGCGAGCGGCTGCTCACGGCCCACGCGGCTCGCCGCGGCGCGGAGCGCCCGGCCGGCTGACGGCCGGCGTCCGGTCCCGCCCGGCCGGGCGGGACCGGACGCCCCGGCCGCGGCGGTGCCGCGGCCGGGGCTGCCCGATGCCCCCACGGGCGCGGGGCGTGCGGGGGTCACGGAAGCCGCACCACCGTCTCGCCCTCGGCGGTGTCGAGGTGCACCGCCGTGACGCGGGGCCCGGCCGCGGGGTCGACCACCACGTCGAGCGCGGCGAGCCCGGGCCACCGGTCCGCCCAGTCCCGCTCCTGCGCCGGGCCCGTCTCCAGGCGGCGCAGCGCCGTCGGGCACACCCGGTGCCCGGCCGCCGTCAGATCGCCCGGCACCCGGGCCGCGCGCGCCCGCGGGTCGCCGTAGCTGAGGAAGAACGGCAGCACCCGGCTGCGCCACGACAGGTCGAACGCCGCCTCCGCCCACGGCACCCGGACGCCGTCGGCCCGGACCGACTCGCCGCGGAAGAGGTCCGGGTCCGCGCCGGTGACCGTCTCCACCTCGCGTGCGGTGGACTCGATGTCGTCCGTCAGCACCGCCCAGTTGAGGAAGTCCGGGCCGTCCGCGGTCCGTTCCAGGAACAGCCGGCCGAAGTCCTCCTCCGCCAGGCGCCGTTCGTCGTGGGTGACCAGCAGCTCCAGGTACTGCACGTCCGGAGTGTCGAAGGGCACCACCCAGCTGGCCGTGCCGTCCGGGTTGGGGCTGCCGTCGGTGATGCCGAACCCGTAGCGGTCCCACAGCAGTTCGCGCAGCGGCTCGATGGTCCGCGCGCCGATGATCACGTGGTCGAGGCGCATCAGGAGGCGCCGCCCAGGGCGTGCGAGGGGCACATGCTGTACGGCAGGGCCTCCCAGTCGTCGTCGACCAGGCCGAGCGCCATGCCCTTGCCGGTGGTGCGCGCCGAGAGCAGCCCGTGCCCGGCGTGGCCGGCCGACAGGAAGATCCGCGCGTGACCGGGCAGGGCGCCCGCCAGCGGCCGTCCGGTGCCGGACACCGGACGCAGTCCGGCGCGCAGCTCCACCGGCACCGAGTCCGCGAGCCCCGGCATGACGGTCGTGGCGAACCGCAGCATCTGCTCGATGCCCTGGGTGGTCACGTGCTCGGCGAAGCCGGTGTCCTCCTCCGTCGCGCCGACGATCACGTCGTCACCGACCCCGGGCGCGAGGTAGTAGGCGGAGGACAGGATGCAGTTCAGCTCCTCGTCGGTCCGCAGCACCGCCATCTGCCCGCGCTGCGGCCGGACCCCGGTCGCCTCGGCCAGGCCCTTGCCCGAGCTCCAGGCGCCGGCGGTGACCACCACCCGGTCCGCGCGGAGCGTCCCGTCGGAGGTCACCACCGAGACGGCCGCGCCCTCCTCGCGCACCTCCCGCACCGTGACGCCCTGCCGCCAGTCGACGCCGCGGTCCAGGCAGCGGCGCCGGACGGCGTCCAGGTAGCGGCGGCCGTCGATCATCAGCCCGGCCGGGTCGAGCAGGTAGCGCCTGGTGGCCGGCAGCCTGAGCCCGGGCGTGGCCTGCGCGAGGGCGTCGCCCTCCACCCAGTCGCCGACGCCGAGCCCGTCCAGCACGTCGCCGCAGGTCTCCAGGTCCGGCTCGCGCAGCGCGCGCACGATGGGCCTGGCCACGCTGAACGCGCCGTACTCCGGCTCCAGCCGGGCGACGTCGGCGTCCAGGTCCAGCTTGGCGGTCCGCAGCCAGTCGTAGAACTCCCGGTCGGGGAGGTAGCGCAGCGAGGGGACCGCCACGCCCGCCGCGCGGTTGGTCGAGTGCCCGGGCTCGTCCCCGGAGTCGAGCACGCGGACCGACGCCCCGCGGCCGCTCAACTCCTCGGCGAGACAGGCACCGACGATCCCTCCGCCGATGAGCGTGAAGTCAGGGGTTGACGATGGTGACGACGGCATGTCCTGCACCTTCCATTTCGGCCGCGCCGGCGAGTACCAGCGAGCGGGTGGTCACGTCGCTGTCGCTGTGGACAGCCATGGGTGGGCCGGCCAGGCCACGGGCCTGGCGCAGCAGATGGACGGGTCGGCCCCGCAGGACGAGGCGGAACCAGCCGTCGGGCCGGTCCGCGACCCGTGCCAGGCACTGGAGCCGGACGGTGCCGTCGCCGTGGTAGCGCTGGAGTCCCTCCACGCACCAGACGAGTTCCAGCGCGTCCGGGGGCAGCTCGGCCCGGGGCCCGTCGAGTTCGAGCCGGGTCAGCGGCGGCGGGACGAACCCGCCGGCGTCGTGGTCCCACACGGCCCGGCCGAGCGCGATGCCCTCGGCGAGCGGGGGCGGCGGGCAGATCCGGCCGCCGTCCACCAGGACGGTGGGCAGCGCCGGGGCGCCCCGGTCGTCCCGCCCCGACCCGGGTGGCGCCGACGGCAGTTCGGTCAGGGTCAGCTTCGGCAGGACGCGCCGCCCGGCCAGCCGGCCGGCGCTCGCGCGACCCCCGCGCGAGGTCAGCGAGAAGGCCGCGCCGGCCACCAGCACCGACGCCACGGACGGCCGCAGCAGCAGCGGCCGCTCGCGCCAGTCGGCCGGCGGGTCGGCCGGTACGAACGGCTGCGGGAGCGAACCGAGGTCGTCCCAGGGCAGGGCCGCCACCAGTGCGGCCGGCTCCCCCCGGCCGCTGGTCCCGAGCAGCACGGGACCGCCCGGGGTCTCGACGCGGGCCAGCACCTCGGCCCGCCGCGACACCGGCGGACCGTCGCCGTCGTGCCACTCGTGGACCTGCGCCACCGCGCTCTGCAGGCCGGCGACGGCCGAGGCCGCCCGTTCGGCCGCCGCGGCGAGCAGCAGTCCGGTCTCCTCGCCCGCGTCCCGGTCCGTCGGCCCGGCGACCCGCCGGGAGCCGGTGACCAGGCCCGTCGCGTCCCGTTCGACGCGCAGGACGTCGAGCGAGACGGTCAGCCGCGGCGCGCCGCGGGTGGGCGTGACGATTCCGGCGGCCCGGATCCGGGTCTCAGCCACGGGCCACCGCCCGCAGCCCGACGAGTCCGGCCGGCAGCCGGAAGCCGGCGTTCGCGAACGACACCGGCACCGGGTACTGCCCCAGCTTCCCGCAGCCTCCGGTGGCCCGCAGGTAGGCGGCGACCCGGTGCTCGTAGGGCCGCAGCCCCGCGAGCACCCGCGCCCCGTCACCGGTCACCGTCAGCGGGCCCAGCCGGGCGGTGCTGCCGTCGGCGCGGTGCAGCAGGGAGAACGGGGCACGGAAGGCGAAGGCGCCCGAGGCGATGTTCATGGTGTCCAGCCGCAGCCCGTACGGGGCGATCCAGTCGCCCGAGGGCGGCTCCGGCTCGGCCGCGGGCTCGATCACGGCCACGGTGTGGGTCATCCGGGGGATCGCCGGGTGCCGGTAGCTCTGTTTGCGCCCGTGCCCCGTGCCGGGGCCGCCGCCGGACAGGGCGGCGAGCGCCCGGTCGGTCATCGGCTGACCCACCGTGCCCCGGTCGATCAGCCGCAGGGTGCGGCACGGGGTGCCCTCGTCGTCGAACGGGCTGCGGTAGCCCGGTCCGTCGTGCGCGCCGCCGTCGAGCACCGACAGCCACTCGGGCCCGACCCGCCGGCCGGCGCGCGCGCCGAGGTAGCTCGTCCCGGACGCGACCACGTCGGCTTCCATCGGGTGGCCGACGATCTCGTGGAAGAACGCCCCGGCGAGGCCGGGCAGCAGGACGAGGTCGGCGCCGTCCGGGAGTTCGGTGGCGAGCGGCAGGGCGAGGCGTTCGCGCACCGCGTCGGCCGTCCGCCCGGCCGCCTCCCTCAGCCCCTCCGGGTCGGACCACGGCGGGGCGCACAGCAGCGACCGGGAGTGGACGGTGCCGTCGGCACCGGTCAGCCTGGTCTCCAGGGTGGTGACCAGCCGCTCCGCGGTGGAGACGCGCTCCGGGTCGCCCGCGGCGACGTGCTGCTGGGCCACCCCCAGGGTCAGCTCCGCGCCGGTCCCGGCGGCGATCCCGGCCAGCGCGGTGCGCAGCTCGGGGGTCAGCTCGAACAGCGGCCGTTCCTGCACCTCCCGCAGCGCCTCGGCGGCCTCCGGGCTCGCTCCGGCGGCGCCCGAGGACAGCAGGTCGTCGCCGTCGGCGAAGCGGTGCTCGGCGCGGCCCGGGGCGAGGTGCCGTTCGACGCTCATGCCGCGCACCGAGGTCCGCTCGGTGGTGACGGTGCCGTCGGGGAGCACATCGGCCCGCATCCGCTGCGCGTGCTCGGCGAAGAGCGTGGTGTGCGTCATCGCGTGCTGCTCCCGCCCTCGTGCTCGCCGTCGGTTCCGCCGTCGGTTCCGTCGTCGTGCGCGCCGCCGTTCCGGTCGCTGCTCCGGCCGATGACCTGCATCCGCAGCTCGCTGGTGTAGCGCCGGCCCTCGCTGTCGCGCAGCCACAGCTCCTCCGGCCCGGGCGACATCCGCTCCACGCCGAGCTGCTCGGATTCGCCCGCCACATGGCTGATCAGGTCGGCCGCGAGCGGTGAGGCCAGGTCGATCAGGTACGGCTTGCGCTCCCGGGCGCTGCGGCAGAAGACGAACCGGGACCCGGTGTCCCGGGCCAGCCTGCGCAGCGCGAGGAAGCGCGCTTCCGGTTCCGGCGCAGCCAGCGCCGCGGTGGGCACCTGCCACCGGGACCGCTGCAGGACGACCGACCCCAGGGCCACCTCGGGCTGTGCGTCCTCGGTGGTGAAGGTGGGGTGGAGCACCTGCGGGTGCGAAAGGGCGGCGACCGGGGCGTACTTGACGAAGTCGCTGAGCGGGACGTACGCGCTGACCGTCCGGCCGTCCGGATCGTGCAGGGTGACCTCGTCCGGCCCGATCCGGACCGTGAGGTCCTCCGGCTTCAGCAGCTCCGGCCGGTCGTGGTCGGTCCAGGTCAACGGGCGCATCGCGACCTCGCGGCCGGGGAAGCGGTAGTAGCCCTT
Source organism: Kitasatospora sp. NPDC086791 (assembly GCF_040685975.1). Taxonomy (NCBI): domain Bacteria; kingdom Bacillati; phylum Actinomycetota; class Actinomycetes; order Kitasatosporales; family Streptomycetaceae; genus Kitasatospora; species Kitasatospora sp. NPDC086791. The sequence goes on along the minus strand of NZ_JBFBOC010000050.1, from coordinate 18,579 downwards.
GTTGCGGCGCCCGAAGTCGAGCCCGACCACCGCGCCGTCCTGCTCCGCCGTCCAGGCGGCGGCGTCCGCGCCGAGCCGGTCCGGATCCGGGTGCATGGTGCCCAGCCAGCTGTGCACCAGCAGGTGGTGGTGGGCGCGGGAGAGCACCAGCGGGGCGGCGAGGCCGAGCCCGGCGGCGTGCGGCGCGGCGGGGCACAGGTCGATGACCGCGTACCGGTCGCCGTCCAGCGCCGCGGCCTCGTCGGTCAACCGCTCGACCTCGGCCCGCCAGTCGGTGCCGGGGTAGCTCGGCGCGTGGGCCGCCTGGAAGGTGCTGGTGGAGTCGGCACGGCTCGCGGCCGCCCGGGTCGCGTAGGTGAGGAGGTCCAGTTCCGTGCCGTCCGCGCCCTCCCCTCCTGCCGCGCCGTCCGTGAAGGCGTCGCGCACCGCGGCCGCCGCGGCGCGCTGGGCGGCCTGCCCGTGCGCGGCGCACACCTCCAGCACGGGGGCGAGCTGCCGCTCCCAGTCGTCGATCAGCCCGGCGCCGAGGGTCAGCGCGAAGGGCGACGCGCACTCCTCGAAGAACACGGCGCGGTCGGCGTACGCCGCACCGGCGCCCCTCCTGGCCGGCTTGCCGGTGAACTCGGTGAACCGGTTCTCCAGGGCGGTGACCGCGGCCTCCTTGCGCTCCAGCGGAAGCTCCGCCAAGTCGTCGATGAGCGAGGAGAGTTCGGCGATCCGGCCGAGCCACAGCTCGCGGGCCGGCGAGGCGGGCAGCGCGGAGAGCTGGTCCCGCAGGGTCGCCAGCGGCTCCAGGTCGTAGTCGCCGCCGCCGAGACCGACGGTGACGGCCTCCTCGGCCACCAGCCGCATCAGCGTCCTGGCCACCTCGCGGGCCGGCTGCCCGGCGGCGCGCGCCACCTCGCGGAACACCGTTCCCTCCGGGGCCACGAGCGACAGCAGCGGCTCGCGCGCCGCGTCACCGCGGCCGGTGGAGTGGAAGGCGAGTCGCGGCAGGATCCCGGGGTCCCTGGCGATCGCCGTGGCCAGCGCACGCGCCGCCCAGTGCGAGAAGAACACCCGGCGGACCCGGGGCACGTCGTCGCGCAGCACGGCGTCCGCGCCCTCACCCACCGTGCCGTAGGCCATGGGCCCGAAGAAGCTCACCGTCTCGTTCTTCGCGCAGAACCGCTGCACGTAGGTGAACATCTGCCGGCGCACCCGGCGCCAGCGCGAGGTCAGCGGGCCCTCGTACGCCAGCAGCGGGAGCAGCATGTTGCGGTACGCGTCCGGGTTGGACAGGAACACCGCCTCGGCGACCCGCGGATCCGCCAGCAGGTCCCGCAGCCGCTCGCCGGCCTCCTCGTCGGCCTGTCGGCAGGCGAGCGCGTAGCGTTCCCAGGTGTCGGCCCAGGCGCGCACCGCCGCGCTCCACTGCGCTCCGCCGGACTTCGTCGGCACCTGCCGCACCCGTCCGCGCAGCACGTCGGAGCGCAGCGACTCGGCGCGGGAGCCGCTGAACCGCGTCTCCACCAGCTCCAGGACGGCCCGCTCGCGGTCGAGCAGTTCGTCCGCGAGTTCCAGCAGGGAGTAGGGCGCGCCCAGCTCCTCCAGCCAGTCGAACGGCATTCCCGCATGGCGCAGGATGAACTCCCGCCCGATGCGCCACTGTCGGCTCACTGGTCCCTCCGCATCACTCCGGCTTGGACCAGCCGGTCGGTCAGTTTCCTTCGGACGCCGTCGCCGATCCGGTCCAGGACGGCGGTGTCGCCGGACGCGAGCCGCTCCACGACCGGCGTCAGCTTCGGATGCAGCCGGAACGCGCTGCCCGCCCGCAGGTTCACCACGAACGAACCCGGGCCCCGGTCGTCCGGGCCGGGCCCCTCCTCGGCCACCACGGCGGCCGAGGGCTCCCACACCGGGGTCCGGTCCGGTTCGGCGAGCACGCAGCAGGCGAACCGGCCGGGGAACAGCTCGGCCACGGCGCCGAGTTCGGCGTTGAGCACGCCGATCGCCGCGGCGCGCGCGGTGTCGTCGAGCGTCCCGGGGGCGCTGAACCGGTCCCAGCGCGGCAGGTCGTGCTCCGGGGCCGGGTGCCGGGTCAGCGGCACTCCGTCCCAGGTCTGCGGCGCACCGTCCCAGGTCTGCGGCGCACCGTCCCCGGCCGCCGGCGCACCGTCCCCGGCCCGCACGGCCGCACCGGCACGGACCGCCGGCAGCCGGAACGGGCTGAGCCCCGCGAGCCCGGGCCCAGGCCCGGACAGCAGGCTCCGCGCCGAGGCGCCGGTCTCCTCGGCGCTCACCCCGGGCGCCCCGACGAGCAGTTCGACCCGCAGCGGTGCCCCGTCCGCCGCGGCCAGGACGGCCCGCAGATCGGTCCGGCCGCCGTCCGCGCCCGTCACCTCGGCCCAGGACGCCAGTCGTGCCACGGTCAGTGCCGCGCCCCGGCAGTCGCGCCAGGCCTCGGCGGGCAGCGCCGCCGCCTCGTCCGGGGCCAGCCAGCCCGCCCAGGGGCCACCGGCCCGCCAGTCGGCCGCGCGGCGGACCCAGCGGACCGGCGTGCCGTCCCCCGACCACTCCTCGCCCAGCCGCCAGGCCGGAGTCCAGTCCTCGAAGCCCGCCGCCGAGAACGGGGCGAGCGCGCGCAGCGCCTCCCGGTGCGCGACGGCGAACCGCCCGCACAGCACCACCCGTTCCGGGCCGAGCGCGGTCAGGAGCGCGGCGGCGGCCGGGAGTTGCTGATCGGTCTCGATCAGCAGGTGCGCCCGCCCGTCCGGGACCGCCGTACGGGCCCACCGCAGCTCGGGCCCGAGCAGCCCGGTCCGCTCGGCGGCCCGCACCACGTCGGCCCCGCGCTCGGTGGTGCCGCCGACGAGCTCCACGTCGTCCGCGGCCAGCCGCAGCGCCGGATCGGCCTCGCCCGCCAGCCGCAGCGCCATGCCCACGGCCCGCAGCCGGCCGGCGGACCGGCCGCCCCGCGCGGTGACCCGGGCGGCGGCCCGCGCGAACAGCGCCTTGGTCCGGTCCTCCGCCGGGTCGGTCCCGCCGCGCCGGCCGAGGGCGTAGTCCTCGGCCAGCCCGGCGAGGGCCCCGGGGCCCGCGAGGCGCGCGATGAAGCGCGCGTTCACATCGATCAGTTCGTCGCCCGGTCCGAGGTCCGGTGCCAGACTCGGATCGAACAGGGGAGGGAGCACCACCCGGCGCGTCACCGCTCACCACCGCCCCGCAGGTACACGCAGCGCAGCTCGGAGGCGAAGCGCAGCTCGCCGTCCCGCAGCCAGGCGTCCTCGGGCGCGGGCAGCGGCTCGGACACCAGGAGCTGGTCCGCGGTGCCCGCCAGCCGGGCCATGCCCCTGAGCAGCTCGGGGCTCGCGGTGTCCACGTACACCGGCTTGCGTTCGGCCGGCGACTTCACGAAGAAGCGTTCGGGCAGGCCCCGTTCCCGGACCAGCCGGGCCGAGGCGAGCAGCCGCTCGGCCTCCTGCCGGCCGCTCTGCGCCTCCACCACCGCGGCGCTCGGCAGCGACCAGCGCCGCCGCGAGAACACCACGTTGCCCCAGCGCAGCCGCGGCACGTGCGGCAGGTCCGGCAGGATCGGGCGGCGGATCCGGGGCAGCGCCAGCGCGGTGTGCACGGCGGTGTCGAGCTCGCCGTTGTGGAACAGCAGGCTCCGGCCGGGGTGGGTGTCGGCGCGCAGGACGACCTGCTCGCCGTCGCTCTCCAGCCACAGCCGGTCCAGGCCGATCCGCTCCCGGTCCGGGCCGGCCGTGCCGCCCAGTTCGAGCACCACGCCGGGGAACTCCAGCGGCGGCAGCCCGGTCGTGCGGCGCGAGATCACGTTGACGGCGACCTGGTCGCCCAGGGCCCGGCGCACCCCGGCGTCCCGCTCGGCGAGCAGTGCCGCGGAGTCCGGGTGGAACTGCAGCGCCCACGGCGTGAGCAGTGCCGCGTCGTGGATGTCGCCGAGCACGAGCGGGGTCACCCCCGGCTCGTAGCCGGCCAGGTCGGGAGCCGCGATCAGGACGTCGATGGAGCAGAGCACCGGGGCGGCGGGCGGCGGCGGCGCGGCGAGCAGCCCCGCCACGTCGAGTTCGGCCCGGTCCGGGCCCGCGGCCTCGATCACCCGGCCCAGCTCGGCGCCGAGCGCTCCGCCCGCCTCGATGTCGAGGTCCGCGCACTCCCGCAGCGCCCGCAGCAGCGGGATCCGTCCGGCTCCCAGCCGGGCCGCGACCGCCCGGTTGGTGCGCAGGCGGGTCGCCTCGGCCTCGTGGGCCAGCAGGTCGAGCACCGGCGCGACGGCGTCGCACATGTCGCGGGCCAGCGGTCCGCGGACCTCCAGCCCGGCCGTGCCGACGGCGGCCTCGTGGATGATGACCCGGTCGTTGTAGAAGCGGCCGCGCTCCGCCGAGCGGTCGGTGACGGGCAGCAGCGACTCCAGTTCGGCCTGGATGGTCAGCTTCCGCTCGGGCGGCGCCGACGGGTAGTCGTCGAGCAGTCCGAGCACCTTCACCAGCAGGGCCCGCACCCCGGCCGCGTGGGTGGCGGTGTCGGGGTCCGCGGCGTCGATCCGCTCCAGCGTCCAGCGCAGCGGGTCGACCACGGTGGCCGGCGGGCACAGCGTGTGGGTCAGCGTCCCCTTGGCCACGGCCGCGGCGAACGCCGCCACCGCCTCCGGGACACCGGCACCGCACCCGGACGCGATCCGGGCCACCGTCCGTACGCCGTCGGCCTCCCGCAGCAGCGCCGCGCCGACGCCGGTGCCGCGGGGCGTCCCGGTCAGCGTCTTGCGCACCGGTGCCAGCCGCTCGGCCAGCGCCGGATCGGCCAGCAGCAGCTCCTGCACGGCGTCGTTGACCCGGGCCGCGGTGTGCGCCTGGCGGACCCGGATCGCGGTGTGGCCCTCCCAGTCCAGCGTCGTGGCGGCGTCGGAACCGGGGCTGAGCCGGCCGTAGTTGATCGGCCCGAAGAAGCTCATCGTCTCGCTCTTGGACGCCAGCCGCTGTGCGTAGGAGGCGAGTTGGCGCCGGATCCGGCCGCCGGTCGCCCCCCGTGCGAGGTCGCGGTGGACGGCGGGCGAGGAGCAGACGATGGCGTCGTTGACCCGCTGATCGGTGCGGATGGCGGCGAGCGCCGCGTCGACCGTCGTCGCGTCGGCCTCGACGGTGGCGGTGAGCCGCTCCCGCAGCGCGGCCACCCGCTCCGTCGCGGTGTTCCACTCGGCCAGCCAGTCGGCGGGCAGGTTGTCCGCCGCGGGCAGCGGCCGCAGACCGCGCAGCTTGGCCTGCTGGCCGCGGGACAGCCGCCCCACCGGGTGCAGCCGGGACGCCACGTCGGCCGCCCGGGCCTCCAGGGCGAACAGCTCCTCGATGAGCAGCCGGGTCCCCGCACAGGCCAGTCGCTCGACCAGCTGCCAGGGGAACCCGGCGCTGCGCAGGACGACGGTGGGCAGCAGCTCCCAGCCGTGCGGCCGCGACTCCGGTGCCGACTCGTGCGCCGACTCCGGTGCCGACTCGTGCGCCGGCGGCGGCGCCGGCGCCGGCGCCTGCGGTGATCGGGTGGACGGGTGGGTCATGACGACGCCTTCTTCATGGCGATCCGGAACTCCGAGGTGACGGGGGCCCCGCCGTGGCGCAGCCACAGCGCGTCCGGTGCCGGCCTCATCTCGGCCAGCGACACGGTCGCGCTGTCACCGGCCAGCACCATCGCCACCAGGGCGTCGACGGCCAGCGGACTGTCCAGGTCGATCCCGACCGGCTTCGGCTCGTGCGGAAGGGAGGCGAAGCAGAACCGGGGCACGCCGTGCCGGGCCCGCAGCGACTGGACGGCGAGGAAGGCGGCGGCCGGGTCGCGCGCCGCGTCGACCCCGAGGTCGGCCCGGTCGAACCACCAGCGCGCCCGCTGGACGAGCAGGTCGCCGACCGTGATCCTCGGCGCGAAGTCCCCGATCCGCACCAGCGGCAGCCCCACGCCGGGGGCGGCGAAGGCCCGCAGGTGCACGTGGTCGTCCTCGCCGGCGTACAGGGTCAGTTCACCGTCGGGGGTGCGCAGCCGGGGCGTGCCGTCCACCAGCACGACCGTCAGGTCGGTCAGCGGTACGGTGCGCTCCCGGTCGTCGGTGGCCACCGAGGTGATCTCGATGAAGCGGCCCGGGAACCAGTCGGCCACCAGGCCCTTGTGGCGCCTGCGGCGGATCACCGTGGCCAGCCGCTCGGGGCCGCCCCACGGTTCGAGACCCGCCTCGAAGTCGCTCAGCATCCGGTCCTGCTCGTCGCTGAACAGTCCCTGGGAACCCCAGGCGAAGACGTACGGGTGCAGTTCGCCCAGCACCAGCAGCTCGCTGCCGTCCGCCCGGCTCTCCAGCATCAGGTCCGGGCTGACGAAACGGTGCCGGCCGGGCTCGGGCGCGAACTCCGCGAGCTCGGCGGGGGAGAGCCGGGCCTCCTGGCCCCGTACGGCGGACTCCACCAGCGCCGCGTAGTCCCGCTTGAACGCGATCAGCGGTCCGGCGAGCCGGTCCAGAGCGCCCGCCTCGACCGCGTCGCGCATCCGGCGGATCAGCTCGTCGTACGGCATGGCGTCGCCGCCCGCCGCCCGCATGATCTCCGTGCACAGTTCGGCCGCCGCGTGCTGCTGCAGCTCGCCGTAGCGGGCGGCCAGGTCCAGCACCGGGCTGAGCTCGGACTCCCAGCGCCCGGCCACGTCGCCACCGATCACCACCGGGCTCTGGTCGCCCTTGGCGTCCAGGGACACCACCAGCCGGTCCGCGTACATCCGGCCGCCGGCGCGACGCGCGTCGGCCTCGGTGAGCCGGGTGAAGCACTCCTCGACGCGCTCCAACGCGACCGCCCGGTTCCGGTGGCCCTCGGCCGCCGCGTAGGCGTCGCCCAGATCGCGTAGTTCCCGCAGCCGGGCCGGCCAGGCGGTGTCCTGCGCGTAGCGGTCGGCCCAGGCGAGCAGCCAGTCCAGCGGCCGCGCCGCCGTGGACGGCGGCTCGGGCCAGAGCCGGACGGCCCCGGCCTGCCGCAGCCGGTCCAGCACCCGGCGGGTCTGCGCGAGGTCGAGCCCGGCCAGCGCCGCCAGTTCGGCGGTGGAACGCCGGCCGTCGACGGCCTCGGCGAGCTGCCACCGCACCCCGGACAGGGGGATCCGGCGGCCGTCGGCGGACTGGATGGTCCCCGACCCGGGTGTCCCGCCCGGTGTCCGGCGGCAGGACGGCAGCCAGGCCACCGGCGGGCGGTCCCGCACCTGCGGGTCCGTGCCGATGAGCTTGGCCAGCTCGCACACCGCCCAGAACGCGGTCTGCGCCGCCAGGACGTGGTAGCCGGACGCCGTCTCGGGGCCGAGGGCGGTGCCCTCGGCCGCCCGGTCGATCCGGCCGTGCACCAGCGGACCGAAGTAGCTGGTCGTCTCGTTCTTCGCGCCGAGCCGCTGGCCGTACAGGTAGACCCGGCGGTAGAAGGACCGGTCCTTGGCACGGTTCCGGCCGGCCGCGCTGTCCTGCTGCTGCCAGCCGTCGGCCCAGCGCACCGCCTCGGTGTGGAAGGACGGCGACAGCTGGAGCAGGGCGTCGCACACCCGCTCGTCGCGGAGCAGGTCGCGGACCCGCTCCGGCCGCCGCAGCACCTCCTCTCCCAGGGCGGCGGTCAGCCGCTCGCCCACCTGCTGCCGGGCGGCGTGCGCCGCGCGGTAGCCGTCGATCGCCGCGGCCAGGTCGCCGCGGCGCGTGCCGTTCGTGCCGTCGGGGCCGGGTGTGCCGGGTGTGCCGTCCGTGGCGTGCGGGTCGTGCTCCACGGGCAGTCGGCGGCCCACCCGGCCGCGCAGCTTGGACAGTTCGCGCAGTCCGGCCCGGTCCCGCTCGCGGTCGGTGCCGGTGACGGACTCGGCGATCGCCTCCAGGAGCCGGGTGCGGCCCTGCTCGAACCGTGCCACCGCCTCCCGGTACTCCGCGGCCGCGGCACCCGCCGGCCCGTCACCGAGCGCGGTCAGCAGGTCGATGCCGAAGCCCGCCCGCCGCAGCAGCAGCCGATCGTAGAGCTGCCACTGCGCCCGCTGTCCCGTTTCCTCTTGGGTCGCTTGGTCCGTCATGGCCTCAGTCCTGAAAGTTGATCAGGTCGAACGGTCGGTTGAGCTTGGTCCGCGGCTCGGGCAGCAGCCCCGCCAGCTCGCCGCCCTCGGCGACGGCCTTGGCCAGGGCCTCCGCCTCCTGGGGGCGGGTGAGGCTCAGCGCCGCGGTGGTCTGCACCGAATCGGCGGCCGCCCGGGAGCCGGTCGTCATCACCCGACCGGCCTGGGCCAGCGCGATGCGGTACGGATCGCCCAGCTGCCGCGCCGCGGACTCGGCGCGCTCGTACTGCTCGGCGCCCGCCTTCGCGTCACCGCCGGAGGCGTGCAGCATGCCCAGTTCGAGCCGGACCTCGGTCTCGTGGAAGAGGTCGCCCAGCTCGGCGGCGTTCACCAGCGTGACGTCCAGGTCCTCCAGGGCGGCGTCCCGCTCGCCGACGAGCAGCCGCAGACCGGCGCTGCGGTACGCGTGGTGCTTGCGGAAGCCCGCGTTCGACGAGCCGGTGGCCTGCTTGAACTTCTCCCAGGTCGCCAGGGCCGAGCCGGGCTTGCCCGCCTTCTCCTGGAGCACGCTGATGTTCGAGTACAGGTTGATCCGCAGGTGCGCGGCACTGGCGTCGGTCAGGCCCGCCATGCAGGCCAGCGCCTGCTTCTCGTGCTCGAAGGCCGCTCCGAGACGCCGCTCCGCGAACAGGGTCAGCCCGCGCAGGTTGTGCAGCCAGCCGCGCTCGCGGCGTACGCTCTCGGCCTCGTCCGGCCGCTCCTTGACGACCTCGAAGCCCTGCTCCACCTCGGCGACGGCCTCGGCGAGCCGGTTCTTGCGCTTGGACAGGGTGAGCGCGGAGTACAGGTGCGACTGGGCGCGCAGCTCCGGGGAGAGGCCGGCGGCGTCCTCCCGGATGGCCCGGAAGCAGGCGATGGCCGTGTCCTGGTCCCCGCGGAAACCCGCCTGGATGCCGAGCACCTTGAGCAGGAAACCGCGCACGTCGGCGGTGCCGCGCAGGATCGCCGTCTCGAACTCGATGGCGTGGACGAGCTCTTCCTCGCGCTCCGCCCCGGCGAGCAGCCCGGGTACGGCCGACTCCGGGATGCCGGCGAGCAGCCCGAGCGCCTCGTCGGCGACGACCGCCATGCCCTCCCAGTTCGCGGAGAAGAACGCCCTGCGGCAGTAGGCCAGGGCGGCGGCCACCCGGTCCACGGCGGAGCTCCCGGAGTCCGTCGCCCGCAGGAACAGCGCGCCTTCCTCGGACACCGGCACGAAGCGGGCGTCGGGAGCCGTACCGAGGTCCATGACGAGGTCGGCCTCGGTGACCGGCAGCCCCATGCGGCGCAGGCACCGCACCCGCTCGGCGCGGTAGTCGGCGTGCCCGCCGAGCGGCGCCCGGACGGAGGTCGGCGCGTCCAGCAGCAGTTCGGCGCCTTCGACGAGCCGCGCGTGCTCGACGGCCCGCATGAAGCCGCGCAGCGAGGACAGGTCGGTGCCGCCCATCCCGCTGATCAGCAGGGGCCGGCCCAGCTGCGCGGTGCCCGTGCAGAGGGCGGCGGCGGCCACCGTCAGCACGCGGTAGACCTGCTCGCTCTCCCGGTGCAGCCGCCGCTCGGAGGGCGCCAGCGCGATCTCCTCCAGCGGCGCGGTGCCGGGCGCGGTCTCGGCGGGGAAGAGCTCCGCCCATTCCGACGGATGCCGGACCGCGAATTCGCCGAGGTCGGCGCCCTGCGCGCGCAGGGCGTCGAGGCCGGCCCGCAGACCGGTGTAGGAGGCGGCCGGGCCGGTGTTCACGTCGACCGGGACGGCGGTGGTGGCGGTGCGGCCCGCTTCGGCCGCTCGCGTCACCATCGCGAGGGCTCGGTGGCGGCGAGGGCGAGCGGCGCGATCTTGTTCTCGACCTCGTCGAGGTCGAAGTCGACGTCGTCCAGCTCGTCCAGTGCGTCCAGGTCGTCGTCCTCGGCGGTCTCCGCCGCGGTGGCCTCCGTCGCGGTGTTCTCCGCCTCGGCGGTGGGAACCTCGGGGGTCTCCGCCCCGGGGGCGGGAGCCGCGGAGGTCTCCTCGGGCTCTGTGGACTTCGCGGTGTCTTCCATGGCGCGCTCCAATCGGAATCACGGTCGGACAGGGGAAATGCGGATGCGGAGGATCCGGTGTCAGGGCAGCCGGAACCACAGGGGTGGGCGGGATCGTGGCGGCGGACGTCCGGGGAGGCCGCGGTCGGCGGAGCCGGCGGCGGCGATCCACGGCGGTCCCGGAGGAAGCCGGGAGCAGGTCGGGGCCGGACAGCGGTCAGGCCGGGGCCGGGGCCGGGCAGCGGCGAGGGCTCAGCCGGCCGACGTGCGCATCCGGGCGAACTCGACCACTTGCCGTCCGACGATGGCCAGTTGCGCGGTGAGACGCGGGTCGCCGGTGCTGCCGTCGGGGGCCACGGTGACGTTCTCCGTGTTGACGGTCACTCCCAGCGGAGTGGGCCAGCCCCGCAGGGCGTGCACGACGGAGCGGAGCCCCGCCAGCGCCGAAGCGGCCTGCGTCCCGCGGGCGGTGACGACACAGCCGACGGCCCGGCCGTGCAGGTAGGGACGCTCGTCCTCGCGCAGGTCCTCCAGGTAGTCGAGGGCGTTCTTCACCAGACCGGACACGCCCCCGTGGTAGGCGGGCGTGCCGATCACCAGGCCGTCGGCGAGGGCGACGGCCTCGGTCAGCTGCCGGGCCGCCGGGGTGCGCAGTGACTCCCCCGGTGCGTAGAGCGGCAGTTGCAGTGCGTCGGCGCCCAACAGCAGGGTCCGGGCTCCCGCCGCCGCGGAGGCCGCGAGCACGGCCCGGACCGCCCGTTCGGTCGAGGAACCGGAGCGGACGGTGCCCCCGATGCCGACGATCAGGGGGCCGGCACCGGCTGAGGCTCCGGCAGCGGGATGCTCCACCGAGGGACCGGAAGCCCGGTTCGTCTCCAGCACGGTCACACCAATCTCCTTGATCGGTCGCGGTAGCCCGAGTCCAGGCAGGGCGGTGACGAAGGGGTCGCGCGGCACCGGATCAGGGCCCGGTCGACGTCCTCCGGATACGGGTCGATCTCCAGGGCGCGGCGGCAGACGTCGATGACCTCCGGCGGCTCGCCCGGGGCTCGCTGCTCGCTGAGGCAGCGGAACGGCTCGCGCGCTTTTCCGGCCCGCGATCGCCCGACCGGGAGTCCCCTCAATTCCCGTGAGAAGTCGCCGAGGCGGCGGACGACGGCACATGGGGAGGTCTTGGCCATACGGAAAACCCTCTTCTTTCGTGGTTCGGATCGCGGACCATGGAGGAACCTCCTTTCCTGGGCGATGGCGAGGAACGGAATCCGATGAGGCGGTGGGATTTCTCCGAGCTCATCCGCCGACCACAAGACAATCACCACGTGTCCGTGGTCCGCCAGGAGGAATGCCAGGCGGAAACCATGGGGAGCTTCCTGCAGAAACCGGGTCGCCGGCAGGCGGAACTGCCGGATGCGGAGGAGGCGCGGCGCGGCCGTCCGGCTGTCCCGCCGTGGCCGCCTCCGCCATGATCTCCCTGGTCAGTGGCCTGATCGGCCGCCGAGCGGCCCGCTGCCGGTGCGCCGGTGGGCCGACCGGCTCCGCCGCCGGGCCGAGCGGCACCGCCGACCCGGTCCGCGTCTTCGGCCGTCGTCGCGGTGCTGCCGTGCGGTACGTTTGCGCCGCCCGTCCGGACGATGTTCCGCCCCGGACATCCGAGCGCGCGGTAAGCCGATTCCAGGGCCGGTACCAGGGCCCTGCGGCGGGAATCACCGACCGTTCAGTGGCTTGATCGTACGCCAATCGACCGTTGCGCCGGGTGAATTCACGGGATACCGTCCCGGGCGTTCCCCGCCCGATGATCCGCCGCCTCCGCCCGGCGCGATCACGGGCCTCTTTCGAATCGTGGGGAATCACATGGCAATCGGACGACGGCGACTCCTCGCCTCCGTCGCGCTCACCGCCCTCGCCGCGCCCGTCCCGGCCAAGGGGACCGCCGCCCGCGCGGCCGCGGCCACGGGTCCGGCCGCGGGCAGGGGCACGGGTGCGGCCGCGGCCGCCGGCTCCGGGCCGCTGGTCACGCAGGTCGTCGCGCACCGTCCACCTACACGGCCGCGGACGTCGTCGAGGTGCTGCGGCAGCTGATGGTGACGTACCGGCCGACGGTGCTCCGGGCCCAGGACGAACTCCCGGACACCCGCTACTCGGGCGACCACTCGGACCACGTCGCCGCCGCGAAGTTCGCCGGCCAGGCGGCCCTCCGGTACGGCGGCGCGCTGATCCAGGTGAACTACCGCGACTACAACATCAGCGACTCCCCGGTGAACCTCGACCCGGCGACGGTCGGCGCCAAGGGCGTGTTCGTCTCCGAGTACGCGAGCCACGACCACTCGGGGAACCACTCCGACGCCTGGTGCTCCCGGATGTACTACCGCTGGTCGCGGGGCACCTCCTGGGCCGGGCTGAACCAGGACGGCCGGCCGCAGGTCTTCGTCGTCCGCTCCGGCGCCCTCTACACCTACTGGAGCCAGGGGGACGGCAGCTGGGGAGGTCCGGTGCGGATGGCCGACCCGGGCGGGCGGCTGGCGCCGGGCGTCCGGTGGCGGGCTGCTGCTGCCGGTGGTCGGTGGCCGGTCGGGAGCGCTCCCGACCGACCACCGGGCCCCGGGCTGTCATGCCCTGGCCCGCCGCACCCCGGGCCGTCAAGTCCGGTGCCGAAGAGGCCCGTTGGCCAGGTCGGTGGGAGCGCTCTCACGCCGTGTAGGATGGCCGCGCCCGAGAGTGTGCAAGCACGTCCCCCCGAACAGTCGACCTCGTGGATCACTTCCGTCGTCCGGTTCCGAACGATCGCCGTGTGAGCCACGCCGGAGTGTGATCATGCCCCGATCTGAAAGGCCGGGCCCCGGAGCCGCCCGGTCCGCCGCGCGACCGACGGTGGAGGACGTGGCCGCTCGCGCGGGAGTCGGCCGGGGAACGGTGTCCCGCGTCATCAACGGTTCGCCCAAGGTGAGCGCCAAGGCCCGGGAGGACGTGGAGCGCGCCATCGCCGAGCTCGGTTACGTCCCCAACCAGGCGGCGCGGTCCCTGGTGACCTCGCGCACCGACGTGATCGCCCTGGTCGTCCCGGAAAGCCTGGCGCGGCTGCGGTCGGAACCGTACTTCTCGGACGTCATCACCGGGATCACCGACGAGCTCGCGACGACCGACCTGCAACTGCTGCTGACCCTGGTCCGCAACGAGGACGAGCGCGAGCGTCTGACGCGCTACCTCACCGCGCGCCGGGTCGACGGCGTGCTGCTGGTCTCGGTGCGCCAGGACGACCCGCTGCCCGACCTGTTCGAATGGCTCGGCATGCCGGCCGTGCTGGGCGGCCGCCGTTCCGAGCGGGAACCGCTGAGCTACGTCCACGCCGACAACGCGGGCGGGGCCCGGGCGGCCGTCCGGCACCTGGTCGCGAGCGGCCGGACCAGGGTGGCCACGATCACCGGACCGCTCGACATGGAGGCGGCCGGAGCGCGTCTGGCGGGGTACCGGGAGGCGCTCGCGGAGGCCGGCCTCGCCCTGGACGACGCGCTCGTCGCCCACGGGGACTTCACCGAGGCGGGGGGCTACGAGGCGATGCGCGAGCTGCTGGCCGGAGCGCCCACCCTCGATGCCGTGTTCTGCGCCTCCGACCTGATGGCCGTGGGCGCGTTCCGGGCACTGCGCGAGGCGGGGCGGCGGGTGCCCGCCAACGTGGCGGTCGTCGGCTTCGACGATTCCGTGATCGCCCGGAGCACCGATCCGGCGCTCACCAGCGTGCGCCAACCGACCGAGGAGATGGGGCGGTTGATGGTCCAGCTGCTGCTCGACGAGATCGCCGAACCCGGCCGGCCGCGTCGCCAGGTGATCCTGCCGACCGAGCTGACGGTCCGGGCCTCGGCCTGACCATTTCCGGTCCTGAGGGGTCATCACATCCGTTTGTCCTTCCGCGAGCTCCCGGCGCGTGTCGTTGCCGGCCCCGATGTGAAGTGCTGCTACGCTCCCGATCCGTGTGGGAGCGCTCCCATTCCATGGGAGCGCTCCCACACGGCAAAGCGGGGGAGCACACGTTCGGTAGGAAGGGGGCGGGAGTGTCTGGGCGTGACGTGTCGAGCGCACAGCGGGTGGACGCGGGGTTCGGGGGCATGCTGAGGGCGTTTCGTCGTGAAGCGGGATTCACGCACGAGGAACTGGCCCGGCGTTCCCAGGTCAGCGTGAGGACGATCAGCGACATCGAGCGGGGCCGGGTGCGCCGGCCACACCGCCGTTCGGTCCAACAGCTCGCGGAGGCGCTCGGTCTGGCGGCTTCCCGCCTGGACCGCTTCCTCCGTGCCGCCCGGACCGTTCCCGGCGACGGACCCGACCGGCCGCAGGAGAGCCGCCGCGAGACACCGGCCACCGAGCCGACGTACGAGGCCGCGGACGAGCAGCAGTCCGCGGTGGTCGTCATGCTCCTGCCGCTGAACGCGATCGGTGAGAGCGCCCCCTGCTGCCGCCGCCGACGACGCTGCCCGCAGGCCCGCCCCACCGGGCTCCGCCACCAGACCGGCGCCCGCCCGGCCGTCCCCGCCCGCGTTCCCCAGCCGCGCACCGGGTAGCGCACCGGCTCGTCCGGCGGGAGAGAACCCGCCGGGCCGGTGGCGATCGACGTCGACACGGCCGACCGTGCGCGGGGGCGCGGCCGGCCGACGGGTGGTCGTCCGGGCACCGGGGAACGGGATGGCGCGGGGCGGTGTGGGCCACGGGCGGTGCGGGGCGCGGGTCACGGGTGGGGTGGGATCGGGGTGGCGAGGTGGGTGAGCAGTCTCGGGCCGAGCCGTGCCGCCTGGTCGGTGCCGATGATGAGGACGAGGTCGCCCGCGGTGGTGGTTTCGGAGATCTGCTGCTCCGGGGCGCAGCGGACGCGGTGCACGGCTTCCGGTCCGAGGGCGTCGAGGGCGGCCTGCTCGACGGCGTCCAGTGGGTCGGGGGCGAGGTGGGCAGCGAGCGGGGTGCTGACCGGTAGGAGGATCGCATGGTCGGCGGCGTCGAGGGCGGCGCCGAGTTCGGTGGCGTGCGCGGTGGTGCGGGCGATGCCGTCCGGCTCCAGGGCGACGACCAGCGAGCCCTCGGTGAGCATCCGGGCGGCGATGACGTCCTGGGCGATCTCGTGCGGGTGCCGGGCGCGGGAGTCCACCACGGTGATGCCGAACCGGGTGCCGAGCACGGACAGTGAGCGTTCGGCGCCGCGGAAGGCGGCGGCCCGCTCGGGGAGGGACCGCGGGTCCTCGCCGAGGATCAGGGCGGTGGCGATGGCGGCGCACACGGCCAGGGCGTGGTGGCGGCCGGTGACCGGGAGGACGAAGGCGTGGTCCGTCTCCTCGTGCCGCAGGGTGACGCGGAAGTCCTCGCCGGTCCAGCGGGGTCGCATGATCCACACGGTGTCGGCCGGGTCGGTGCCGACCGTGGCCACGTGCGGTCCGGGCCGGTCGCCCAGGCGCTCGCGCAGGATCCGCACGCCGTTGTCCCAGGTGGGCAGGACGACGGTGTCGGCGCTGCGGGCGAGGCGCTCGGCGGCGTCGAGGCCGGCGAGGTTGTCCTCGTAGTGCGGGGCGTTCGCGCCGGTGCTGAGGATCAGTGCGGCGGCGAACCGGGGCTCGTGGTGGAGGAAGTGCGGTGCGGGGCGGTGCCGCCAGGCGCCGGGGGGAGCGGCCTCGTGGGTGGCGGTGTCCGGGCAGAAGTCCGCGACGAGCCGGCCACCGCCGTCGTGTCCGGCGTGTCCGGCGTGCCCCGAACTGCCGCCGCGGGCCGGGGTGTTCAGGATCCAGCCGGTCCGGCCGTCGTCCAGCAGGGCGGCCAGGGCGGCGGCCGCGGTCGCGGTGCTGTGGCTGCCCGTCACCGCCACCGCCTCGGAACCGGCCTGGGCGCAGATGGCCGTGAGCGCGACGGCCCGGCCCAGGATCGGCAGCCGTAGCACGTGGGCGCGGTCGAGCTCGGGATGCGCCCCGGCGAAGACGCCCGACCACACCACGGCCGTCCGGTCGGGGCGCACGTGATCGGGTGCGAAGCCCACCCGGACCCGGACGCCGGCCGCTCTGAGCGCGGCCACCGCGGGGCTGTCCCGGTCGGCCTCGGGGACGCTGCCGGTGACGTCGGCGCCGCGGCCGGCCAGCCACCGGGCCAGGCCCTCCATGCCGGGCGCGGCGACGTCGACCAGGTGCACGGCCCGCAGCGGATCGGGCACGGCGGACGCGGCCGGGCCCGCGGCGGGGCGGGCGGTGGGGTGGCCGACGGGGTGGCTGGTGGTGTCCATCATGGTCTCCAGGGGGGAAGTCAGCGGAGGGAAGTGCACCTGGTCGGCGTCGTGAATCGCAGGCAACTGCGCGGTGGGGCAGGCAGTTCCCGGTCTGCGGTACGCCGCCGACCGTATCGGCACAACGACGTCAAGATCCGAAGTCGGCGGGTTCCCTAAGGGGTTGCTAAGGATGCGCTCAGCCTCGCCCATGGCCCGCGAGGGTGCTCGCCGGACCGAGGAACCGCAGGTCAGGGCCGGGGTGGTGGTGACCGCGGCGCGCTCGTCGCGGTGAAGCGGATCGCCGGACCCGGGCCGGAGCCGGCGGCCGCGCCGGTCGGTCCGGTGAGCACCGTCCTGAATGAGCGAAACCTTATGCGTCGCTTAGGACTGGCGCTGAACGGGGCATCCGGCGGCGTCCATCTCCTAGCATCCATCTCACCAGCGACCGACCTGCCGGGCCGTCAACCCGTAGTCGTGCTGGACGGCTCATCGCCGGAGAACGGCCGCGATCGCCATCTCCCCCCTGCCGGCAATCGCCTCCTTCTTCCTCCCCCGACGAGGCATTCGCCGCGACGATGCCTCCTTCAGGAGTACTGACATGAAACACCAGCCATTTCACCATCGCGCCCGCGGCCGAAGCCGCAAGGTGATGGCGCTCAGCCTCGGCCTGGGCAGCGTGCTCACCGCCGGCGCCGCCGTCCTGGGGGTGTCCTTCGCCGCCACCACGCCCGCGCCGCCCGCCCAGCCCAACATGAACTGCACCCTGAAGGTGCCCGCCAACCCGCTCACCGCGGCCGGTCTGGCCACGCCGTACGTCCTGTCGGCCACCAACGCCGCCCAGGGGGCGTGCCACGAGGCCAACGCCAACCAGTCGGCGTTCGTCCAGGCCACCGTGCTCGACCCGGCCACCGGAGCGGTGTCCGTCTACAACCCCCTCGTGGTCGACAAGCGGACCAAGCCGGCCGCAGCGCCCGTCGTTCCGGCCCTGCCGGCCGGCGCCGTCGTCGGCATCTGGTTCGGATTCAACGGCAACGTGCTGACCATGACCGGGCAGACCGCCGCCGGGAAGTGCGTCGGCGGCACCCCGGGCGGCCAGCCGTTCGGGCAGTTCGCCTACTGCAACGCGCCCGCCTTCTTCGCCGCGGCGAACGCGGCCGACAAGGCCGGCAAGCTGAAGATTCCGGCGCTGGGCACCGCCAAGGACGGCAAGCCCTGCCCGACCACCCGCGACTACGGTGTCGTCGACCAGGACCAGAGCGACAACGTCACCTCCGAGTACCTGGCGACGGCCAAGGGAACGACGGCGCAGCGGACGAAGAAGAACACCGCCGCGCTGGGCGGGGGAATGAAGGCGATGAAGCCCACCGCCCTGCTGAACGGCAGTGACAACCTGTTGCTCGACAACTTCATCGACCCCGCCCTCGGCTGCACCCCGTGGACCGCCCCGGACCTCGCCGACCCCGGCAGCAACGTCACCTCGCTCGCGCTGAACGAGCTGCAGGCGGCCAAGTTCCAGGCGGCCCCGATGGCCCTGGTCCCGCTCAGTGACCCCATGGTCCAGGAGAACGGCAAGCAGAGCCCGGCCAAGGTCAACCTGTACCGCGCGGGTGTGAACCAGCCGCCGCTGGGCGGCGCCGCCAACGGTGACTCGACGGAGTACTGCACCGGGATGACCACGGCGGGTGCCCAACGCATCGCCCTGGACCGGCAGTTCACCACTGCGGCGGCCTCGCCGCAGGCCGGCCAGAACCTCTTCGACTTCCTCAGTCAGCGCTACACCGCCTCGCTCACCACGCTCGGCTGCACGCAGCCCGCCCCGACCCCGACCCCGACCACCGCGCCGACCCCGACCGGCAAGCCGAGCCCGGGCGCGAGCGGCAAGCCGACGGCGACGCCGAGTCCGACCACGAGCGGCAAGCCCACCGCGAGCCCGACCATGAGTGGCAAGCCGACGGCGAACCCGAGCCCGAGCATGAGCGGCAAGCCCACCGGGGCTCCCACGGTGCCGGCCAAGCCCACGGCTCCGCCGAGCCCGAGCGCGACGCCCACCGCACCCGTGACCACGTTCCCGCCCTGCTGCACCGCGGGGCAGTAGGACCGGTGCCGCCGGGACCGGTCCATCCGCCCGGCGGCACCCCCGCTCGTCACCCCGGCCGAGCCACCGGGCCGCCGCCGAGATCGGCTTCCGAGAGGTGGACATGGGCACCCCCGGCGGGCCCGGATACGGCACCCCGCTGCTCAACGCCTTCGAC